>JAICJD010000216.1 GCA_025928645.1 Gemmatimonadales bacterium
ACATCGCGGGGACCGGCCGGGCCGACGCCTCGAGCATGCGGGCCGCGATCGAGCTGGCCGCGGCGCTGGGCCGGCGCCACGAGGCCGCGGCCCCGGTGGGGCCGGCCACCGAGTCACCCTGAGCGGAGCGAAGGGGGCATGATCCAGGTCATGCCCCCTTCGCTCCGCTCCGGGTGACTCGAGCCCCGCTCAGTCCTCCAAGCCGAGCCGGTGCTCGCGCTCTTCGGTGGCGCGGCCCTCAGGCTCTTCCGTCGCGGGATGGGCCGAGGCCGGGCGCCGGGCCCGCCGCGCGCTCGCCAGCAGCACCAGCCCGAACACCAGCATCACCAGCCCCCACCAGAGATTGATGTTCACGCCGGCGGTCGCGATGTGCGTGGGGTCTGCCCCCGCCACGAGGCCGTAGCCGCCGATCAGCGCGCCGAGCGCGGTGAACAGGCTGCCGATGGGTACCCGGATGTCCAGGCTGGCGACGCTCATGCCGTCCTCCCGAATCGGCGATATCTCGAGGCAGCGCAGGTCAGGCGGCACCGGCGCGTGGGCTGGTGGTCCGGTCGGTCGGCGTGGCGCGGGCGCGTGAACACGGTCAGAAGAAGATCAGGTTGAGCATGACGGTGAGCAGGAGCACCACGACGCCAAGCACCCAGGGGCGCGCTCGAAGCGGCAGGCCGGCGTCGCTCGGCTTCGGCGTGAGCGAGTAGACCAGCCCCCGCAGCTCGTCGTCCGGACGCGGGCGCGTGGCGGCGCTCACCACGATCGTGACGACGAAGCAGGTGACCCAGGCGACGATGGCGGTCCAGAAGGTCTGCGCCAGCTCGCTCGGATACGTGTGCCACAGCCCGAGATACCCGCCCTTGATGCCGGGGCCCACGCCCGCGGGCAGCGTCAGCCCGTGGTGGATCGCGGCGGCCAGCGTGCCCGCGAGCAGGCCCACGAACGCGCCGTGCCCGGTCGTCCGCCGCCAGAACATGCCGAGCGCGAACGTGGCGAACAGCGGCGCGTTGACGAAGGCGAAGACGAGCTGCAGCAGGTCCATGATGTTGTTGAACGCGCCCGCCACGTACGCCGCCGCCACCGCGAGCACGATCCCCGCCACCGTCGCCACCCGGCCCATCCAGAGATAGTGCGCGTCCGAGGCGCCGCGCCGGATGTGGCTCTGGTAGATGTCGTAGGTCCAGACCGTGTTGAACGCCGTGACGTTCCCCGCCATGCCGGACATGAACGACGCCATGAGCGCGGTGAGCCCGAGCCCGAGCATGCCGGACGGGAACAGGCGCACGAGCATCATCGGCGTGGCGAGGTCGTAGTCGAGCACGACCCGTCCCGCGCCGTCGAGCAGCGGCGTGCCGGCCGCGGTGAGCTTGGCCGGCACCAGCCCCTGGCCGGCTCCCGCCGCCTCGTGGCCGGCTCCGAGCACGAGCGCGATCATTCCGGGCAGAATCACCAGGAAGGGGAACAGCATCTTGGGCACGGCGGCGATGAGCGGCGTCCGGCGCGCGGCCGTCATCGAGTCCGCGGCCATCGCGCGCTGGACCACCAGGAAGTCGGTGCACCAGTAGCCGAACGAGAGCACGAACCCGAGCCCCATCACCAGGCCGAACCACTCGACGCCGATCGGGTTCTGCGAGGCGTCGCCGAGATTGGACCAGGTGTGGGTATACGCGCCGGGGGGCAGTCCACGCGCCGAAGCCACCTCGGCGAGCCGCGCGGAGAGCTCCGGCCACCCCCCTACCGCATACAGGCCCAGGCCCACGAGCGGCAGAAACCCGAACACGATGAGGAAGAATTGCAGCACCTCGTTGTAGATGGCGCTGGTGAGCCCGCCGAGCAGGATGTAGACGAGCACGATCACCGCCGACACCAGCACGCTCACGTCGAAGCTCCAGCCGAGCAGCAGGTTGAGCAGCTTGCCCATGGCGTACATCGAAACGCCGGACGAGAACACGGTCATCACCGCGAACGACGCCGCGTTGAGCGTGCGGGTCTTCTCGTCGAACCGGAGCCGCAGGTACTCGGGCACCGAGCGCGCGCGCGAGCCATAGTAGAACGGCATCATGAACAGGCCGACGAACACCATCGCCGGGATGGCGCCCACCCAGTAAAAGTGGCTGGTGGAGATGCCGTACTTGGCCCCCGAGGCGCCCATGCCGATCACCTCCTGAGCGCCGAGGTTGGCGGAGATGAAGGCGAGCCCCGTGATCCAGGGCGGGAGCGATCGGCCGGACAGGAAGAAGTCGGTGCTGGTGCGCGTCAGCCGGCGCAGGCCCCACCCGACCCCCAGCACGGCGACGAAGTAGACGGCCATGACGACATAGTCGATCGCGGCGAGACGGGCGACGGGAGCCGGGGCCATGATGCTCATTGGGTAGGGAGGCGTGAAAGCATGTACTGCACCGCGAGATCGGTGCTGCTCCAGAGCTGAACGTCCGAGCTGGTGCCGTAGCGCGTGGGGAGCAGCCGGCCATGCTCGATGCGGTAGCTCCACAGCTCGTTGTGCTCGAGGCCCGACGCCTGGACCGCCGCTCGTGTGGCGCGCAGCGCCGCCAGCGCCCGAGCCGTGTCGGCCGGGCCTGGCGGCGGGGTCCGGCCGGCGTCGGCGGCCAGGCCGAGCAGCAGCAGGTTCACCTCGCGCCCCCAGACCACGCGCGGCCCGTGATAGGGGTCCTTGGCGAAGGTGTTCCACACGCGCGAGCCCGCGAAGGCATCGTTGGCCACGACCGGGCCGAGCCCCTCGATGAAGAGACCGACCGGATAACCCTGGACGAACGGACCCAGCACGTCCAGAGCGACCGGGGCGTGGCCGGTCGCGTCGAGGAACAGCTCGGTGGCGGGGTCCGTGTTCGGGATCGGGATGGGATGCCCCGCCGAGTCCAGCGACAACGCCAGGAAGGTGAACGAGTCGGACATTCCGGTGGCCGCCGGCTGTTGCTTCCAATAGGACCGCTCCGCGGCGGAAAGCCAGGCGAGCTTCGCTTCGACGCCGCGAGTCACCTCCGCGCGCGAGAGGGTCACCAGGAAATGCCGCCGGGCCCCGCGCCAGATGTCGATCGCCCGACTGAGCGCGCTCGAATCGGCCAGGTACGGTGCGAGCGCGCCCTTGGCGGTCTTGGGAGCGAGAGAATCCAGCGCGGCTCCGCTGAAGCCGAGCGCCGGCAGGGCCGACAGGATCGCGCCGAGCGCCCGCAGCGCGCGCGGCGCCCAGATGGCGTTGATATCCATCGCGAACCGGCCGTTGGCGTAACCCGCGTCGCTGTCGCGCCAGCTGGCCGACCGCCAGTGGATAGAGTCCCGCTTTACGAAGGAGACCAGGTTGGCCGGGCGCGGATCGGCGGCGTAGGCCCGGGTCTCCTGGGCGACGAGACCCAGCTCGCGCAGCAGCAGCGCGAGGCGAGGCGTTCCGGCGCTGTCCTGTTCCAGCAGAAAGGCGCGCTTCCGGGCCGGACCGACCGCCGAGTCGGCCAGGTAGCGCGCTTCGAGAATCGGGAGCTGGAACTCGTCGTCCAGCATGTGGTAGTTCTCGCGGGTGCGCTGGAGGTCGCGGAGCAGGGAACGGGCCGCGTCGAGGGCGCAGTCGCGGACCTCACCCCACGCCAGGGCGCGGGCGGCGGGCCGACCCTCCCCGGGCGGCGCGGTGGCCGCCGCTCCCTCGCGAACCGCTTCGGCGCCGGCTGTGGTGTCGCACAGCTCGGCCGCCGCGCTGTCGGCGCGGGCGCTCGAGGGACGGGCCGCCGCCGTGCGGTGGGCGGCGATCAATTGATTGTATTCGGCCGCATGCTCACGGATCGCCTGGCCGCCGAGGGCCTCCTCATGGCTCACGTCGCCCCGCGGGGAAAGCTTCCGCAATACGCTGGCGATCACGTGCTCGGACATGGCCGGTCGCCAGATAGGACGCATCATCAGCGCCGCCATCATCATGTCGCGGCCGAAGTAGGTCGCGAAATTGGGCAGCCCGGCCATGAGCTTCTCTTCCGAGCTCAAGAGCTCGACGCTGCGCACCTCGCGCTCGAGGCGCCGGCCCGACAGGCTCGCCGAGTCGCCCCCCGCCTTGGCGACGAAATCCAGGAACTCGCGGGTGAAGATCGAGTCCCGCGTCAGCGGGGTGAGCGGCGCGCCGTCGGTCGCGATCTTGACGGTGAAGTCGACGGTGTTGCCGGCTCGCGACTGCAGGGTGACCGCCCGTCCCACGACGCCGAGGGCGACCTTGCGCGGGTCCGCCCGGAGCTCGAGCGCCAGGTGATTCCGCCCGTCGAGCGAGGGCCGCGCGATCCGCGCGCATCCGGCGCCGCACGCGGCGATCGCCGGGAGCAGCCGGGCGCGCAGCTCGTCGGTGCCGCTCGCGCCGAGCAGCTCGAGCTCGCGCCGCCGCTCGTCCGCCGGGAGCCGGCCGACATTCGCCACCAGCGTGGATTCCTCGGCGACGTAGTAGGTCCCGCGACCGTATGGCCGGAGGTGCGTCTTCCCGTACTGGAAGTCTCGTTCGACCCGCATCGTGCCCAACAGGAACCAGCCCAGCGTCGCGCGCCGGGCGTGGGCGGTGAGCCGGTACTCGAGCGTGCGGACCGCTCCGGAAGCGTCGGCGGTCGCGCTGTCCGCCCCCCAGTCCACCCGGAGGGCGCGGCCGGCCGGGTCCCGCACGTTGAAGCCGAGGCTCTCGTCGGCCGCATCGGCCCAGAGATTGACCACGCGCGCGCCCTTGGGCTCGATGTAGATCTGGACCGTGTTTCCCTTTGCGTCGCGGTAGAAACGGGTCCGATAGCCCTGGTA
>JAICJD010000109.1 GCA_025928645.1 Gemmatimonadales bacterium
CAAGCCGGCCGACAAGGCGGCCAACGCGCCGGCGGCCGACACCGCCTCCATGGCCGCGCCCGCCGAGTCCACCGCGGCCGCGCCGGCCGGCCCACAGGCGATCGTCGCCGTCATCTACAAGCAGCCGAAGAGCCCGGCGGCTTTCGAGAAGTACTACTCGGAGAAGCACCTGCCGCTCGTCACCTCGAAACAGCAGGAAATCGGCTTCACCAAGGCCGAGTTGACCAAGTTCACCAGCACCCTCGATGGCAAAAAGCCGACGTTCTATCGGCAGGCCGAGCTGTACTTCGACGACATGGACGCGCTCAAGAAGGGCATGGCCACGCCGGGCTTCAAGGCGGTGGGCGACGACCTCAAGAACTTCGCCACGGGCGGGCTCATCGGGCTGATCGCGGTCGAGACCGGCGACAAGAGCGCGGCCGCGTGCCCCGCGCTGGTGACGGTCATCTACAACACGCCGAAGGATACGGCGGCCTTCGAGTCGTACTACTCCTCCAAGCACCTGCCGCTCGTCACCTCGGTGCAGCAGGAGATCGGCTTCACCCGGGCCGACCTCACGCGTTTCGAGTCCAACCTCGACGGCTCGAAGCCGGAGAAGTACCGCCAGGCGGAGCTGTGCTTCAACTCGATGGACGATGTCAAGAAGGGCATGGCGACGCCCGGCTTCAAGAAGGTGGGCGGCGACCTGCCCAACTTCGCCACCGGCGGCCTCACCGGCCTCGTCGGCGAGCAGCAGTAGCCTGCACGTCGTCATCCTCGCCGCCCGCGAAGGGTGGCACACCCGGGAGCTGGCCCGCGCGCTCGAGGCGCGCGGGCACACCGGCGTGGTGGTGCCCTACGAGGGGCTGGTGGGCACGATGGGCCGCCGGCCCGGGCTCCGGAGCCGCGCGGCCGATCTCGACCGGGCGGACGCGGTGCTCGCCCGCATCATTCCGTCCGGCTCGCTCGAGCAGATCATCTACCGGGTGGACGCGCTGCACCGGCTGGAGGACCGCGGGGTCCGGGTGATGAACTCGCCGCGCGCCATCGAGCGGACCGTGGACAAGTTCTGGACCACCGCCCTGCTGGAGCGGTGCGGCCTGCCCACCCCCGACACCGTCGTGTGCGAGACTCCGGACGAGGCGTTCGCCGGCTTCCGGGCGCTGGGCGGCGACGTGATCGTGAAGCCGCTGTTCGGATCGATGGGCCTGGGCATGGCCCGGGTGAGCGACGAGGAGATGGCCTTCCGGGTCTTCAAGACCATCGAGACCATCCGCGGCGTGTACTACCTCCAGCGAACGGTAGAGCACGAGGGCCGTGACATCCGCGCGTTCGTGATCGGGGGCCGGGTCTTCGCCGCCATCGAGCGCACGTCCTCCGGCTGGCGCACGAACCTCTCGCGCGGCGGGTCCGCGCGGCCGATCCAGCTCTCCGACGCGTGGAGCGCGCTCGCGCTCCGGGCCGCCGCCGCCGTCGGCGCGGAGTACGCCGGCGTGGATCTGCTGCCGGCGCGCGACGGCTCGATCTACGTGCTCGAGGTCAACGGAATTCCGGGCTGGGAAGGGTTGCAGCGCGCCACCGGGCTCGACGTGGCCGGAGCGGTCGTCGAGCAGGTCACGAGCGCCCGGCCGTGAGAACGCCGGAGGCGGTGGCCGCGGCCGGGCAGCTGGCCTGCCTGCTCGAGGTCAGCGCCCCCAAGCCCGGCAACGTCTCGCCCGACCGCCACTTTCACGACACACGCTACGAGGACTTCCTCGCCAGCGCGGTCGCCATCGGGCCCGCGCTGGCCGCGGCCGGGGAACGCCCGCTGGGCGCCACCGTTTACGCGGCGGTCGACGCGACCAGCCGATGGACCCGCTCGAATACCAATCTCGGCATCATCCTCCTTCTCGCGCCGCTCGCGCGGGCCGCGCGCCGCACCACGGGCGCGCTGCGTCCGGCAGTGGCCGAGGTCCTGGCCTCGACCACGGTGGACGACGCGGCCGAGGTCTACGCCGCAATCCGGCTCGCTCGGCCCGGCGGGCTCGGCGCGGCTGCGAGCGAGGACGTGGCGGCCGTGCCGACGGTCGCGCTGCGGGAGGCGATGGCGCTGGCCGCCGACCGCGACAGCGTGGCGCGCGAGTACGTGACCGATTTCGCCGCCACGTTCGAGATCGGCGCGCCCGCGCTCCGGGCCGCGCGCGGCGACGGGCTCGACTGGAGCGACGCCACGGTCGAAGCGTACCTGCGCCTGCTCGCCGCCCTGCCCGACACCCACATCGCCCGCAAGCTGGGCCGCGCCGCGGCCGAAGACGTGTCGCGCGGGGCGCGGGCGGCGGCGGACGCGGGCGGGGTGCGGAGCCCGGCCGGCCGCCAGGCGCTGGCGTCGTTCGACCGGGCGCTCCGCGATCCGGCCAATGCCCGGAACCCCGGCACGACCGCGGACCTCACCTGCGCCGCGTTGTTCGTCGTTATACTAGAGGGCGGCTGGAACCCCTGAGGAGATCGTCGTGCGGAGCCGTTTCCGGGTGCAGGTCAGCAAGGACTATCTGGTGTTCGCCTCGGCACACTTCATCACGTTCCGGGGCCACCAGTGCGAGACGCTGCACGGCCACAACTACCGCGTCGGCGTCGCCGTCGAAGGATCGGTGGACGCCGAAGCGTTCTTCGTGCTCGACTTCAGCATCCTCAAGCAGATCACGCGCCGGTTCGTGGACGAGATCGACCACAAGGTCCTGCTCCCCACCCAGAACCCGAAGCTGGCCTTCCACGAGGACGGCGACCGGGTTCGGGTCGACTATTTCGGCCGTCCAACCTACGTGTTCCCAACCCGCGACTGCGCGCTGCTCCCGATCCAAAACACCACGGCCGAGATGCTGGCGCAGTATCTGGGCGCCCGGGTCCGGGAGGAATTGGACCGGAGCGGCTACAGCCATCTGACGCTGCTGGAGCTGGAGGTCGAGGAGAACTACGGCCAGTCGGCCACCTACCGCGAGACGCTGGGCGACTGAGCGCCGACCGGCTCGCCGGCCAGATCGGCCAGATCGGCGGCGGTGATCGTGCCGGCGTGAATGGCGCTCGCGACCAGCGCGCCGTCGCAGCCGGCGTCGCGCATCCGGTCGAGATCCCGACGGGCGAGCACCCCGCCGCCCGCCAGCAACCGCACCAGCGGGAAGCGCTTCCGCAGCGCCTCGAGCAGTCCCAGATCCGCCCCGCAGCCGGTCCCGATACGCGCCAGGTCCAGCACGACCAGCGTGCGCACGCCGGTCTCCATCGCCTGGGCGGCCAGACTCAGCGCGTCGGGGAGCGCTCCCTCGGCGTCGTGCATCGCGGGGTGAAGGATGGGGCTGCCCATCCGGAGGTCGAGGCTGAACACGACGCGGGTGTCGCCCACGACGCGGAGGATCTCGCGCAGATCGGTGAACGCGCGCAGCGTCTCCAGCCCGATCACCACCTCGCTGGCCCCGGTGGCGAGCACCTCGTAGGTACTCTCGGGCGTGTGCGCGCCGGCATCCACCAGGATGGCGCCCGCGAAGCCGGTCTCGAGCTGGGCCAGGTCCCGCAGCATCGCGCGCTGCACGGCGCCGCCCTGGATGGCGTCGAGGTCGGCGATGTAGCACTCGCTCGCGCCGAGACGGGTGCGGAATGCGCGCATGATGGCGGCCGGGTCGCCCACGGCATCGGGCGCCAGCGCGGAGGCGACCGGCTCGTAGCGCGAGCGATCGCCGGCCTGGGCCCGCACGGCCACGCCGCGGGCCAGGTCGAGCACCGGGATGATCTCCATGACCGCAACTTACGCGCGACCGGAGCCGGATGACCAGCGCTGGGACGAGCCGGCCGGCGGTGCTGGGGTGGGACATCGGCGGGGTGAACACCAAGGCCGTCCGGCTCGAGCCGCGCCGGGACGCCGCGCCGGCGCTGCGGTGGGCGAACGCGCCATTCGAGATCCAGCGGGATCCGTCGGCGCTCGGCCACACGCTCACCGCCCTGGCGGGCCGGCTCGGGCGGACGGAAGGCTGGGTCCACGCGGTGACGATGACCGCGGAGCTCTCGCAGGCGTTCCGCAGCAAACGCGCGGGCGTCGCGGCCGTGCTGGACGCGGTGACGGCGGCGTTCCCATCGGACGACGTGCGGGTCTTCACCACGGACGGCCGCTTCATCAGCCCCGCAGGCGCGCGGGGGCGGCCGTGGGACGTCGGGGCCTCGAACTGGGTCGCGACGGCGACCCTGGCCGGCCGGTTCGTGCGGGACGCCCTGCTGGTCGACATCGGAACGACCTCGACCGACATCATCCCGATCGCGGGCGGCCGGGTTGCGGCGCGCGGCCGCACCGATCCCGCGCGCCTGCTCACGGGAGAGCTGGTCTATACCGGGGCCGTGCGGACCCCGGTCGAGGCGCTGGTGCGCGAAGTGCCGCTGTGGGATGGATGCGCGCGGGTGTCGGCTGAGGGCTTTGCCACGGTGGGCGACGCGCACCTCTGGCTCGGCGCCCTGTCGCCTTCGCAGTACACCGCCCCGACAGCCGACGGCCGACCGCCGGACCGGGAACACGCCGGCGAACGGCTGGCTCGGGTCGTGTGCGGCGACCGCGAGATGCTCGACGAGACGGCGATCGACCGGATCGCCGGCGCGATCGCGGAGGCGCAGCTGGAGGCGGTCGCGGTGGGGATCCGCCGCGTGCGCGCCACCTGCCCGGCCGCGACCACCGCGGTCGTCGCCGGCCTCGGGGCGTTCCTCGCGGCCGACGCAGCCCGCCGCGAGGGGCTCGAGCCGGTGCCGCTCGCGCGCTGGCTCGGCCCCGCGGCGGACGTCGCGCCGGCGGCCGCCGTGGGCTGGCTCCTGGCCGACGAGCTCGCCGGCCGATGAGGCCCCTGGCGGTGGTGAAAGTCGGCGGTGGGCTCAGCGCCGCGGCCGGGGCGCTCGACACCGTCGGACGCGCACTGGGGGAAGCGGGCCGCCGGCACAGGATCGTGGTCGTGCCTGGCGGCGGGCCCTTCGCCGATCAGGTGCGGGCCTTCGAGCGGCGCGAGCGGCTCTCGGCAGACGCGGCGCACTGGATGGCGATCCTCGCCATGGACCAGTACGCGCACGTGCTCGCCGAGCGCATCGAAGGGGCCGTGCTGGTCGAGGAGCCCGGGGCGATCGGACCCGCCATCGAGCCGGCGGGCGTCGCGGTGCTCGCGCCCTCCCGCTGGATGCGCGCGGCGGACGTGCTGCCGCACAGCTGGGGCGCCAGCAGCGACAGCGTGGCCGCGTTCGTCGCCGGGGCGCTCGACGCCGCGTGCCTCGTCCTGCTCAAGCCGGTGGACGGAGCACCCGGTCCGTGGCTCACCGATGCGTGCTTCGAGACCGCGCTGCCGCGCGGGCTACGATGCGTCGTGCTGGGGTGGCAACGGGTCGGCGAGCTGGAGCGCGTGCTCGGGCGTGCGGGGCGGTAGCGGAGCCTTTCTCGCCCCCGCTCAGGCCCGCTTCAGCCGCCGCCCGCCGCGCGGCTGCACCGGCGCCTTGGTCAGGAACGCGGCCAGCGCCTCAGCCGGGACCGGCCGGCTGAACAGGTAGCCCTGCATGTCGTCGCAGCCCTGCGCCCGCAGTACGGCGCGCTGCGCCTCGGTCTCGATTCCCTCGGCCACCACCTTGAGCTCCAGCGCGTGCGCCATCGCGATGATCGCGGTGGTGATCGCCGCGTCGTCGGGGGAGATCGTGACCTCGCGGATGAACGAGCGGTCGATCTTGAGCGCGTCGAGGGGCAGGTGCTTGAGGTAGCTGAAGGACGAGTACCCGGTGCCGAAGTCGTCGACCGCCAGGTGGAGGCCCATCGCGCGGAGCGCGTGGAGCGTGTCGGTGTCCTCCCGGTGATGCTTGACCAGCAGGCTCTCGGTGAGCTCGAGACCGAGAAAGCGCGACTCGAGGCCGGTGGTCTGCAGCGTGCGCGCGACGACGTCGGGCAGGGTGCGGCGGAGCTGCCGGCTCGACAGGTTGACCACGACGCGAATGGGCGGCAGCCCGGCCTCCTGCCAGGCGAGGTTCTGACGGCAGGCTTCCTCCAGCACCCACTCTCCCAGCGGCACGATCAGCCCGTTCTCCTCCGCCAGCGGCACGAACTCGGACGGCAGCAGCAGCCCGAGCTCCGGATGCCGCCAGCGCACCAGCGCCTCGGCGCCGGCAGTCGCGCCGCTCCGGCCGTCCACGATCGGCTGGTAGTGCAGCTCGAACTCGGCCCGCTCCAGGGCCCGGCGGAGCGCGTTCTCCAGCGTGAGCCGCTGGAGCGCCCGCGCGTTCATGGTCCGCGAGTAGGTCTGGTAGCTGTTGCCCCCCTGCTCCTTCGCCTTGTACATCGCGGTGTCCGCGTGCATCAGGAGCGTCTCGAGATCCTCGCCGTCGTCGGGATAGAGGGCGATCCCGATGCTCGCCGTGACGAAGATTTCCTGCCCCGCGAGCGGAACGGGGTGGGCGAGGCTGCTCAGGATGCGCCGGGCGAGCTTCCCCGCGTCGTCGGGCCGCGTGAGACCGGGCATGATCACGGTGAACTCATCGCCACCCAGGCGGGCGACATCCGCGACGGCGTCCTGCGCCGGCGCGATCTCGTCCTCGCGGTCGCGGCACGAGGCACGCAGCCGGAGCGCGATCTGCTGGAGGAGCTGATCCCCCGCCTCGTGGCCAAGCGTGTCGTTGATGCGGCTGAAGTGGTCGAGATCGATGAAGAAGGCCGCCACCAGCTTGCCCCCGCGCCGAGCCTGCTCCAGGGCCTGCGCCAGACGCTCCTTGTGCGAGAGCCGGTTCGGCAGGCCCGTGAGGCTGTCGAAGTAGGCCAGCGACTTCACCTGCTCGAGCATCTGCACGTTGGCCAGCGCTACGGCGACCTGATCGGCCAGGCGTCGGATCTGCACCTGCTCGTCGGCGCCGGCCGCAACGCCGGAGCGCTCGCCGAGGACGAGGATGCCGACGAGATGCCGCTGGAAGCGGAGCGGCAGCACCAGCATCGAGCACGGGCCCAGCCGCGCCATCGGCACCAGGTAGGCGGGCATCGGATCGGACGAGTGGTCGAACCGCATGAGATCGGGCCCGCCGAGCAGGTCCTGCACGTCCTCCGACCGAAGCTCGACCCGGGTCGTGTGGCGGACTTCGTCGCAATAGTCGTAGAGCACGCCGGCCAGCGACTTCCCGCCGTCGTGCGCGACCAGAGTGACGCCGACGATATGGCAGGGGAACACGTCGCGGGTCCGGGCCAGCAGGGTGTCGACGATGGAGGCGACGTCGGTGGCCGAGAGCACCGCGCGGTCCAGGTCGGCCGCGGTCGAGAGCGCCTGGAACTGCCTCCCGAGCTGCACGGCCATCGCGTTGAAGGAGGAGGCCAGCTCCTCGAACTCGTCCTGGCTGGTCACGGTCACCCGGCTCGCGAAGTCCCGGTGGGCAATCCGTCGCGTACCCTCCCGGAGCTCCACCAGCGGCACCAGGCTGCGCTGAATCTGGCTCCCGCTCAACAGGAGCACGGTCAGGCCCGAGAGCGCCACCACCCACGCGAACAGGTGGGTGAACCGGGCGAGCGGTCCGAGCACTTCGTCCTCCGTCTCGCTCAGCGTCAACGTCCAGGTCGGCGCGGAGAACACCTCGTCGAGCAGGAGCGGCGAGGATGCGGCCACGTACGCCCGGCCGGCGGAGTCGGGCGCCGCCGGTGGGTCGGCGGACGCGACCGGGGCCGCCTCGACGATCGGGTCGGCCTGGGCGACGAGATCGGCCTGCGTGGACCGGAACAGGACGCGCGAGGCCTCGTCCGTGACGGCGATCATCGTGTTGGGGGAGGGCAGGCTCGCGGCCAGCGAGCCCCAGAGGAAATCCGGACTGACCTCTCCGATCAGCGTGCCGCGGACCTCGGTCCCGTGCTCCAGGCGCCGCAGGAGGAAGGTGCGGGCAGTGGACGAGCCGTGGGGCAGCGCCCTGACGAGCGGGAGGTTGGCCTGCAGATCGTCATAGTCGTTCGGGGTGAGGACCGGATGCTCCTCGATCTGCCCGAACACCGGCACATGCCGGCCGTCGTCGCCCACGAACTCGAGGGCCAGGAAGCGTCGGCTGGCCAGGAGATCGAGGCCCATGGTGAGCAGCTGCCGCTCATCGGGCTCTCCGCGGGCGCGGTCCCGCTCGAGGACGATTCGGGGCGGCAGGCTCTTGAGCGTTGCGTCGAGCAGCAGGAGCCGCTCGTACAGCGCGAGCCCCATCGCGGTGTTCGCCTGATGCAGCCGCCGCTCGCTCTGGCTGCGCAGCTCGCGGGTGATGTGGCCGTACGAGACCGCGGCCACCACCGCGACGGGGAGCACCGCACAACCCACGAAAAGCAGGAGGAGCCTTCGCCCGAACCTGCTCTGCAGGGGTGCCGGCGCCAAAGTCACGGAGTTGGGCTCGGGAGACTGGAGGTAGACCAGAGGCGGCGGCACGCACGGTTCCGCGCGCCAAGAAACGACCCGGCTTCCGGCAAGGGACGTGCCCCCGTCCGGGCTTGGGCAAACAGTTGTGGATCGAAAGGTTAGGGGAGCCTCAGCGAACGGCGCCGGAGCCGACTCCGGCAAATCGCGTCAGGCCGCCATCGGGTGGCGATTTTTCAGCGTGTCCACCAGCTCCCGCAGCGCCGACAGCACGCGCTCGTCTCCCTCGCGCAGGAGGGCCGCCAGGATGTGCTTGCAGATCTGGTCGCGCCAGAGATGGTCGCCGCAGTCGCAGCGGGGGATGTCGGTGGTGTAGAGATCGACCCAGTGCGCCTGTCCGCCGCCGGCCACGTGGTACCGGCCCGCTCCGGTGCGCGCTGCGCGGAGCCGGAGGCAGCGCTCCAGCCGGTCGAGATCTACCCCGAGCGCGTCGAAATCGATGGCAGGCTCAGACATGTCCCAAATATAAGCCGAAACCGGCCGTGATCAATCCCGGAATCTGCTTTGTAAGCCACACTGCGGCAGATATTTATGCTACTGCGTGTGGCTGTGCCCCGGCACCGCGGATAGCGGCCGCGAGCGTACGAACCAAGGCCTCGTCTACCTGCCCGTTGCGCCCGCCGAGGCAGGCGGCTCCGCGTACCCCGACCACGTCCACCGGCAGCCGCGCCGCCCGTTCGACGCCCGCCGCCGACAGGCTTCCGGCCGCGGCGACGAGCAGACCACGCGCCCGGGCGCCCATCGCCCACGCGCGAACCGTCGGCTCGGCCATGAAGCTGAAAAGGTCTCGCCCATCCTTGCGCCAGGTATCCAGCAGCACGCCTCGGGCGCCCGCTTCAGATGCCAATTCGATGACCGCCTCGGGAGGCGGACCCTTGGCGTCGCCATATGCCACCGCCACGACCGCCGGCCGGCTCGGCGATGAGGCCGCCAGCGCCACGGCATGGTGGAGGATCGACCGCGCCCCGGCCAGGCCGCCCACGCCCGATAGCCCCAGCTTGACGAAGAGCGGCCTACCACCGGCGATCACGTCGAGCAGCCGCCAGGCCGAGCCGACCTCGCGCTCGTCCGCCGGGTCGCCCAGCGCCACGCTGAGCGGCCAACCCGCCGGGAGAACGCGTGAGATCCCACGCAACTCGTCCGGTCCGACGGCGCCCAGGGCCCCCCGCCCGGGCTCCTTGGCGTCCACGATCTCCGCTCCTCCCGCGACCGCCGCGGCCACCTCGTCCGCCGACCGCACGCTCACCAGCAGCCGCATCCGCGCTCCCTTGTGGCTTGCCAAGGCTCTGATATGTTGGGACCCTTGAAGTTAGCGCGGGCCAACGAGGGAGGGCAGCCGGGGTGAGATTGGCGGGGAAGATCGTACTGGTCACCGGCGCGTCCAGCGGTATCGGGCGCGCGCTCGCGCTCGGCTGCGCCCGCGAAGGCGCGGACGTCGCCCTGACCTATCGCGGGAATGCGGAGGGCGCCGAGCAGGCCGCTCACGACATTCGCGCGCTCGACCGCCGAGCCGAGATCATCCAGGCTGATATCCGGCGCGAGGCAGACGTCGCCGGCCTGGCCCGCACCATGCGCGAGCGGTTCGGCCGGGTGGACGTATGGATCAACAACGCCGGCGCCGACATCCTGACCGGGGCCGGCGCCCGGCTTTCCCGTCTGGAGAAGCTGGACCAGGTCCTGGCGGTAGATCTGCGCGGGACGGTCCTCGCTTCGTGGGCCGCGGCGGACGCGATGCGTGGGCGCGGCGGCGCCATCATCAACATGTCGTGGGATCACGTGACCCTCGGCATGGCGGGCGAGAACCCGATCCTCTATGCTGCGGCCAAGGGCGGGATCGCCAGCTTCAGCCGGTCGCTCGCCCGCGAGGTGGCGCCCGAGATCCGGGTGAATATCCTGGCGCCGGGCTTCATCGAGACCGCGTTCGGCGAGCAGGCCGACGACGCGTGGCACCGCCAGGTGATCGCCCAGACGCCGCTCGGGCGCTGGGGCCGGCCGGACGACCTGGTCGGCGCCGCGGTGTACCTGGCCTCGGACGAGGCCGCCTTCGTGACCGGACAGATGATCATGGTCAATGGCGGCATGGTGATGTAACCCGCAGGACCGACACGGAAGGAGCCACAGGATGCCCGCAACCAAAGAGCGAACCTACAACGAAGCCGAGATCGGCGAGCGGCTCAAGGCGCTGCCCGGCTGGTATTACGAGGACGGCTGGATCCGGCGCGTGTTCAAGACGGACGGCTGGCCCACGACCCTCATGCTGGTGAACGCCGTGGGGTTCCTGGCCGAAGCGGCCTATCATCACCCCGACCTCACGGTGACCTGGGGCCGGCTCACTGTGAAGCTGCAGAACCACGCGGCCGGCGGCATCACGGACAAGGACTTCGAGCTGGCCCGGAAGATCGAGGAGATCGCGCTCTGGCGTCCGTCGGGAGGCGCGCTCGAGGGCACGCCCAACAAGTGGGTGCGGGCGGGGGATCCACGGTAGCAGTACCGGCCTCGCCACGGAAAGTCCTGTTCGTCACCGGGCGGCTCGCCGAGCCGGCGCTCCGGCGCGTGCTCGGGGCGATGCAGCCTCCATTCGAGGCGGCCGTCGCGGTCATGAAGATCACGGTGGCCGCGCTCATGACGACGCCCTGGATCGCGCGGTTCCTCGAGGTGCCCGAGGGCACCGACCTGGTTTTGCTGCCCGGCCTGGTCGAAGGGGACACGGCTGAGCTGAGCGAGCGCTACGGCGCCCGAGTGGAAAAGGGCCCCAAGGACCTCCGCGAGATCCCCCGCTACTTCGGCCAGGCCGCCGCCGCCGCGGACTACGGCGCCTACGATATCGAGATCCTGGCCGAGATCAACAACGCCCCCAAACTCCCGCGCGAAGCCCTGCGAGCGGCGGCCGACTACTTCCGCGCGAGCGGCGCGGACGTCATCGACCTCGGCTGCACGCCGGGCGTTCCCTTCCCCGCGCTCGGCGACCTGGTCCGCGAGCTCCGCGCGGCGGGCATGCGGGTCAGCGTGGACAGCTTCGATCCGGGGGAGATCCGGACGGCCGCCGAGGCCGGCGCCGAGCTCGTGCTCAGCGTCAACGGCTCGAACCTCGACGTGGCCAGGGAACTCGCCGGCAGCGGGGTCCGGGTGGTCGCCATACCCGATTTCGGCGAGGGGATCGATACCCTGGCCCCGACGCTCGACCGTCTCGAGCACTGGGGCGTGGGATACCTGATCGATCCGGTCGTCGAGCCGATCGGGTTCGGATTCACCGCTTCGCTCGAGCGGTACGTGGAGATCCACCGGCGCTACCCCGACGCGGGCCAAATGATGGGGATCGGGAACATCACCGAGCTCACCAGCGCCGATACCACCGGGGTGCACGCCCTGCTGCTCGCCATCTGCCAGGAGACCGGTGTGCGCGCGGTGCTCACGACCGAGGTCATTCCGTGGGCGCGCGGCGCGGTGCGGGAGATCGACGTGGCGCGCCGCCTCATGTATCACGCCGTCCACCACCGCACCCTGCCCAAGAACGTGGATGACCGCCTGGTGACGGTGAAGGACCCCGAAATCCTGGCCTACGACGAGGCCGAGCTTCGCGAGCTACAGGCCGCGGTGAAGGACGCCAACTTCCGGATCTTCACCGACCGCGACACGATCACCGTGTTCAACAGCGAGATCTTCGTGCGCGGGACGGACATCCAGGAGATCTTCGGGCAGCTCGGCGTGGACGAGGCGACGCACGCGTTCTATCTCGGCCGGGAGCTCGCCAGGGCGAAGCTCGCGATCACCCTGGGCAAGACCTACCGGCAGGAGGGCGCCCTCCGCTGGGGATATCTCACGCCGCCGGACGACGAGCGGCTGGAACACGTGAAGCTCACCCAGCGGCGGCGGCGCGAGGCGTCCCGGCGCCGGGCGCCATGAGCGGCCGGCTCGCGCCGCTGGTCGAAAACCTGGGCGAGGCGGGCGATCCGATGGAGACGGTCGCCCGCTTCCTCGACCTTCCCTGGCTCGTATTCCTCGACAGCGCCGCGGGCAACGCCGACGCGCACCCGCTGGGCCGCTACTCCTTCCTCACGGCCGACCCCGCGCGCGTGGTGCGGAGCAAGGGTCCGGTCACCGAGACCGGCGGCCCCGGCCGGGCGTGGACCGC
>JAICJD010000244.1 GCA_025928645.1 Gemmatimonadales bacterium
CGATGTACCAGTCGGCGAGATCGCTCCACAGGAAGCGGTACACCGCGGCCGCGGCGTCGTTGAGCCGGAACTTCTCGTACGCCTCGGTGGCCTCGCGCACGGTCGCCTCGCAGCGCGCGAGGATCCACCGGTCGGCGAGGGACAGCTCCTCCCGGCGGACGGCGTTCGCCGCGCCGGCCAGCGGGCGCGGGGGGCCGTCCAGATTGGAGAGGATGAACCGCCCCGCGTTCCACAGCTTGTTGGCGAAATTGCGCCCCGGCGCGAACGAGGCCTCGAGGTCGTTCGGATCGAGAATGACGTCCGTGCCGACCGACATGCCCGCCACGAGCGAATAGCGGAGCGCGTCGGCGCCGTAGCGCTCCACCACCTCGAGCGGGTCGATGCCGTTGCCGAGCGACTTCGACATCTTGCGGTGCTGCGTATCGCGCACGGTGCCGTGGAGGTAGATGTGCGTGTAGGGCACGTCGCCCATGAAGTACAGCCCCGCCATGATCATCCGGGCGACCCAGAAGAACAGGATCTCCGGGGCCGACACCAGCATGTGGCCGGGATAGAACGTCGCGAGGTCCGTGGTCCGGTCGGGCCAGCCGAGGCTCGAGAACGGCACGAGCCACGAGCTGAACCAGGTGTCGAGCACGTCCTCGTCCTGGCGCACGGCGCCGCCGCAGGCGGGGCAGGCCCCGATGTCGGTGCGGCTCACGGTGGTGCGGGCGCACCCGTCGGACTGGCAGTACCACACGGGAATCCGGTGGCCCCACCAGAGCTGGCGGGAGATGCACCAGTCGCGGATACCCTCGAGCCAGACGGTATAGTCGTCGCCACGCCGCTCGGGGATGAAGCGCAGCGTGCCGTCGCGGTAGCGCTCGAGCGCGGGGGCGGCCAGTGGCGCCATGCGGACGAACCACTGGTCGGACAGGCGCGGCTCGATCACGGTGTCGCACCGGTAGCAGCGCCCCACCGCGTGGCGGTGCGGCTCGACCTTCTCGAGCAGGCCCGCCGCCTCGAACTCGGCTACCACCCGGCCTCGCGCATCGAAGCGATCCAGTCCCTGGAAGCGCTCGGGGGCGGCCAGGCTGATGCGCGCCTCGGGCGTCATCACGTCGATCGAAGGGAGGCCGTGCCGCCGCCCGATCTCGAAGTCGGCCGGATCGTGCGCGGGCGTCACCTTGACCGCGCCCGAGCCGAAGCTCGGGTCCACCGCATCGTCCGCCACGATCGGGATGAGGCGGTCCACCAGCGGCAGGCGCAGCTCCCGGCCCACGAGATCCCGGTAGCGCTCGTCGTCCGGGTGCACCGCCACCGCCGTGTCGCCCAGCATGGTCTCCGGCCGGGTGGTGGCCACGACGACGTGTCCGCTGCCGTCGGCGAGAGGATAGCGGAGGTGCCAGATCCGCCCGTCGGTCTCCTCCCTCTCCGCCTCCTCGTTGGACAGGGCCGTGAGACAGCGGGGACACCAGTTGATGATGTAGTGCCCGCGGTAGACCAGCCCCGCCTCGTGCAGCGTGACGAACGCCTCTCGCACGGCGCGCGAGAGGTCCTCGTCGAGCGTGAAGTAGGTGCGGGTCCAGTCGGCGGAGGATCCGATGGCCTTGAGCTGCTCGAGGATGGCCGCGCCGGTCTCGCGGACGTAGGTCCACACGCGCTCCACGAACGCCTCGCGCCCCACATCGAACCGGGTCAGTCCTTCCTTGGCCAGCAGGCGCTCGACCACGTTCTGGGTGGCGATACCGGCGTGGTCGGTGCCCGGCAGCCAGAGGGTGCGGCGGCCGCGCATGCGCTCGAACCGTACCAGCACGTCCTGCACGGTATTGTTGAGACCGTGACCCATGTGCAGCACCGCGGTCACATTGGGCGGCGGCATCATGACCACGTATGGGGGAGCGTGCGGGCCGCCCGGTCCGGCCTCGGGCGCGAACAGCCCGCGCGCCTGCCACCAGGCGTAGAGGTGGGATTCGATGGCGGACGGATTGTACTGGGGAGCGAGCGGCTCGGTCATGCGCTCTGGTCGGTGGCCCGCGCGTCCCGGGTCCGCGGGAAGTCGTCCTCGCCGCGTACCAGCAGGCTGTTGATGACGCTCTCGATGCCCGGCACGGCCAGGGCGGTCCGGCCGGCGACGGTCCGCGCGGCGCGCGAGGGCACCCAGCCGCGCAGCTCGACCACGCCCCGCGCCACCGGGAGCGCGTCCACCGGGATGCCGGCGAGCCGGGGCTCGGCCTGCAGGGCGGTGAGCACCGCGCTGGCGGACGCGGACGTGGTGAGCCGGGTGGGCGTGGCCTCGCGCCAGCGGCGGGCGACGCCCTGGACCCGCCGGCGACTCACGCCGCCCACCCACTCGCTCAGGGCGAAGCCCGCGACGAGCCCCGCGCCCACGCCGAGCCCGGTCCAGAGGATGACCTGTATGCCGTTCAGCCGATCGCGATGGCGCACGCTGCGTCCTCTTACAGGGGGATTCCGAGTCCGGTTAAGTTAACATTAAAGGCATGCCCATGAACGAGGAACGGACAGCCGCCCGCTCGCCCGAGCTGGGCCGCTGGCTGGTCGTGGGGGTTCTGCTGCTGCTCGGCATCGCCCTCTTCTACATCTATGCGCCAGCGAGCGCGCCACCGGCGCCGCCGTCGGCCCGCGAGGCCCCGTGAGCGACGCGATCAAGGTGACGCTGCCCGATGGCAGCGTCCGCGAGGTGCCGGCCGGCACGACCTCGCGCCAGATCGCCGAGAGCATCGGGCCCGGGCTGGCACGCGCGGCGCTGGCGGCGCGGGTGAACGGGGGCGTGTGGGACCTCGACCGCCCGCTCGAGCGCGACACGACGCTCGCCATTCTCACCGAGAAGGACCCCGACGCGCTCGAGCTCCTGCGCCACAGCTCGGCGCACATCCTCGCCACGGCGGTGCGCGAGCTGTTCCCGGGCGCGGGCATCGGCTTCGGCCCGCCGATCGAGGACGGGTTCTACTACGACTTTCAGGTGGACCGCCCGTTCACGCCGGAGGACCTCGAGCGGATCGAGGCGAAGATGGGCGAGGTCACGGGGCGGGACTATCCGTTCGTGCGCGAGGTCGTGGATCGGGCGGAGGCCAACCGGCGCTTCGCCGACGACCCGCTCAAGCTCGAGCGCATCAGCGAGCTGGGTGACGACGAGACGATCACGGTCTATACCGACGGCCCGTTCCAGGACCTCTGCCGCGGGCCCCACATCCCGCGCACGGGGCGGCTCAAGCACTTCAAACTGCTGCACGGGGCGGGGGCCTACTGGCGGGGCGACGAGCGCCGGCAGATGCTCCAGCGCATCTACGGCACGGCGTGGTTCAAGAAGGAAGACCTCGACGCCTACCTGCACCGGCTGGAGGAGGCGCGGAAGCGCGATCACCGGCGGGTCGGCCGGGAGCTCGATCTCTTCA
>JAICJD010000193.1 GCA_025928645.1 Gemmatimonadales bacterium
CGCGACGAGATGCGCGAGCTGCTGCTCCGCCTCTTCGCCACCGACCTGCCGCCGCACGACGTGCACGGCCGGTCCACGATCGTGCAGCTTCCCCGCGAGGAGCTGGAGCGCCGGTTTGGGCGGCGGTAGGGTCCCGGTCCTCGTGGGACCGACGGCGGTCGGCAAGACGGCGGTCGCCCTCGCGCTGGCCGCGCGCTGGCCGCTCGAGATCCTCTCGGCCGATTCGCGCCAGGTGTACCGCCGGCTGGACATCGGCACCGCCAAGCCGACGCGGAAGGAGCGGGCGAAGGTCGCGCACCATGGGCTCGACCTGGTCGAGCCCGGCGAGCGATACAGCGCCGGCCATTTCGCTCGCGACGCCGAGGGGTGGCTCGCCGACATCCGCCGCCGCGGCAGGATGCCGCTGGTGGCAGGCGGCACCGGCCTCTACGTCCGCGCCCTGGCCGAGGGATTGTTCCGCGAGCCGCCGCTCGACCCGGCGCGGCGCCGCTCGCTCGACGCGTTCACCGCGCGCCTGGAGTCGATCGAGCTGCTCCGCTGGGCCACCCGGCTCGACGACGGCTTCCAGGGCGGCGGGCGCCAGCGGGCCGCGCGGGCGATCGAGGTGGCGTTGCTCAGCGGCCACCCGCTGTCCCACTGGCAGGAGCGCGCGCGGGCCCAGGCGGCGATCGACCCGTGGTACATTGTCTTGACCGTGCCCCGGCCCGTCCTCCACCAGCGCATCGCGCGGCGCGCGCAGGAGATGGTGCAGCGCGGGCTCATCGAGGAGGTGGCGGCGGTGCTGGCCGAGGGACATTCGGCGAGCGCGCCCGGCCTCGACGGGATCGGCCTGCGCGAGGCGGTGGAGTATCTGCACGGCTTTCGGCCGCGCGATTCGGTCGCCGAGGCCATTACGGCGAGCACACGGCAGTACGCCAAGCGGCAGGAGACGTGGTTCCGGCACCAGCTCGCCGGCGACGTGCTCACGCTGGATGCGACCCGGTCGCCCGAGCGCGTCGCCGCCGACATCGCCCAGGCCTGGGAGAGGCTCACATGAAGATCGGCATCACCTGCTATCCCACCTACGGCGGCTCGGGCGCGGTGGCCACCGAGCTGGGCATCGATCTGGCCCGACGCGGACACGAGGTGCACTTCATCACGTACGACGCGCCATTCCGGCTCCACGGCTACACCGAGCGGATCTACTTCCATCAGGTCGAGACCCGGATGGGGCGGTATCCGCTGTTCGATCACTTCCCCTACACGCTGGCGCTCGCGTCCAAGCAGCACGAGGTCGTCCTGCGCGAAGGGCTCGAGGTGCTGCACGTTCACTACGCGATTCCGCACGCCACGACCGCGTACCTCGCGCGGCAGATGCTCAAGGGCGAGCGGCCCCTCCGGGTGATCACGACGCTGCACGGCACCGATATCACGCTGGTGGGGCAGGAGTCGAGCTTCTACGCGATCACCAAGTTCTCGATCGAGGAGAGCGACGAGGTCACCGCGGTCTCCGCCTACCTGCGCGACGAGACCTATCGTGCTTTCGGCTGCGTGAGCTGCGATCTTCGCGTGATCCCCAACTTCGTGAACCTGGACGAGTACCGGCCGGCCGCGCCGGGCGAGGCCGCGCCGCTCGCGCCGCCGGGTACCAGGGTCATCACCCACGTGTCCAACTTCCGCGAGGTGAAGCGGGTGAAGGACGTGGTGCGGGTGTTCGCCCGAATCCGCCGGGCCATGCCCGCGGTGCTCGTCATGGTCGGCGACGGGCCGGACCGGGTCGATGCCGAAGCGGAGGCGCGTGAGCTGGGGGTGAGCCAGGACGTGCGCTTTCTCGGCCGGCTCGATTCGGTGGCCTCGCTGCTCCAGGCGAGCGACCTGTTCCTGCTGCCGTCGCAGACCGAGTCGTTCGGGCTGGCCGCCCTCGAGGCCATGGCCTGCGGGTCGCCGGTGGTGGCCACCCGCGCGGGCGGGCTCCCCGAAGTCGTGGAGGACGGCGTGAGCGGCATCCTCGAGCCGGTCGGCTCGGTCGAGGCGATGGGGCGCCGCGCGGTCGAGCTGCTGCGGGATCACGCGCGGCACGAGGCGATGCGCGAAGCCGCCGTCGCCAAGGCGGGCGAATTCTCGGCGGATCGGGTGGTCCCGCTGTACGAAGCGCTGTACGAAGAGACGCTTCGCGGCGTGGCCGCATCGACCCCCGCCGATGGTCGTTGACCCGCTGGTCAAGGCCGCCCTGCTCGGCTTGCTCGAGGGCGTGACGGAGTTCATCCCGGTCAGCTCCACGGGGCACCTGATCCTCGCGAGCCGCTGGCTGGGGGAAACGGGCGAGGCCTCCAAGACGTTCGACATCTTCATTCAGCTCGGCGCCATCCTGGCGATCGTCTGGCTCTATCGGACCCGGCTGATCCGCGTGCTGGCGGACGCCCGCACCGACCCGGTCAGCCGCCGCTTCCTGCTCAACCTGCTCATCGCCTTTCTGCCTGCGGCCGTCGTCGGGCTCCTGGCGCACGACGCGATCAAGCGGTGGCTGTTCACGCCCGTCGTGGTGGCGATCGCGCTCGTGGTGGGCGGCGTGCTGATTCTCGTGATCGAGCGCCTGAGCGCCGCCGCGCGGGTGACGGAGGTGGACGACATCGAACCGCGCACCGCCGTTGGTGTCGGGCTGGCGCAGGTGCTGTCGCTCATTCCGGGCACCTCGCGCTCCGGGGCGACGATCATGGGCGGCTATGCGCTAGGGCTCTCCCGCCGCGCGGCGACCGAGTTTTCCTTCTTCCTGTCCATCCCGGTCATGGTCGCGGCTACGCTGTTCGACCTGCTCAAGAGCCGCGGCGCGCTGAGCGCGGCCGACGCGCCGGTGTTCGCGGTCGGGTTCGTGACGGCCTTCGTCGCGGCCGTCATCGTCGTCCGGGCGTTCCTGGGCTACGTCTCGCGCCACAGCTTCGCCGTGTTCGCCTGGTATCGCATCGCGTTCGGCGCGCTGCTCCTGTTCCTGCTCCGGTGAGCGGCGTCGAGCCGGGCATCATCCGCCTTGCCGCGGTGCCGTCCACCATGGACGCGCTGCACGAGCTGGCGGAGCAGGGGGCGCCCGCCGGGACGGCCGTCGTGGCCAGCGTGCAGACGGCGGGCCGCGGCTCGCGCGGCCGGGCATGGGCGTCGCCGCCCGGCGGCCTCTGGCTCAGCCTCCTGGTCCGCCCGGCGCCTGCTCGTCTCGAGCTGGTGAGCCTGCGCGCGGGCCTCGCGGTAGCCGAGGCGCTCGAGCGGCTCGGCGTCGGGGGGCGCATCGGCATCAAGTGGCCCAATGATCTGATGCTCGGCGATCGGAAGACGGGCGGGCTGCTGTGCGAGGCGCGCTGGCACGGCGCTGCACCGGCGTGGATCGTGATCGGGCTCGGCCTCAACGTCGCCAACCCGCCGGGCCCGCCGCTCGCCGGCACCGCGACGCACCTGGGAGCCGCGCGGCCTGGGCTCGAGCCTGCCGAGCTGGTCGAGCCGATGGTGGCGGCGCTCCGCGGGCTGGATGCCGGCTCGGGGTCGCTCACGCCGGCGGAACAGGCCCGGTTCGCGCGCCGGGACTGGCTCCGCGGCCGCGCCATCGAGCAGCCCGTCGCGGGCACCGTCGAGGGCATCGCTCCGGACGGGGCGCTCCGGATTCGCGCTTCCGAGGGGCAGACCGTCGAGGCGCGCGCGGGCAGCGTCGCCCTCTCCCTATCCTAGCCGGAGCTTTTCAGCCATGCTCCTTGCGCTGGACATCGGCAACACCGAGATCACCGTCGGCCTGTTCCGCGGCGCCGAGCTCGACGAGCATTGGCGGCTTACGACCAGTCCGGGCCGCACCCCGGACGAGTGGGGCAGCGCGATCGGCGGCTTCCTCCTCGCGGCCGGCCGCTCGCCCAACGAGGTCCGCGCGGTGTGCCTCGCGTCGGTCGCCCCGTCGATCACCCAGGCGCTGATGGCCGGCATCGCCCGAGTCACCGGCTGCAACGGCGTTCAGATCAACGCGCGCTCGGCGCTCCCGGTGGCGCTCGACGTGGACGAGCCGCTGAGCGTCGGTGCGGACCGGATCGTGAACGCGCTCGCGGCGGTCGAGCTCTTTCGCCGGGATACGATCGTCGTCGATTTCGGGACGGCCACCACGTTCGACTGCGTCACCGCGGAGGGCAGATTTCTCGGCGGGGTGATCATGCCGGGGCTCCGCACGGCGGCCGATCAGCTCACCCAGCGCACGGCGAAGCTTCCCGCCACCGAGCTCCGCGCCCCGGCGCGCGTCATCGGGCGCCGGACCGAGGAGTGCATTCAGGCCGGCGTGCTGTTCGGGGCGGCGGACGCAGTCGACGGGCTGGTGCGCCGGATCCGCGCCGAGTGGCCGGGCGGCCGCGAGCCCGGCGTGGTGGCCACCGGCGGGCTCGCGCCGCTCGTCGCCCCCTTGTGCGCCAGCATCGAAGCGACCGATCCCGATCTCACGCTGCGCGGACTCCATCTCGCCGCGGGCCATCTCGGGCTCGAGTGGTGAGCGGAGCGCGTGCGGCCGGTTACCGGATGTTCGGCCGCCGGCTCGACTACGTGCTCCACCTTCGGCCCGCGGAGTGGCCCATCATGGCCGCTCATACCGCGGTCGGGTATCTGCTCGCGGTCGGCTTGGCCGGAGCCGGCCGCGGCGATCGGCTGGGGGTCGCGCTGCTCGGGCTGGTGGTCTGGGTGGTGTGCCTCAACGGCGGGACGCTCGCGCTCAACAGCGCGTTCGACCGGGACGAGGGCGACATCGCCTACCTGCGCCGGCCACCGCCGCCGCCGGGCAATCTGGTCGGGTTCAGCCTCGCGCTCATGGGCACCGGACAGATCCTGGCCTTCCGGCTCGCCGCGCCATTCCCGATGCTCTACGCGATCTGCTTCATCCTCTCCCTCGCCTATTCGGTCCCTCCGCTGCGGCTCAAGGCCGTCGCCGGCGCGGACTGGCTCATCAACATGTGGGGGTTCGGCACGCTCACCCCCGCTGCCGGCTGGGCGGCCACCGGAGTGCCGTTCGAGCCGGCACGCGGCCTGGTGCTGCTCGGGTTCTGCCCGCTGTTCGCGGCGCTGTACCCGCTCACCCAGCTCTATCAGGTCGAGGAGGACGTGCGGCGCGGCGACCGGACGTTTGCGGCGGCGCTGGGCATCGGGCGCAGCCTGTCGGTCGCGCTCGGGGCGGCCGGCGCGGCCTTTCTCGTGTTCGCCGCGGCGGGCGTTGAGGCGGGCTGGCGGGGCGCCGAATACGGATGGCGTTGGGCGGCTCTCGCGGTCGCGCTCTGTGCCTGGGCTCTCGTGCTGGTGCCGTGGCGTCTCGGGGGCCAGCAGTGGACTCCGGTCCAGCATCAACACGGGATGTACCGGGCGTTGGGCGCGTGGGCGGTCACCGACCTCGTCGTGGTCCTGGTGTGGGGCACCTGAGGGCTTGGCCGCCCGCTCGACCGCTGCGTATACTTCGCCATCTTCCCCCCTTTCGGAGACGGCATGCACCCGGCGGTAGAACTGCGCTCGGACTACGACCTGACCGACATCCCCGGCATCGTCCGCGGTGCTGTAAAGCTGGGACTGATCGAGAGCGTCATCGTGCTCATGGTCTCGATCGTTTCGCACCTCCTGCCGTACGGCATCCTGCAGACGATCCTGCTCGCGCTCATCGTGCTTGCCGGCCTGGCCTGCGTGATCGTGCTGCCCGGAGTGTGGACGCGGGCCCGAACCATCGAGGGAATCGCCGGCGCCGCCGGCATCGGCCTCGGCGCCGCGTTCGTGTTCATGCTGGTGGACGTCACTTTGCTTCAGAACATCGGCACCTACGGCCA
>JAICJD010000278.1 GCA_025928645.1 Gemmatimonadales bacterium
AGGAGCCGATTGGAACCGGTCTACACAATTCACCGCGTTCGAAGCCGGGGAAATCTGCATGACAACCTTTGGCGAGTTGATCGACCCGGGACCTCCCTGGCGGCCCTCACCGTGCTTGCGTGAGGTGGGCAAGTCGCGCAGCGCTAGGCTCGCACCAGCGCCGACATCCGTCGCCGGTCCAATCTCTAGGCCACGCCCCGGCGCCGCTTCACTACTATCGATACCTGCAGTCCGGCGCTGCCGAGCATCTCGACCAGCGTATCGACGCTGAACCGATCGATCTCGCCACGCATGAGATCGCTGACCCGTGGCTGGCTCACCCCGAACATCTTCGCGGCTTGAGCCTGGGTAAGCCGACGGGAGCGCACCACGTTGCTGAGCTCCGTCATGAGCTGCGACCTCAGCCGCAGGTTGGCCGATTCTGCCGGACTGAACCCAAGATCGCGAAACACGTCTCCCGACGAACGATGGATCCTTGAAGGCATACGTCCTCACTGACGGTCTTGCCGTGACCGGACAACCTCTCGGAGGCGCTTGCGACCGATCTCCACATTCAGTTGTCGTGCCCGCCGGCTGCGCTTTTCGAACGCGTGGAGCACGTAGACCGCCTCATCGAACTTCGCCAGATAGAGGACCCGGTGCTCGACGCCTGTGTGGATACGGATCTCCGCCACCCCGGCCCCGACAGCGGACATGGGACGCCAGTCGTCCGGTGCCAGACCTTGCTGCACCTTCTGAAGCTGCCGCCCGGCCTTGCGCCGGGCAGGCTCCGGAAACGCGCGCAGCTCGTACAGGGTGTTGCCAACCCAGCGGAGCGGCTTCTCAGGCAGTCGCAATATACAAATACTTGTATACGGCGGCAATCGGGGAGATCGGCGGTGTGGGATTCATGGCCAGACAGGTAACACGGCAGCCCGCGAAACCAGGAACCCTTTTCACCCGGCACGGATGAACTCCCCAAAGCTCCAGCGCTGGATCGACATCCTCGCGGTGCTCCTCTCGCACCGCTTCCCGGTCACCCTCCACGACCTCGTCGCCGGCGTGCCCGCCTACCAGCTCGGCGAGGGCGAGAAGCCCGAGTCCCGCCGACGCACCTTCGAGCGCGACAAGGACGAGCTGCGCCGGTTCGGCGTCCCCATCGAGACGATCAGGGACGAGACCGGCGCCGCCACGTCGTATCGCCTCCCCGCGCGCGACTTCTACCTGCCGTATCTCACCCTCCGGCTCGGCGGCCAGCCTCGGAAGTCGCGCCGCGTGGACCGCGACGGCTACCGCACGCTCCCCGACCTCAGCTTCGAGCCCGACGAGCTCGAGGCCGTGGCCCACGCCGCCGCGCGGGTCCGCGAGCTGGGCGACCCGCTCCTCGCCGAGCACGCCGAGTCGGCTATCCGGAAGCTGGCGGTGGACCTGCCGGTGGGCGCCACCCGGCCCGACGACACCCACATCGGCCCCGCGCGCCCCAGGGCCGACGCGAAGGTGTTCGCCGCCCTGAGCCACGCGCTGCAGGCCCGGAAGCAGGTCTCGTTCGACTACCACTCGATCGGCACCGACACCAGCGCGCGCCGCACGGTCGAGCCGTTCGGGCTCTTCTTCCTGAACCAGCACTGGTACTTGGCCGCCCGCGAGCCGGGCGAGGCACTGGTCAAGAATTACCGGCTCAACCGGATCGGCGACCCTCAGGTCAACGATAAGAAGCCGGGTACCGCGGACTACGAGATTCCGCCCGGCTTCCGCCTCGCCGAGCACGCCCGCTCGAGGCAAGCCTGGGAGCTGGGCGACGGTGACGCCGTCGAGGCGATCGTCGAGCTCCGCCGCCAGGCCGGCGCCGCCGCAGCCGCCGCTCGCCTCGGCGACCCGGTCGAGGGCCACCCGGCCCGCCGCCGCTTCCGCGTCCGCCGCCGCGATGCCTTCGCCCGCTGGATGCTCTCCTTAGCCGGCGATCTCGTGCCCGTCTCCCCGCCCGACCTCGTCGAGGAATACCATTCCCTGGCCGCCGCAACCCTCGCCCATCACGCCGCCCGCGCTGCCGCCGAGCGGTCCGACCGTCTGACCGTCCGACCGTCTGACCGTCTTCAATGACCGCTTCCTCCCAGCTCCGCCGCATCCTCCACCTCATCCCCGA
>JAICJD010000254.1 GCA_025928645.1 Gemmatimonadales bacterium
CAATGGACCAATGATAAGTGGCCCACTGCAGCGCCCAGGCAACCGTGGCGAGCGTCAGGGGCGCCGCGAGCTTGCGCAGCGCATATCCTGATGGCGAGCCGGAGATGACGCGCGAGCGGAGCCAGGGCAGCCGACGCAGCAGCGCCAACGCCGCGAGCGCGAAGCCGGCGGCCGCCAGGCCGAGGCGCCATCCGTGGAGCACGCCGGCCACGCCCGGTGCCGTTGCGATCCCCGCGAAGCCGGCCACGAACAGGCCGAGTGCCCCCGCCTCGACAACGCGGCTGGCGGCAATTGCCCGGGCGGCCGCTCCGGCCGGGACACCGTCCGTCGTCAGGTATTGGACCCGCGCGGCCTCGCCGCTCATGGCGACCGCGACGGATCCGACGGCGGCGCCGACAAAGGTGGCGGCCTGCGCGGCGCGAGCCCGTACCGGCGCGAGCGGCTGGAGCAGGAGCTGCCACGCCCGCGCCTTGCACGCGAGCGAGAGGAGGTTGGCCGCCGCCGCGGCGGCGAGGAGCCGCCGGTCCGCGGAGGCGAGTGCCGTCCAGGTGTCGCTCCACGGGAACCGGAGCAAGTAGCGCGCTCCGACCACGAGCACGAGGATGCCGGCCAGCAACCGCCAGCGGCGCTTCACACCGTCCCCAGGCGATCGAGCGCGCACAGCTCGTAGCCCATCGCGCGGCAGTCCTCCAGGATCCCCGGCAGTGCCTCCACCGTCTGGCGCCGGTCGCCGGCGGGGTGGTCGCCGTCGCCGTCGTGCAGCAGCACCACGGCGCCAGGCCGCACACCGTCGCGCACCCGACGGCGGATGACGTCGGCCCCGGGGCGGTCCGAGTCCCACACGCCCAAGGTCCAGCCGAACACCCGGTACGCGTAGGGAGCGACGGCGCGTCTGAGATACGGGTTGCGGTAGCCGTGCGGCGCGCGGAAGCAGGTGGCCGCCCTGCCCGCCGCCCAGGCGATGGCGACGTGCGCCGCGTCCACCTCCCAGGCCGTGCGCCGCGGGCCCAGGAGGGCCAGCCGCCTGTGCGTGTAGGTGTGATTGCCGAGATCGAAGCCCGCATCCGCGACGCAGCGGGCGACGTCGGGATACCGCTCGACATGCCGCCCCACCATGAAGAACGTGGCGGGCGCGTCCGCCCGCTCCAGAATGCGCACGATGCGCTCGGTGCTCCGCGGGTTGGGACCGTCATCGAACGTCAGATACACCGAGCGCTCACGCGGGCCGCGGCCCACGACCGGGCCGACCAGCCGGCTGTTCGGCGACAGCGTGCCGCGCGCCAGCACGGCCGCGCCGGCCGCCGTGGCCCCGAGCAGCTCCGCGAGGATCAATGCACGACCCGCCGGTAGACGGCCGTCACCTGCTCGGCGATCCTCGGCCAGGCATACGTCTCCGCTTTACGCCGCCCTGCGGCGCCCATCTCCACGCGTCGCGAGCGATCGTCGAGCAGTGCGACGATCGCGTCCGCCCACGCCTCCGGGCGGCTCTTGGGCACAAGCACCGCCTCCCGACCCCCGGCGATCAGCTCGCGAAATCCGGTGATGTCCGAGATCACCATCGGCGTTTCGCAGGCCATCGCCTCGAGCAGGGTGACGCCGAAGGATGCCTGCGTCGTCGGACAGAGGTAGAGGTCTGCTCCGGCGTAGTGCCCCGGCCGGTCGCCGTTCACGCGCCCTACGAAACGCACCGCCGAGCCGAGCGGGCGGGCGAGCCGCTCGTAGACCGGGCGAAGTGGGCCGTCGCCGGCGACGGTGAGGCGCGCCTCGGGATGCCGGGCGAGCACCCGCGGCAGGGCCGCGAAGACCGTATCGAGCCCGTTCCGCGGATCGAGCCGTCCGAGAAACAGGAGCCCGGACCGCGCCCCGGCATCCGCCGGGGGACCGGCGCGGAAGAAGTCCGTGTCCACGCCGTTGGGAACGATCTCCCAGTCCGCGTCGAAGTAGCGGGCGTGCGCCTCCACGACGGGACGGCTCACGGCGAGGTTGGCCGCGTGACGGTCGAGCCGGCGCTGCAATGGCGTCCGGAACACGCGGCACAACGTCGAGTGGGCGAACCAGGAGTGAAAGGTCGCGACGACCGGGAGCCCGAGGTCATCCGCGGCCTCAGGCGCGACCAGGCCGAGCGTGGGGTTGAGCCCGCCGTGCACGTGCACGATGTCGATGCGCTCGCGACGGAACAGCTCGCGCAGCGCGCGCCGGAGCCCGATGCCGGTCGTGATCCGCGCGAAGGATCCGGCGCTGTATATCGTGCGGCTGGTTCCGACGCGGCGCACGAACTCGTGTTCCCCGGCGTCATGGTCGAGGTCCGCACAGCGCGCGGGCCGCTCCATGTTCGCGGTGACGACGATCGTGGGGTGCCCGTGACGCTGGAGCTCAAGAGCCAGATTGTAGACGTGTTCGGTGACGCCGCCGAGATGGGGAAAGTAGTACTCCGTGACCAGCGCGATGCGCACCGCTTCTCCCGGAAGGCTGTGCGGAGCGCCTGGGCAAGAACACGGCCATCGCGGTGGGCGGGTCGGCCGGCGGTTTCGGCCGCAGCTCGCGGGGGCTGGAGACGTTCTGTCCTTCGATTTCGTCCCGAGATGAGCCAGTCTGTCTCGGAAAGGCCGTCAGGACGCGGTCGCGACCAGCCTCGGCGCCAGCTCGGCCAGGCGGTTCTGGAACGGCGTGAGCAGCTCGGCGCCGCCCCGGTGCACCGCGACCATCTCGCACTGGCGGACGCCCCCCTTGCCCTCGAGATAGACCGCCGGCTCGACGTTGAACACCATCCCGGCCTCGAGCACGTCGTTCGACGCGGGGTGCAGCCGCGGCCGGGCGTTGTGGTCGATCGCCGCGAAGCCGACGCCATGGCCGGTGCCGTGCCGAAAGTAGTTGCCGAACCCGCGCTGGCGAAGCACGTCGCGGGCCGCGCGATCGACCTCGCGCGCCAGCACGCCGGGCGCGATCGCCTCGAGGGCGGCGCGGCGCGCCGCGAGGACGGCCTCGATCACGGGCCGAGCGCCGTCGTCCACCGGGCCGGGGTGATAGGTGCGGGTGATGTCGGTCCACAGGCCGTTGACGAACGAGTTGCAGTGGACCATCACCAGGTCGCCCGGCTGG
>JAICJD010000027.1 GCA_025928645.1 Gemmatimonadales bacterium
CGGGGAGCACGCTGTGGCTGGCGCAGCTCGGGCAGGCGTACGCGATGGCGGGGCAGAGCGCGAAGGCGCACGAGATCCTGGAGGAGCTCGAGACCCGGGCCGAGAGCGGATACGTGCCACCCTATCACCTGGCGTACGTGTACACCGGGCTGGGTGACGCGGACGGCGCCGTCGAGTGGCTCGAGCGCGCGGTGGCCGAGCGGTCCGGTGCGATCTACGGCATCAAAGGGTCGTTCCTCTTTGCCCGCCTGCACGGGCACGCCGGGTTCCAGGCGTTGCTCCGAAGGATGAACCTCGAGTGAGCCGGCGGCTCGCCGGCGCCACCGTGGCCGCGCTTGCCGCCGCCCTCCTCGCCTTGCGCAGCGCGCCGGGAGGCGGCGAGTTCCAGCGCCGGGAGCTCACGATTCCGGCCCGCGACGGCACGCAGCTCTTCGCCGTCGCGCTGGTCCCGCGGCATGCCACGGGGCCGCTGCCGATCCTGCTGGTGCGGACGCCGTTCTCCGCCGCGGGCGCCTTCGACGGCGCCGACCTGCCGGCAGCGTACCGCGAGCTGGCGAAGGACGGCTACATCTTCGTGGCCGAAGACATCCGCGGCCGGTTCGGCTCGGGCGGGACCTTCGTGGTGAACCGGGCGCAGAACGATCCGCGGAGCCCGCCCGGGATCAACGAATCCACCGACGCGTACGACACCATCGACTGGCTGGTGAACCACCTGCCCGGCAACAACGGGCGCGTGGGCGTGCTGGGGATCTCGTATTCCGGCTGGCTTGCCGGCCTGGCCGGCGTCGGCGCGCATCCGGCGCTCAAGGCGATCTCGCCGCAGGGCCCGACCACGGACACCTGGCTGGGCGACGACTTCTTCCACCAGGGCGCCTTCCGCCAGAGCCAGGGGCTCGAGTTCGCGGCGCTGGTGGACCCCGACCCGAAAGGCTTCACCCCGTTCGAGATTCCCGACTCCGACCACTACGACTACTACCTGCGATATCCGACGCTGGACTCGCTCGCGCGCGCGGCCAAGGTCGCCACGCTTCCTTCGTGGGTCGGCTTCGCGGCCCATCCGACCTACGATGCCTACTGGCGGGCAAAGGCGATGCAGAACGTGCTCACCCGGCCCGAGGTGCCGATCCTCTTCGTGGGCGGCTGGTGGGACGCGGAGGACATCCTGGGGCCCGAGCTCGCCTACCACACGGTGGAGCGCGCCGACAGCGCGGGCCGCAACCACATCGTGCTCGGCCCGTGGGTTCATCGCGGGTGGGTGGACCCGCGGGGCGACTCGATCGGCCCGCTCGGGCTCGGCAGCAACACGGCCGAGTACTTCCGCGAGCACATCCAGCGCCCGTGGTTCGCGTACTGGCTGCACGGCAAGGGCGATGGGCGGTTTCCCGAAGCGTGGGCGTACGAGACGGGCGGCGATGGATGGCGCACGTTCGCGGCGTGGCCGCCGCCCGACGCGCGGCCTCGCGCCATCTACCTGCGGGAGGAGGGAAGGCTCGCCTTCGAGCCGCCGGCGGAACTCGGCGCCCGCGGGGGTGCGGCCGGGGCCGGACACCCGGCGTCCTATGACGCCTACGTCTCCGATCCCGCGCACCCCGTCCCCTACGTCCCGCGCCCCGATGACGGAAGCGGCTGGCGCACCTGGCTGCTGCGAGACCAGCGCTTCGTGAGCGGCCGCCCGGACGTGCTGACCTGGGAGTCCGAGCCGCTGGCCGAGGATCTCACCATCGCGGGCGACGTCACGGCCCACCTCTTCGCGTCCACCACCGGCACGGACGCGGACTGGGTCGTAAAGCTGATCGACGTGTTCCCCGACAGCGGCGACCGCGCTCTCCGCGGCTATCGGCTCATGGTCAACGCCGACATCATGCGCGGGCGCTACTGGAAAGACTTCGGACAGGCGACGCCGATCCCCCCGAACGCCGTCACGCCGTTCGATGTGGATCTGCACGAGCAGCTCTACCGCTTCCGCCGGGGACATCGCATGATGGTACAGGTGCAGAGTACCTGGTTTCCCCTCTACGACCGGAACCCGCAGACGTTCGTGCCCAACATCTTCCGGGCGAAGGCGTCGGATTATCGGGCCCAGGAGCACCGGGTGTGGCATACGGCCCGATATCCGTCTCGTATCGAGGTGCGGGTGCTGCCGGCGAGGTAAGGCGGGAGGGTTCCATGAGCTGGTCGCTCGCGCGGCTTCGGCCGCTTCAGATCGCCCTCGTGAGCGTGGTGTACTGGCTGGGGCTCGCAGCCGTGAAGCTGGGCTCCGCCATCGTTTCGGCCTGGTGGGTGAGTCGCCTGTCGCCCAATCACGGATCGATCACCGCCGGCCTGAAGAACGCGACGCTCTTTCTCACGATCAGCCAGGAGGGAAAGCCGCTCTGGTCCGGGAGTATGTCGCTCGTGCAGCTCGGCGTCATCATGCTGGGCCCGCCGCTGCTCCTCTGGCTCACCGCGCGCTGGGCCCGCGAGGTCGAGAATGCGGGACCCGCGCCGGACCTTCACGGGCTGCGCGAGGACGCCGTCCTTCCTCCGCCGGACCCGACCGTGCGCTGGTCCGGGGAGCGGCCGGACGACCCCGACCGGACTCGCGTGGTCGAGCCCCGACCGGGCCGGGCCGAGCCGCGACGCTGATGCAGTTCTTCGCGCGGGCGCGCCACCAGCCACGCCGCCTGTCGTAGGCCCGCGACAGCCCAGCCGGACGCGCGCGCGACCACCCGCCCGCCGAGGCCCGCGACGCGCACCCCTCCCGCGGCCTGCCTCTTGCGCCTTGGCCAAAGTCCTGACCGCACCACTCGACTGAACCGCGATGCACGGGGCGTCCAGCGTGACGGGTTTGCTCCAGGCGGCCGCGTGATCCGCGCCGTCCTCCTCACATCGACCAGGCTCGGCTGCCGCGCGGCCGCGGCCCTCGCGGGCCTTCCGGTGCTGAGCGGGCTCACACTGGTGACGGCGCCGCCCGCCCGGCGCCAACTCTCGCTCTTGGAGAAGGCGCGCGAGGCTTGGCGCTATGAAGGCCCGCCCGGGGTGCTTCGCGCCGCCACGCAGCGGCTCCGCCATGAGCCGCTCGCGGCCGAGCGGCTCGCGAACGCCGCGGCCGATCTCTGCCCCGCGCTGCGGCACATCCACGTGGCGGACTTCCACGCCCCCGAGGCGGTGGAACGCGTCGCGGCGCTTGGCGCCGACCTCGGTATCACCTGCGGGACCTACCGACTCAAGCCGTCGCTGTACGGCGTGCCGCGCCTCGGCAGCATCAACCTCCACTTCGGCTGGACCCCGGACTACCGCGGCTCGTCGCCCGCGTTCTGGGAGATGTACGACGGCGTGTCGTCGGTGGGGGTGACGGTGCACTGGATAAGCCCTCACCAGGACGCGGGTGACATCCTCCTTCAGCGCCGCATCCGGCTCGACATCGCCCCGGAAGGCGACCCGCTCGAATACATCGCCGATTTCCAGCGCGAGACGCTCCAGCCGCTCGGCTTCCGGCTGCTGGCGGAAGCGGTGACCCGGCTGGCGCACGGACACGTGCAGGCGCGCCCGCAGGACCGGGCGCGCGGCCGCACCCGTCGGCGCGCGACCTGGCGCGACAAGCAGGAGCTCCGGCGGCGGGTCGCGGCGCGGCGCGCGCCGGCGGTCGGGTAGTCGCTCCTACGGGGAGCTTCCTTCAGCCGCGCGCCGCCAAGGCGCCCGCGATGTCGATCTTCCTTCCTCTCGGACGACTCCTAGGGTGGCTCCGACGCCTGCCCGGCGTCCGGTGTGACGGCCCCCACCGCTCCGCATGCCTGAACCCGCGAGCATGGCGCAGGAGATTCCATGCCGCGCACCAGCACCGTCACCCGCTCGCTCCGCCACACCTTCGGGCTCGACCAGCTTCGCCCCGGCCAGCGCGAGGTGATCGAGGCCGTCCTCCAGGGCCGCGATACGCTCGCCATCATGCCGACCGGAGCGGGGAAGTCGCTCTGTTATCAGCTCCCGGCGCTCCACCTCGAGGGCATGACGATCGTGGTGAGCCCGCTCATCGCGCTCATGAAGGACCAGGTCGACAAGCTCCGCGAGCTCGGCCTCGACGCGGTCGAGATCAACAGCACCATTACCGGCCGCCACGAGCGGGCGGCGATCGAGAGCATCGAAGGCCAGCGGAGCGAGTTCCTCTTCACTACCCCCGAGCGGCTCACCGACCCGGCCTTTCTCGAGACCCTGGGCGGCCTGACGATCGATTTCGTCGTGGTGGACGAGGCCCACTGCATTTCCCAGTGGGGGCATGACTTCCGCCCGAGCTACCTGGGCCTGCAGCCGGCGGTGCGCGCGCTGGGTGACCCGCCCATCCTCGCGCTCACCGCCACCGCCACGGACGAGGTGGTGGACGACATCCGGCGCCAGCTCGGACGGCCGGGCATGGCGGTCATGCGGACCGGGATCGAGCGGCCGAACCTCGCCTTCGAGGTGCGGCACGTCTCGGGGGACGAGGAGAAACACGCGGCGCTGCTCGAGGTCATCGGGAGCGCCGCCGGCACGGTCATCGTCTACACCGCCACCGTGCGGCACGTCTCCGAGGTTGCCGCGTTCCTGGAAGGCGAGGACATGCGGGTCCTTCCCTACCACGGCCGGATGGCCGCCCGCCGGCGGTCTGAGACCCAGGAGCGGTTCATGGCCGGCGAGCTCCAGGCCATCGTCGCCACGAACGCGTTCGGGCTCGGCATCGACAAGCCGGACATCCGGGCCGTGGTGCACTACGACCTGCCCGGCTCGCTCGAGTCCTACTATCAGGAGGCGGGCCGCGCCGGGCGCGACGGCGAGCCCGCCGCCTGCGTGCTGCTCTACGACCACAAGGACCGGCGGACCCAGCTTTTCTTCCTGGGCGGGAAGTACCCGTCGCTCGACGAGGTCCGAAACGTGGTCCGCGCGCTCACTCCCACGCGCAACGGCGCGGAGCCGATGCTGCTGGCGGCGATCCGCGACTCGGCGGAGGGTGTGGGCCGGGACCGTCTCCGGGTCATCCTCTCGCTGCTGAAGGAAGGCAAGGTCGTGCGCGAGCGGCGGGGCGCGCGGTATGCGCTCGCCCGCGAGGTGACGGAGGAGGAGCTGGTCGCGCTGGCGCGCGAATGGCCGGCGCGGGCGGAAGCCGATCGTGAGAAGCTCGAACGCATGGAGGCCTACGCGCGGAGCGCCCGCTGCCGGTGGCGGATACTGTGCGAGTACTTCGGCGAAGAGCCGTCGGGCGAGCTCTGCGGTGTCTGCAACAATTGCCGGAAGGGCCTCTCGAAGCTGGCGGAGGCGCCCGCTACCCCGGCCGGCGAGCCGTGATCCGGTACCACACGACGCCTTCCTGATAGGGATCCGACCTACGCTTCGCCACGATCCCGTGGTAGTGCAGCCGCTCGGCCGCCCGGAAGAGCGCCCGGCCGTGCTCGGGGACGTCATAGGCGCGCGAGAGGATCGGCCGCGAGCGCGGGATCACCTGCTCCAGCGCCAGTTTACGCCACCACAGCGGCCGATGCCGCACGTCACGGCGACCACGCCACAGAACGTCGAACGCGGCGTAGTGAAGCTGGCTCCCGCCGCTCGAACGCGCGCGCTGGTCCGTCTTTCCATCCAGATCGAGCGCGATGACCACCCCGTCCAGGATCAGGGTCTCGTCTACCAGCTGCCTGCGCGCGGCACAGGCGAGCTCCTCGAAGCCAAGCGCCACGCCCCCCGCCGTCGTCTGGAACCACGCGCCGGGCCCGCGGACGTAGAGGAGCGCACGCCGGCCCCGGTACTGAGGCTCGAACAGGAACGCCGGATCGTCGAACGGCTGCGACCGCGTGATCGTCACGAGCGGTTCGACTTCCGGCAGCACTTGGACCGGCTGCGGTAGCCATCTCATCGGTACGTTACCGTGCCGTAGGGAGCGTTGCGATCGCGTGCGCACATCGCCGCGATGGAAGAGAGATGTCGGTTGGCGTACACGAGCGCTCCGGAACCCGATTCGACACGGAGCCCTCGCCACGAAGAGGGCCGATGGTCAGGTGAGTGCGGTCTTCAGCATCAGCGTAGACCTATCAATCGGCCCGCGCGGTGATGTAGAGCCCATTGGTGGTGAATTCGATCGACTCCTCTACGCACAGGAGCGACCTATACAGGCAGAACTGACCTTGTCGTGACAGGAGTCACGGGCGTGCGGTGGGCGGACTCGCGGACCCAGGTGGTCGTGGAGGAGACATTCGGTGCCGGTTCTACAGTCCACCCCGCGTTCGAAGGTGACCCGTGATCAAGCACCGTCCAATCGTCGCCCTCTCCCATCTGCGATGGGATTTCGTATACCAGCGCCCGCAGCACCTCCTCTCGCGTCTTGCCGCGCGCCACCGCGTGATCTATCTCGAAGAGCCCGTGGCCGGGTGTCACGAGTCGGACGGATGGCTGCTCGGCGAGACCGCCGCGGGCATCACGGTGGCACGGCCGCGGCTGTCGGCCCTGTCCCAGCGGTCCGCGCCCGGGACCGCTCTCGCGGAGCTGGTGGGCCGCCTCATGGACGCCGAGGAGATCGTGGACCCGATCGCCTGGGTGTACACCCCGATGATGGAGCCGCTGCTCGAAGCGCTGGACCCGTCGCTGGTCGTGTACGACTGCATGGACGAGCTCTCGCTGTTCCGCGGCGCCCCGGCGGCGCTGGCGGATCGGGAGGAGGCACTGCTCAAGAGGGCCGATCTCGTGTTCACCGGCGGGGCCAGCCTCTACGAGGCGAAGCGCGGGCGCCATCCACGGGTGTTCTGCTTCCCGAGCAGCGTCGACGGCGGGCATTTCGGCCGCGCGCGGCCGTCGGCGCCGCCGCTCGAGCCGCCGGCGGAGCAGGACGGGCTTCCCGGTCCGCGGCTCGGCTTCTTCGGCGTCCTCGACGAGCGGCTCGATCTCGAGGTGCTCTCCGCCCTCGCCGAGGCGCACCCGGAGTGGCAGATCGAGCTGGTGGGGCCGACGGTCAAGATCGATCCCGCGACGCTGCCGCAGGCCCCGAACCTCCACTATCGGGGCCAGCGTCCATACGAGGACCTGCCGCGGTTCCTGGCGGGCTGGGACGTCTGCCTGCTCCCGTTCGCCCTCAACGAGGCCACTCGCTTCATCAGCCCCACCAAGACCCTGGAATACATGGCCGCCGAGCGGCCGATCGTGAGCACGCCGATCACCGACGTGGCGAGAGCCTACGCCGACATTGTCTACCTGGCCGAGACGCCGCAGGCATTCGTGGCCGCGTGCGAGCGCGCACTGAGCGCCTCGCCCGCCGAGCGCGACGCGCGCGTCGCCAGGGCCCGCAAGGTGGTGGCGGGCACGAGCTGGGACACCACCGCCTGCCGCATGGGGGAGCTGATCGACGAGGCATTGCTCTCGAACGCGCGGGTGACGCACCCGTCTTCCGACGCCGCTCCCCTGCCGGAGCGCGCGCCCGTGCTGGTGGTCGGCGCGGGGCCAACCGGCCTCAGTGCGGCCTACCATCTCGGGGCGGACGCACTGCTGGTGGAGCAGCAGGCCACGATCGGGGGATGGTGCCGCTCGCTGGTGGACCGCGGGTTCACTTTCGACTACGCCGGCCACATCATGTTCTCGAACGACACCTACGTGCACGAGCTCTACCGGCTGCTGCTCGGCGACAACGTGCACTGGCAGGACCGGGAGGCCTGGATTTATAGCCAGGGCGTCTACACCCGGTACCCGTTCCAGGGAGCGCTCTACGGTCTGCCGCCGGCGGTCATCAAGGAATGCGTGATGGGCGCCATCGAGGCGCGCTTCGGGGCGGGCTCCTCGGCCAAGACCCCGCCGCGGGACTTCAAGGAGTTCATCTACCGCGTGTGGGGCGCGGGCATCGCCAGGCACTTTGCGATCCCCTACAACGAGAAGCTCTGGGCGACGCCGCTCGAAGAGCTGGAGACCTCCTGGCTCGGTGGCAGAGTGCCCTTGCCCGACCTCGAGCAGATGATCGAAGGCGCCCTGTCCCCGGTCCCCAAGCCGATGGGCCCCAACGCGCGGTTCGGCTATCCGCTGCGCGGCGGGTTCCAGGCGCTGATGGACGGCTTCCTGCCGCACCTCGCGGGGCGGCTGCGGCTCGAGACCCCTGTCGTCCGGGTCCAGCCGTCGCGGCACACCGCCACCTTCGCCGACGGCACTGCGGCGCGCTACGAATCCATGATCAGCACCATGCCGCTGCCGAAGCTCGTCTCCCTGTGCGGCGACGAGGCGCCCGCCGCGGTCCGGCAGGCCGCCCGGGGACTTCGGCATCTGTCGGTGCGCTGCGTCAATATCGGCGTCGGGCGGTCCGCGATCACCGAGAAGCACTGGATCTACTATCCGGAGCACACTGTCTTCCACCGGATCTTCGTCCAGGGCAACGCCAGCCCGCACTGCAACCCGCCGGGCGGCTTCGGCTTCACCTGCGAGATCACCTACTCGCCGTCCAAGCCGCTGCCCTGCGAGGGCGACCGGTTGATCCAGCGCTGCATCGACGACGCGATCTCGGTCGGGTTCATCCGCCCGGACGCCCCGATCTGGGCGGCCAACCAGGTGGACCTGCCCGTGGCCTACGTGGTGTACGACCACGACCGGTCGGCGAACGTCGAGTTGATCCGTGAATGGCTCGCCCGGTACGACATCGTGCTGGCGGGCCGGTACAGCGAGTGGGAGTACTACAACTCCGACCACGCATTCATCGCGGGGCTCAAGGCGGCGCGGGAGGTAAGGGGCGAGCTGGACGAGCCGGCTCAGGCACCCGCCGCCGGGCGCGCGGCGACGCCGGCCACCCGGGCGCAGGCGAGCTGACCGGTGTCCCGCACGTATCGCGTGAGCGCGTCCTCGAGCGAGGGGAGCAGCCGGCCGCGCTTGGAGTCGAGCGGGGCGCCGCCTTGACTGGCACCTGACTGCATCGGGTCCGCCGCTTCGCGGAGGCGTGAGGCATCGAGCCCCGCCAGCGCCGCGGCGCGGCGGGCGAGCTCGAGCCAGGACAGCGCGCCGGTCGTGGCCAGGTGCCAGATGCCGTGCTCGCCGTCCAGCAGGAGATCCAGCACGGCGTTGACCAGGTCGGGCACGAACGTGAATGACCGAACCGCCGCCGCCACGACGGCCTCCTCGCCCGACCCGAGCGCCTCGAGCACCCGCGCGAGGGGGCTCGCGCGCTCATCCGCGCCGAACAACGCGCCGGTACGAGCTATCAGCGCTTCCGGCATCAGCTCGATGACGCCCCGCTCGGCCGCGGCCTTGCTCTCGGCGTAAGCGCCGCGGGGTGAGACCGGATCGCTCTCGAGCCGCGGGCGGCCGCGACCGGCCGAAAAGACGAGGTCGCACGAGAACGTCACGAGCGCCGTGCCGTTCCGTCGGCAAGCGCGCGCGAGCGCGGCCGGCCCCTCGACGTTGTCCCGCGTGCAGCGGGCGAACTCCCGTGTCGTCGCCGCGTTCACCACCGCCCACGGCCGGTACTCGTCGAGCGCTCTCTCGACGGCCGCCGGGTCCGCGATGTCCAGCTCGGCGCGGGACAGCGGCACGGCTCGAAGGCCGCGCAGCTCCGTGATCCGGTCGAAGGCCGTGGCCAGGAGGCCGCCGCCTCCGGTCACCAGGATCGGCCGCTCGCCTCGAGGCGTCGCGCGGACCACGCGCGCCCGGCGTCCGTGGCCGTACATGAAGCGGACCGGCCGCTCCCACCAGCCGTCGGCCCGGGCCACCGGCGAAGAAGTGGTCCCCGACTCGGCGAGCTCGCCGACCAGCCGCCCCAGCGCGGTGAGCCGCGGTGCGGGGCCGCGGATGTCGAATGCCCCGGGCTCGTAGCGGCCCGTCGCGCGGGTCAGCAGCGAATCCCAATCGAACGCGCCAAGCAACGCCCAGGCCGTGACCGCGCGGACATCGAGCCCGCGTTCGCGGGCCCGGTGCGCCGCGTTCCACACGGCGCGGAGCCAGCGGCACTGCTCTTCGCGCGTGCAGCCGAGGTGGACCTCGGTGATCGCCAGCGGCAGACGATAGCGGCGCCACGCGTCCTCCAGCAGCTCCGCGGGCCCATACGGCTGGTCGAGCACGCGCACCGAGGCCACGTCGGCATAGCGGTGCCGGCCGTTGCCGCCCCAGGTGTCGGGCGGATAGCGCTCGAGGTCGGGATCGAGATACCGGTTGCTGGTGAGATAGTGGTTGACCCCGACCATGTCGGGCGGACACTGGTTGGCCCGGAACCACTCGAGCTCACGCGCCTCGATGCCGCAATGCCGGAGGTGGCGCCAGAGGCGATCGTCCGGCCCGAGCCGTCCGGCGAGCAGATCGAACGCCAGCCACCGGCGCTCGTTGTCGAACTCGGCCTGATACGCGAGCAGCGGGGTGGCGTCGGTCCGGCCCAGGTCCTCGGTCTGGACCAGGGCGGCGTCCGGCGCGATCTCCCGGATCGCCCGCATGGCCAGAACCGTCGCCCGGCATTCATTGAGCACCGCGCGGGCGAACTCCAGGTCACTCCGGGCGTGCGGGTACCACAGCCCGTAGAGCGCGCTGAACCGGGCGGTGGTGAGCGGCTCGTTGACCGGGGTGTAGGCGTCGATCCAGGGGTAGCGCAACGCCACGGCTCGCGCGTAGGCGGCGAGGCGCTCGGGGAATCGAGGGTCGAGCAGGTGCGTGTCGGGGGGCCCGCTCCCATGGTGCACCAGCGTCACGATCGGGCGGATGCCGAGCGCCCGCGCGCGCGCCAGCCGGGCGTCGGCCCAGCGCCAGTCCGCGTCCGCTGGATCGCCGGGCGCGGTGCGCTCCCACAGCACCGGAAAGCGAAGCGTCCGGAGCCCCAGCGCGGCGAACCGGTCGAGGTCGTCCTCCCGCGCGTCGTGGCCGCTCAGGACCAGCTGGTCCCGGAACGTGTCCCCCACACGGTTGACCGTGCACTCGACCCCGCCCCAGAGCTCGAGCAGCACGCCCTGAAGCCCGCTCAAGCCGGCACCGCCCGCCGGGCCATGTGCCGGATCATGTCATCCATCATGGTCGTCGCCACCGGGTGCCGGTCCAGGTGGTCACGCAGCCGGAAGGTGCAGGCCATGAGCAGCCCATGATCGATCCGCCGCTCGGCGACGAGCGCCACGACGTGATGGACCCAGCCGACGAACAGGCCCGCGTGCACCCGGCTCGCGAAGTCGCGCGGGCTCAGACCGACGAGGACCGAGTCGGGGGTGAGATCGGCGAAGGCGAAGTCCACCGTGCCGCCGGTCGGGATGCCGCCGAACAGCCGGTCCTGCCTGAGCCAGCTCATGCTGCTGGCCCAGTCGCCCTGCCAGGTTCGGCCCTCGCGCGCCGCCACGCTCCACGAGCCCAGATGGGTCTGGAACGATTCGGGCCGCTCGGCCAGCCAGAGCACGTGGCCGCCGTCCTGCGCGTACTGCCGCCAGGCGTCGGTCAGCGTCTCGGCCACGACGAGGTCCGCCGAATCGGGCGTGTCGACCACCTCGTAGCCGAGGTCGCCGAGCCGGGCCGCGAGCCGGGGCGCCTGGGGGACATGGAGCTTGATGGAGGGCGGGGAGGTGCGGCGCGGAAAGAAGTAGAGCTCGTGGTGGTTGCGGCAGAGCTCCCGCCCGTCGGGCGCGACGAGACGGAGCTCGAGCCGCACGCGGGTCGCCTCGCTCACCGCCGGCACCACGAATGCCGCGGTCCCGACGGTCGTGAGCCGCGCGCGGCTCGGGCCCAGGTCGTCGAAGCGGCCCCGGACGTCCGGGCTCGTGTCGAGGAACCACTCGATCCGGCAGTCGCGCAGCTCCAGCGTGGAAAAGTGCGACAGCCCGATCCGCACCTCGCAGCGCTCTCCCTCCCAATACGCGATGCGGTCCCAGTCCATCGGCACGATCGCGTCGGCGCTGTTCACCTGGCCGATGACATCGTAGTAGGCCTTGGGCTGGCGGCAGATGTCCAGCAGGCCGTTGGCTTCCCAGTGAACGTCGGTGAACTCGGTGATCACGTAGCCCACGATGGTCGGGTGCCGCCGCATCTGCTCGATCTGATACTTGAGCGCGGCGTACTGCATCCGCTGGCTTGCCGTGGTGAGGTCCGACAGCGTTGGAAACACCTTGTCGAGATGGTATGCGCGGTAGCGCAGCTCGATCGCGTGGGGATACATCACGCCTTCGGCCCACTCGATCCCGGTCTCGAACCACCACGGCTCCCCGCCGTACGCCGCGCGGAGCCGCTCGACGTCGGGCAGGCCCCAGTTGCCGAACTCCGAGACCACCATCGGCTCGTTCCCCCGCCGGCGCACCTCGGGCGCGGCCGGCGCCGGCTGCGGGTTCCAGGGGTCGCGGAGATACTCGCGCCAGCTATCGATGCCCGCGTACTCGCGCGCGAACGTCCACGCGGGCCGCGCCGCGAACGCCTGCACCCACTCCTGCCACCGCCGGTGGTGGTCCGGCATGCCGTAGTAGTTGTGGAAGTCCTCGATGTCGGTGACGACGTGGAAATTGGTGAAGCAGGGCGAGTTTCCGACCACCAGCCGCTGGGGGTCGAGTCGCTTGAGCTCGGTGTACATGCCGACCAGCCATTCCCGGTGCGCCGCGTTGACCGCGAGGTCGGTGCCCCAATTCTCGTTCACGATGGTCCAGATCACGATCGACGGATGGTTCCAGTCGCGCTCCACCATGCCGACCATCGTCTCGTACGCCCGCCGCTTCGCCGGCTCGGTCAGGTCCTGCCAGTTGGGAAGCTCGGTCCAGATCAGGATCCCGGCCCGGTCGGCCGCGTCGTAGTAACGCGGGTCGGCGATCTTGATGTGTGTGCGCAGGCAGTTGAGCCCCATGTGCTTCGCCCGCACCAACTGCTCGTCCAGCTCGGCGTCGGTGAACGCCGTGTAGAGCCCGTGCGCGTAGTAGTCCTGGTCCAAGGCGCCCCGAAGGTACACCGGGCGTCCGTTGAGCAGCAGGTAGCCGTCGGGCGACGAGCCGATCGTCCGCATGCCGAAGCGATCGGTCCGCTCGTCGAGCGGCGCGCCGCCTTCCTCGGCGAGCGCGCTCGTGAGCCGGTACTGCTGCGGACAGTCAGGCTCCCAGAGCTCGGGGGCGCAGACCGGAAGATCGAGCGCGAGCGCCGCGACGCCGGGCTCGATCCGATGGCCCAGGTGCTCCGCCCTGCCGCCCGGCGACGCGAGCGTGAGCTCGAGCTCCAGCGCGCGCGGCGCGGGGCGGCTCAGGTCCACCTGAACCGAGGCCCGCTCGCCGGGCACGTCCGGCGTCACCCGGACCGTGCGGAGGTGGTCGGCCGAGCGGCGCTCGAGGAAGACGCTCTGCCAGATGCCTCCGACCGGCCCGTACCAGCTCTGCTTGCCGTGCGGGATCTCGGCGAAGGGAAAACCCAGGTCGGCGTCGGCATCGGAACCCGGATCGACCACTCGCACCACCAGCTCGTTTTGGTCGTTCAGGCGCAGCGCCGCATCGACCGGGAGCTCGAACGGCAGATAGCCCCCCTCGTGCTCGCCGACCTCGACGCCGTTGAGCCATACGGTGGCGAAGTAGTCCACCGCGCCGAAGCAGAGCAGGTGGATGGCCTCGATGCCGTCCTGCGCCGGGGGCTCGTCCCAGCGGAAGCTGCGACGATACCACGCCACGCCGGTGTAGTCGCGCAGGTCGGCGAACTGCGCCTGCCATGGCCCGGGCACCCGGATCGTCCGCCGGGACGCCTGTGTAAGGCCCGCCCGATCGAGCGTGCGGTCCGGGTCCGCGGCGAACTCCCATTCGCCGTCGAGCGACAGCCTATGCCTCATGCGACGAGATCGAGCCGCGCGCCGCCGGCCGCCCTCGCGGGCCACGGAGCGGGCGTCCGTCCGAAGCGGAGGGCGAAGGCAGCCGCGACCTCGGACGCCACTTCCCACTCGTGGCCGTCGGGTAGGAGCAGGATTACCGACCCGCCCCAGCCGGCCCCCGTCAGCCGCCCGCCGAGTGCGCCGTGCTCCAGCGCGGCATGGACCAGGAAGTCGGCCTCGGGAACGGAGCTCTCGAAGTCTTCCCGCAGCGAGGCGTGTCCCGCGGTGAGCAGGGCGCCGAGCTCCGCGAGAGCGCCGCGCTCGAGCGCCGCTCGGGCCCGGCGGGTGCGGGCGGTCTCGGTCACGACGTGTCGCACGCGCCGGTCGAGCGGCGTGGGAAGCCGGGCGAGCGCCTCGGGCAGGGAGTCAGGATCGAGCGCGGCGAGCGAGGCCAGACGGGGCCACCGCTCGCGGCACAAGGACAGCGCGTGCTCGCACTCGGCTCGCCGCGCATTGTAGCCGCCCGCGGCCAGAACGTGCTCCACTCCAGTAGCCATGATCCACACGGTATAGGGAAACGGGCAGGTGACCGCCGCCCCGGTGGCGGTCTCGAGGTACAGCGCGGTGCCATCGGCGGCACCGGCCACGATCGTCTGATCCATTCGTCCGCAGCGCACGCCGACGTAGTCATGCTCGGCGCGGAACGCGGTGTCGGCCAGCGAGTCGGGCCCGGGCGAGCGTCCGGCCAAGCGCCCGAGCGCCGCCGCGGCCGCGACCGCCAGCGCGGCCGACGAGGAGAGTCCCGCGCCCACGGCCAGGTCCGAGGCCACCGCGATCCGCGCGCCGGCGCTCGCGGCCTCGCCGAGCGCTCCGGCGACGCCCACGACGTAATCGCTCCAGTCGCCCTGAGGGCCGCCCCCCTCGCGACGGACCGCCGGAAATCCGGGCTCGGCCGAGACCAGCTCGAAGCCCTCCCCGGCGCCGGCGGCGACCCAGGTGCGGCGGTCAATGGCGAAGGGCAGCACCGGGCCCCCGTTGTAGTCGAGGTGCTCCCCGATCAAGTTGACCCGACCCGGGGCGGATGCCACGACCGCCGGTGCGGTGCCGTACGATCGCCGAAACAGCGAGATCACACGCTCGAGCGCGCCGGCCTGGAAGGCGGTATTCGGGAGGGCGCCGGGCGACATTCCGGATGATAACGCGGGCCTCATTCGCGTGGGTGACCAGCCTCACAGAGGAACCGATTCATGAGCGTGCCCGACACCGCGATCATCCCCTGCGGCGGGCTGGGGACCCGCATGCGCCCCATCTCGCGCTGGCTGCCGAAAGAGCTGCTGCCCGTCTCGCTCGTTCCGCTCATCCACTGGACTCTGGCGGAGGCGGCGGACGCAGGGCTGGCCCGGGCCATCGTGGTGGTCAACCCCTCGAAGCCGATCCTGGGCGAAGTCGCGCTCGGGTTCGAGCGGCCGGGGTTCCGGGTGGAGCTCGCCTCCCAGGAGCGTCCGGCGGGCCTGGGCGACGCGATGCTCCGGGCGCGCGGACCCATCGGCGACCGGCCGTTCGCCGTGATCCTGCCCGACAACCTGTTCCGGGGCCCCAATCAGACGGCCGCCATCCTGCAGACCTGGGCCGGTCTCGAGCTCGCCACTGTGCTCATCGCCGAGATCAGCGCCGCGGAGGCGGGTGCCAAAGGCGCGACCGGCCGCGCATTGGTGCGCGAGAGCGAGGACGGAATGCTTCGGGTGACTGCCGTGGCCGACAAGGGCCGGGGCCGCTTCGACACGGGCGGTGGCGAGCGAGCGGCGACCCCCATCGGCCGGTTCGTGCTGCCGGCGGACGCGTGGCGCGAGCTGGACGACATCGGCCGAGGGCTGCCCCCCGGGGCTGAGCTCGATGACGTGCCGCTGCTCCAGCGGCTGGCCGGCCGGGGCGCTCTGGCCGGCGTGCGGTGCACCGCCGAGTTCTTCGACGTCGGCGTGCCCGAGGGCTATCGCGCGGCGGTGGCGGCGTTTCCGGCGGCGAGCGCTGCGGGGCAAGGCTGATATCCCGCACGGCCGCCGTCCCTTGTGGACCGCGCCTCGGGCCGGCATGTTGGCTGTCACCGTGACCCCTTCATTGCGCCGACTCTTCGTTCTCGCGCTGACCCTGGGCGCGGCGGCCTGCGGTGACGATTCCACCGGCCCCGGCGCCGGCGCCGACCAGCTCGTGGTCGGCGCGCTGCTCTCGCTCACGGGCAGCGGCCAGACGCTCGGCCGGACCAGCGAGGCCGCCCTCCAGCTCGCGGCCGACGACCTCAACGCGCAGCTCAGCGCGCAGGGGTCGCCGACCAGGGTCAGCGTGCGCGTCGAGGACACCGGTCTGGATCCGGCCCTCGCCCTGGACCGGCTCCGGACGCTGGCGGGCGAGGGCGTCCGCATCTTCATCGGACCGCAGACCAGCTCCGAGGTCGCCGCGCTCAAGCCGTTCGCCGACAGCGCCGGCGTGGTGCTCCTGAGTCAGGGCAGCACCGCGTCCTCGCTCTCGATTCCGGACGACAACGTGTTTCGGCTGGTGCCGGACGACGGGCAGGAAGGCGCCGCGCAGGTCGCCCTCTTCGCGGAGGACGGCATTCAGGTCGTCGTGCCGCTGTGGCGGGAGGACGCCGGCAACCAGGGCCTGCACGACGCGGTGGCGCGGTTGTTTCCCGCGCAGGGCGGCACGGTGACCGACGGCGCCCACTACCCGCCGGCGACCACCGACTTCTCCGCTCAGCTCCAGGCCATCAAGTCGCAGATCACCGACGCGGTCGCCCAGCACGGCGTCGGCGCCGTCGCGGTGTACCTGCCCGCCTTCGAGGAGAGCGCCGCAATCTTCGCGCAAGCCGGCGCGGATCCCACGTTCTCCGAAGTCCGCTGGTACGGCGCCGACGGCACCGTGCAGAGCGCCGCGGTCATCGCCGATCCCGCAGCGGCCGCGTTCGCCGCCGCCACGGCCTTCCGGGCTCCGACCTACGGGCTGGGCGACGCGCTGCTTCAGCAGGACGCCGACCTGATTGACGCCATCCAGGCGAGAACCGGCCTCCAGCCCGACGCCTTCACGCTCGCCGCGTACGATGCGCTGCACGTGGCGACCCTGGCCTACGCCAATGTGGGCCTCGCATCCATCCCCGACTACCGGGCCGAGCTCCTCAGCCAGGCGGCGGCCTATTCGGGCGCGACCGGGCCCACGAACCTGAACCCCGCCGGCGACCGCGCCGCCGGGGACTACGAGTTCTATCAGGTCTGCGCCGGCGCTCCGCCGTTCTGGAGCCGGGTGGCGGCCTACCAGGCCACCAGCGGCACCGTCGTCAGCGTCGGGGGATGCTGACGGGCGTTACCCGGCGCTTTCTCCTGCCGCTCGGGTCCGTCGCGGCGCTGGGCCTCGCCGTGCGCGTGCCGGCCGCGGCCCAGACGCCTCGGCGGACGCTCGTGATGATCTCGATCGACGGTCTCCGCCCCGACTACGTGCTGGACGCGGACCGGCACGGGCTCAGCATCCCGACGCTCCGGAGTCTGCTCCGGCGCGGCAGCTATGCCACCGGCGTCCGCGGCGTGACCCCCACCGTCACCTACCCGAGCCACACCACGCTGGTCACCGGTGTCCTTCCGGCGCGCCACGGCATCCTCAACAACGCCGTCTTCGATCCGCTCGGCAAGAATCAGGACGGATGGTACTGGTACGCGAGCGACATCCGCGTGCCGACGCTGTGGGACGCGGCCGCGCGCGCGGGCATCCGGACCGCGAGCGTCAACTGGCCCGTGACCGTGGGCGCGGCGATCACCTGGGACATCCCGGAGTTCTGGCGGGCCGGCACCGACGACGACCGCAAGCTCCTGCGCGCGCTGGCGACGCCCGGATTGCTGCCCAGGCTCGAGCGCGAGCTGGGGCCGTACCCGGTGTCGCTCGACGGGAGCGCCGCCGCGGACGCCGCCCGCGCGCGGTTCGCGGGCCGGCTCCTGACCTCCCGCCGACCCGGGCTGCTGCTGCTCCATCTCACCGCGCTCGACCACGAGGAGCACAACTCCGGCCCGTTCAGCGCCGCGAGCCTCAGGACGCTCGAGGCGCTCGACAGCGTGGTGGACACGCTCATGCGGACCGCGCAGCGCGCCGGCGGTGGGAGGACGGTGGTGGCGGTCGTGTCGGACCATGGCTTTCTGCCCGTGAGCCGGGAGCTGGCGGTCAATGTTTCGCTCCGCCAGGCCGGGCTCCTCACCTTCGCTTCCGACACCGCGCGCCGGCCGAGCGACTGGCGCGCCGCCGCGTGGACCGCAGGCGGCTCGGTGGCGATCGTCGCACGAGACACCACGGACACGGTCGTGCGGGCGCGGGTGGACAGCGTGGTCGCGGCGCTCGCCGCCGACACCGCCGACGGCGTCGCGGCAGTCGTGGCGCGCGACTCGCTCCGCGCGCTGGGCGGCTTTCCCAATGCCGGATGGCTCCTGAGCCTGAGGGCGGGCTACGCAGCCGCCTCGCGCGGCGCCGGCGCGCTGGTGGCGCCGAGCCGATCGGGGGGCACGCATGGGTATCTGCCGGACGTGCCGGAGATGCGAGCCTCGTTCTTCATCACGGGTCCCGGCGTGCCGGCCGGGCGATCGCTCGGCGAGATCGACATGCGAAGCGTGGCGCCGACGCTCGCGCGCCTGCTCGCCGTGCGCCTCGCCGGCGCCGAGGGCCGCGATCTGCTCGGGGACTAGCGGAGCTGCGGGGGCTCCGCTGTGGCTTGGAGAACACACATGAGGTGAGGCCTCGCTGCGGAGCTCAGAAAAAAGTGTGCGCCCGACCGGCGCAGCTCTTGCGTTCCTCCGTGCGCCGTCGTAGAAATGCCGCCCCCTCCACCAGTCACGGCATAGACCGATCACGGCGATGGCGATTTCGGCGTGTGCAGCGCCGTGCAGTGCCGTGCAATTCGGTGCTGGTCGGGGGAACGTCACGCTCGTACCGAAGGGAACCCCATGCACAGCTCGATCGTACTCCGCCGGATGATCCGGCGGCCAATCGACATCCGTCAGTCGGGCCTGGCTCTCGTGACCTCCGCGGCCGCCGTGCTGCTCCTGGCGTGCGAGACCGACCGCGCACCGCTGGCGCCCGTCACGCGAACCGACGCCGCCGCCGCCGCGAAGGGCCAGGGGGCGCGGTCGCCCAACCCTTCCGGCCAGCTCGGAACCGTGAGCACCAGGGGCGGTATCGACGGCGGCAATCCGTTCTTCCAGAGTCTCGGCACCAACGGGCGCACCTGCGCGAGCTGCCACGTCCAGGCGAGCGGGTTCGGGCTGAGCGCGCAGGCGGCGCAGGCGGCCTTCGCCGCGAGCGGCGGGACCGACCCGCTGTTCGCCCCTGTCGACGGCGCCAATTGTCCGTCGGTCACGGCGGCCGACGGCGCGGCGGGGCACAGCCTGCTGCTCAACTACGGGCTCATCCGGGTGGCGATGCAGCCGCCGGCGGGCACGCAGTTCACGATCCAGGCGGTGCACGACCCGTACGGCTGCGCGCTGGTCCCCTCGTCGGAGCCGGGCGGCCAGCCCACCGTGTCGGTGTACCGCCGCCCCCTGCCGACCACCAACCTGCGGTTCCTGAGCGCGGTGATGTGGGACGGCCGGGAGACGGTCCAGGCGCTCACGAACGCCGCGTCGCTCGACGCCGACCTGCGCGCCAACCTGGCGCATCAAGCGATGGACGCGACGCTGGGCCACGCCCAGGCTGCCTCGGCGCCCACGCCGGCGCAGCTCGACGCCATCGTGGACTTCGAGCTCGGACTGTACAGCGCGCAGCAGGTGGACAACGCCGCCGGCGAGCTGCACGCCCAGAAGGCGACGGGCGGCCCGGACATGCTGACCAGTGCCAAGTATCATCCCGCCGTCAACGATCCGCTCGGTGCCGACCCGTCCGGCGCCAAGTTCGATCCGAACGCCTTCTCGATCTACACGCCGTGGACGAAGGTTCACAACAACGGGCGTTGGGGCGAGGCGCGGGCGTCGGTTGCCCGCGGGCAGGCGGTGTTCAACAACCATCCGCTCACGATGACCAACGTGCCGGGCCTGAACGACGGCCTCGGCGTCCCCGCGATCGCCGGGACCTGCAGCACTTGCCACAACACCCCGAACGTCGGCAACCACTCGACGCCGCTGCCGCTCGACATCGGCGTGAGCCGCTCGGCGACCTACGAGTCGAACCCGCAGGTGCTCGCGGCGCTCGCACCGCTCAGCGCGCCGGACCTGCCGGTGTACCAGGTGACCTGCACCGCGGGCCCGCTCGCGGGCCGCGTGGTGTACACGTCGGACCCCGGGCGCGCGCTGCTCACCGGCCAATGCTCGGACATCGGCCGGCTCAAGGGGCCCGTGCTCCGCGGCCTGGCTGCGCGGGCGCCGTACTTCCACAACGGCGCCGCGGCGAGCCTCGACGAGGTCGTGGAGTTCTACAACCAGCGATTCCAGATGGGGCTGAGCGACCAGCAGCGGGCAGACTTGGTGGCGTTCCTGCGGTCGCTGTAGCGACAGAATTCACCACGGAACCACGGAAAACACGGACAACAGCCACGGAAGAAAGCCTTTGGTCAACGGCACACCGGTGGGGTTCGGCGTGCAATGGAAAAGCATTCACCACGGAGGCACGGAGGGCACGGAGACGGCCACGGAGAAGAGCTTGAACGTCGGTGTGCCGTTGACCAAAAGTTTTTGTGAACCGCAGAGACCCTGATCCACCCCAGCCCGCTAGGGCCGCATTTCGAGCTCCACGACCGCCGCGCGCCAGACCGCCGGCAGGCTGAGGCGTAGTCCGCGCGCCGCCAACGTCGCGCCGCTCGCGGAAGGCAGGCGCCGGCCATCCACGGCGATCTCATACATCGCTCCGGACAGGAGCCCGCGGAGCCGCAGCGTCGTGCCGCCGGAGCTCCGGGCGAGACGATACGCCAGCACGACGCAGCGCTTCCGGTCGGGCTGCACGTACTCGAGCGCGGCCCACCCCGTGGGATCGTTGCGCCGGGGCGCCGGCGTCAGATGATACACGTCCGCGCCCGCGATGGTCCGGCGGATGCGCCGGTACAGCGCGACGTTCGCGGCGACGTGCCGCCACACCGCGGCGCCCCACTCCGGCAGGCGGCCGGAGATGCCGAACTGCCCGTTCATCGGCACCCGCAGCATGAAGTCCCACCAGCCCGGCGCCCGGGTCGAGTCCACCACGCCGCTGTCCGTGTCGCCCACCATCCAGTGGTTGCAGAGCTCGGGCGCGAACTGGAGGGTGCAGCCGTAGCCCAGCGCCACCGAGGCGATCGGGTCCACCACGTCCGACAGCCAGGACGTGTGCGCGTGGCCCATCACGCCGAGGTCGAAGCGCAGGCCGCCGCTGGCGCAGTTCTCGACGATCAGGGCGGGATGCGCCGCGCGGATGGCGTCGAGCCAGGCGTAGTAGGCGACGACGTGATCGTGTAGCCGGCGCCCCGACTCGCCCGACCGCGCCGGATCGAACCGGTCGCCCGGATCGTTGTTGTAGTCGATCTTGATCCAGTCGAGCCGGTAGCGCGTCACCAGACGGTCCACGGTCGCGGTGGCCCACCGGCGCACGGCTGGGTTGGCGAAGTCGAGCTGGCAGCGGTTCGCGGTAATGGACGGCCGGCCGCCGTACGGGAGGCACCAGTCCGGGTGCTCGCGGTACAGGCGCGACTCGGCGCCGGCGCTCTCGATCTCGACCCACAGCCCGAACCTCATGCCCTTGCTATGGACGTGGTCGGCCAGCTCCTCGAGGCCGTGCGGGAACTTGCTCGGGTCGGGCCCCCAGTCGCCCAGGTGCCGCTCCCAGTCGCCCGTGGTATACCAGCCCGAGTCCAGCACGTACACCTCGGCGCCCACGGCGGCGGCCGCGTCGGCGTACTGGATGGTGTTGGCGATGTCCACTTTGGGCCCGAGCGGAAACCAGGTGTTGAACTGGACCAGCGGCGGCTCGTTCGCCTTCGCCCGCGGCACCAGGTAGGTGCGCTGGTAGCGGTGCATCTGGTTCAGCGCGTCGTCGAGATCGCCGCCCGTGGCGGTGAAGACGGCGCGCGGCAGCGTGATCGTGTCGCCCGGGGCGAGGGTCAGCGGCCCGCCGAAGTCGGGGTGCATGCCGAGCGCCGCGTCCACCGGCTGGTCGTTGAGCGGCGCGGCGCCGGTGCCCGGCCGGCGCTCGACCTGCATCCACCAGTTGCCCGACCAGGCCAGCTCGGCGACGTATTCGACGCCGAGGGTGCGGTTCCGGAGCGAGAGCCAGGGCACGTAGCCGTTGGTGGAGCGGCCGCGGGTCTGCTCGAACCGGCGCGCGCCGGCGGCCAGCGTCTCGGTCGCGAGCTGCCGCTCCTGTCCCCAGCTTCCCCACAGATAGCGCAGCGTGTAGTCGCCGCCGGGCAGCTCCCAGGCGATGCTCGGCAGGCGGGAGATCGGGATGGGGGTGCTGCCGCGGTTGGCCAGCCGGATCTCGCGCGAGAACACGCCGGTCTCGCCGAAGGCGGCGTAGCGCACGTCCAGCTCGAGCGGGAGGCTCGCGTGGGCGAATCGGAACCGGAGCTCCGGCACGCCCGCCGAGACGGTGACGATGGAGTCGGAGACGAGCCGCAGGGAGTCGGGCCCGAGCGACCGGTCGGCGGCGAGACCGGCCAGGTCGGCGGGTGACGGCGGCGCCGTATCCGGCGCCGCAACCATGCGTGACGCCGGCCCGAGCCAGTCGAAGGTGACGCGCGGGCCGCGGCGGAGCAGGCGGTAGGAGACCGGACCGGAAGTGATGGTCCAGGCGCCGGCGGACGAGTCGTAGGCGATCCGCTGCGCGGCCGCAGGGGTCGAGGAGAGCGTGGCCGCGAGCAAGGTTCCGAGCAGCCGAGGAAAGCGCATGGGCCAATCTACTGGGATCGCCGCGCCCGCACCGCCGAGGGGTGGTCGGAGATCGGGGAGCTGCGAGCTGCCGCGGTGGTGATGCGGGAACCCTCAGCCATTCGGCCTGACTCGGCCAGGCCACGAGGTCCGGCAAGCCTGTATAGTGTGGCTTGCCGGCTAAACCAAACTATGGAATTCTCATAGTTCGGCTTAATCCACCGTCACGGAGCTGTGAGGATGAGCATCCGCCGTCCGCACTGGTTCACCGGCTTCGTCATTCCCTTCTGCCTGCTCGCGCTGGCCGCGAACATGGTCGTGCACTCATGCGAGGCGTTCCGCGTGCCGAGCGGCTCGATGGAGCCCACCCTGCTCATCGGCGACTACATCTGGCTGGACAACACGCACAAGGCCCGGACGGGATTCGGCGACGGCAGCGTGGTGATCTTCGAGTCGGTGGAGGAGGCCGGTCTGAAAGTGTCCAAACGGGTGGTCGGCATGCCGGGCGACACGCTCCAGATGCGCGGCGGCACCCTGCGGCGGAACGGCCGGGACCTGAGCGAGCCGTATGTCATCCATGTGGACCCCAGGCGCTCGGAGGATCCGGTCCAGCGGGCCAAGATGCGTGACTGGCAGGTGCCGCACGCCGCAACTCGGGACACCGGCTCCTACGCACCCGACCTGCAGAGCTGGGGCCCGGTCGTCGTGCCGCCCGATTCGTTCTTCGCGCTGGGCGACAACCGGGATGCCTCCTACGACAGCCGCTACTACGGGTTCATTCCCTTCGGGAACGTCCTCGGGCAGCCGTGGCTCGTGTACTTCAGCCTGGTCATGGAACCCGCGGGCGCTGCCGGAAGCAGTCAAGCGTCGGGCGTCCGGTGGTCGCGCATCGGACACCGGCTGCGCTAAGGCACTCCGGCCGATCGCGCTCTTGAAAGGCCGGCACCCATCCAGAATGTGGCCTGCGACCCGGAGGCACACCAGGCTGGTGTGGGCTGGTTGAGGATCGGTTTATCGAGGCGGCCTGTGCCCGTTCTGCCGAGTGTCGCAAAACGGCCCCTAGTTGTCGCAAACGGGGCCTTGCCGGTGGCTGCCGGCAGCACCAGCGTGGACAGACTCCGTTCACCGTACGGCACTCCGGTCGACGCTGGCCCACCTCGAAGCGCGAAGGAGAACCCCGTGCCTCCAGCGAAAGGCCTCGCATTTGCGGGGCTCGTGCTGATCGTGGTTGCAGCCGCCTGTCGTGAGTCGGTCACTGATCCTGTCGAACAAATACCGTTGAGACCTAGCTCATTCGCGAGCGGACCTGAAGGATCATGTCGTGTCTGGTATGACGGCTCTGCCACCAAGTGGATCGCGCCCAGCACGTGGTCGGGACCATGCCCAACCGCGGTTACCGTCACATCATCCCGAGCTTGGCTTGGCAGTACCAACCCTGACAGTGTCGTTTACGTCTTTCAGAACCCCGTGGGCGACATCTCCAGCGGCGTCGTCTACAGCTGTCCCGGACTTTGCCCGGCGATACAGATGTCGGTCAGCGCATACGGGGTGGACGGGTCCACAATCTTGGACCACGTGCCGTTCAGCAATGGTGGCGGGGTCAACTACAGCTTTCAGCTATTCAACCTGGGTTCGCCCGTTAAGCGACCGGTCATCTACGCGCCTTCGCCGCTACCCCCGGACCAAACAGGGGACCGGGCGATCTCGTGGAGTTTCGACATCGGCCTGCTTTGCCCGCCGACAGGTGACCAAGCGCTGGAGGATGCGGGCGTCAGACAGGCTCTACTGGATGCCCTGGCGGCCTCAAATCCTTCAGACCCGGACCCCGCGCAGAGTAAGGAACAGGGCGGGATCATCTGGCGGATGCCGGACGGAACCTTTGTCGCTGAGCCTGTTGTTGATCCGAACGCAACGGGCTGCAGCTACAAAGCGGCCAACGGCACTTTCACGCCTCCTCCTGGTGCTGTCCCGTATGCAGACTACCACGCCCACCCGAACTCCAAGAATCGGCTGCAGACCCACGCCAGCTACCCGTCACAGCTGCAACCGAACGAGACGGGGTTTTCAGACCCCGATTTCAACGGGGGTGCCGGCAAGAACGACTGGAATGGGGCGACGCAGTCGGGTTACCCCACGTACGTCATCTCCGTAAGCGGCACAGTGAGCCGACTCGACCCGGGTGTGGACGCGACGCAGCAGCCGAACAACCACAATCGCTGGACCTGGGACAAGACTGGCCTAAGCAAATGCTTTAAGAGCATGTTCGCTTAGCCATCGCGGACTGAACCAGACCCGCAGGAACAAGGGAGGTGCGATTGTGCGCACAGTATCTACCGTAGCACTTCTGACGGTCGCGGCTTGCGCCCCGGCAGTGGCAGCGTCCGGTCCAGCGCCTATGGCCGCCGTGTGTCGTCCCGCCGACGCCTTGGCGAACCGCACCGTGACCGATCTAAAGGCCCTGGCAACCACGACCGACACTCTACGACGCGCAATGCTCGACTCCTTGAAGCTGTCGGCAACGCGAGCGAGCGATGTCTCGTATGTAACTGATGAGAGGACGTGCTCGAAGGCCCTCAACGCACTAAACACTCACATGGGCACAGCCAACCAGCAGCGACAGCTGTACGTCTACAAGTTCGGCACGGACTACCTTGTTGAAGACCCGACTATCGGGGCAGACTCGGAGTATCGAGGATTGCGGATCTTCGACCGAAAATGGGTGTTCAAGCGAGTGTACCTCGCCTACTGAGATTGTGACGGCCGCCGTATAGCGGCGGCTGAGGCGGGGCGCAGGGCGGCTGAGCTGGAGACCCCCTCCCCGGGGATCCAGAAGCCGGGGTCGTGGACGGCGCGGAGTACTGGACCGTGTACCCGCGGCCCGGCACCATCGAAGCGAAGGCGCTGGTGGGACTGCCGGGCGTGCCCACCAGGCTCACCGCGGCGGCGTCGTCTCGCACGATCCGTTGGTCGCGCATCAGGCACCGGCTCAGATGAGGTGGGCTCGTGAGTGGTCCACGTTGCGGCCCCGGCACCGGTCCCGAGCGCTATCTTGGGCACGGATCCGTTCCGGAAGGCCGTCACACGGAGGCTTCCCATGCCCGCCCCCCAATCCGCTATCGCCATGCTGCCGCTTGCCTGCTTCCTGCTTTTGAGCTGCAGCCCCGACACTACTCAGCCCTCACCGCCCTCTACCCTCGACCCTGCGGGCGCTCCCGCCTCTGTCCGAGCAGCGTCCACGACGTCGGCACTGCCGCCGTTTGATCCCGACAACTTCGTGACCGGCGTCGACAACCCGCTGTTTCCGCTGCCGCTTGGCCGCCGCCTGGTCTATCGCGGCGCCGAGGATGGCGAGCTGCTGATCGACATCGTGGACGTCACCCGCGACCGGAAGACCGTCCTGGGTGTCCAGGTGATCACGGTGCTGGATCGGGTGTTCAAGGAAGACGCGCTCGCGGAGAAGACCTTCGACTGGTACGCCCAGGATCGGCAGGGAAACGTCTGGTACCTGGGCGAAGGCACGAAGGAGTTCGAGGACGGGCGCGTGGTCACCACCGCCGGCTAGTTCGAGGCCGGAAAGCACGGCGCGCGGGCCGGGATCATCATGCGGGCGCACCCAAAGCTCTTCGAGATCACCCCGCAGGAAATCGCGCCGGGCGTCGCCGAGGACAAGGCCCGGGTCATCGATCTCGACCAGGTCGTGACGGTGCTTGGCACGCGCCGTCACTGCATCAAGACCGCGGAGTTCACCGACCTGGAACCCGACGGCCTCGAGTACAAGCTCTACTGCCGGGGCCTCGGGATCGTACGCGAGCGCGACATGCGCGGCGGCACCGCGCACGATCATCTGGTGAAGGTCGCGAACCGGTGAGGCGACGGGGGAGGTGTGCTTCCCCCGACCGCCTGCTGGCCCGTCCGCCCGTCCGCCTTATTGCGGCTCGACCCGCAGCGTCGCCGAGGTCTTCCCGCTGCGGGTCACCAGCTTGAGGTGCAGCATGCCGGCACCCGCGTCGTACCAGTAGGTGTCGCCTGCGCCGGCCTCGAGCGTGGCCTGGTCGGGCGCGGCGGCGAGCGGGTGCGACGAGTCGGAGTCGCGCGTCACCAGGAGCGACGCCTGCGGGTACGGCAGCGTCACCAGTACCCACTCTCCCGCGAGGGCCCCGTTCAAGGTGATCCTGGGCCGGAGCGGCGTGGTCCCCGAGTACTGCACGGTGTAGCCGCGGCCCGGCACCATCGAGGCAAACGCGCTCGTGGGATTGCCGGGCGTGCCGACCAGGCCCAGCGCCGCGGCGTCGTCCCGCACCAGTGTGAGCGGCGCCACGTTCTCCGCGTCGCTCCTGATGGTGAACGCGATGAAGCGGTGGGGGCAGACGAACGCGTTCCACTCGGGCCGCGCCGTGCAGGCCGCGGTGGCGAGGAACGGCGAGTTGGCCGTCACGTAACTGCCCGCGGCGCCGGTCACTGCGCCGTCCCGGTCGAAGAACACCGCGGCCTTGTCGCCGTCCTTGTCGGCGTGCGGGTCCTCGATGTAATACGGGAGCGCGTTCACGAAGGTGAGCGCGCCGGCGAAGTTCGCCGTGCTCACCGGGAACCCGTTGGTGCGGTTGAAGCCGAGCGCGCTCGACGGGATCGAGCCGGCCGCGGTGTAGTTGACGAAGGTGACCCGGTCCGCTCCCACGCGGCCGTCGTAGAACTCGTAGCCCCGCCGGGGCGTGCCCGCCTGCAGCGTGCCCAGCGCGTTGCCCGATTCGCCCACGAACAGCGCGTCCTCCACGAACGTCTCGCCCGAGGCGAAGGTGGCCCCGATCGCGTTGTCCGCCAGCACCGCGCCCGAGAGCAGCAGGTTGCGGCCGCGCAGCCAGACGCCCCGATTCGAGTTCTTGTACGCCGTGAACCCGTTGAAGTGCGCGACGACCGCGGTGTTTCCGTCGTTGGGATCGGTGCGCGGGATGTAGGTGGTCGTTTCGGTGTTGCCGTCGGGCAGCGGCCCGTCGTCCACCTGCAGGCCGGGGCGCCGGTTGGAGTGGGCGACGTTGCCGCTGAACTCGCGGAGCGGGGTGGTGCGCGGCAGGTCGGCGGCGCCGCTCGAGAGCCCCGTCGGCGAGGCCGGAAGCGCGTACCAGAAGCCGAACGCGTCCGAGCCGGCGGCGACGTTGCCCCGGATGGTGTTGTCGGGGTTCGTGATCCAGAAGGTGGCCGCCTTCGTGTCGGTGGGGAGCACGCCCTCACCGTCCGCGGTCTTCCGGGTGCGCACGCCCAGGTTTCCGGCGATCAGGTTGCCGGTCTCCGCGCCGTCCTCCAGGAAGTACCCGTGGCCCAGGTTGTCGTAGCAGACGTTGTTCTCGACCCGCGCGTTGTCGGTACCGTGGACCGTGACGCAGCGGTTGAAGCTCTTCCACACGCTGCTCCCGGCGAAGTACTGGCCGTCCACCGGCCCCATCATGTGCCAGTGCATCGGGTAGCGGGCCACCAGCCCCTTCTGCCCCATGAAGTGGAGCTCGACACCCTCGACGCGGAGCGTCCCCGACATGCCCATCATGTGGCCGCCGTAGCCGGCGGCGCTGGTGGCGCTGTCGCCCTGGATGAGGACGTTGCGGGTGAGAAGTCCCACCTCCGCGCGCTCGTCCACGGTGCGGCCCTCGATGGTCTGGAGCTCGCCGTAGTGCGCAAAGGCGAGCGGCTGGGCCAGCGTCACCGACGGCCCGCTCACGTCCGCCACCGTCACCAATTCCGCGTGCGTGGGGTCGAAGTCGCTCGAGGCCAGGACCAGCTTGTCGCCCGGGCGCCAGTCGGGCGCGGTCTCGAGCGTGAGCGTCGTGGCGCCCGCGGGCGCGGTGGTGGAGAGCCGGGTCCACGGCGTGCGGGGCTCGCCGTGCAGGTCGAGCGTTCCGCCGACCACGCCGAGGAAGCGGTTCCCCATGCCCGAGACCGAGGCGGCGTCGGGGCTGCCGGTCAGCGTGATGGTCGCCTGGCGGGTGTACGGGTGACCCTCGGTGCCCACCTGGAAGGTGCCGTGCACCAGGATGTACGCGGCGGTGAGGGCGAGGTCCGCGTCGTCGAAGGTCAGCGCGCCGTCGACGGTCAGGCTCGCGAGCGGCGGCGGGCTTACGTCCAGCAGCACGTGGCGGCCCTGGGGAATGACGACCGCGGCGCCCGCGGCCGGGACGGCGCCACCGGGCCAGATGGTGCGATCGGACCAGCGCACGGCCGGGGGAAGCGGCTGCTCGGACCCCGGATCGGTCGGGCCGTCCGTGTCGTCGGCCGAGCAGGCGGCGAGCACCAGTGCAAAGGAGAGCACGCCGAGGCGGGCGCAAATCGCCAGTGGGTCTCGCATAGTGGCCTCACGCGGGACGGGCGGAAACGGCTAAGTGGCTGTGGCGGTGGATTGCGCGCGGAAAGGTGGCAAGAGTCGGGCGAGGGGAGGTGCCGCCCGCGCCGACCAGCATGCAGATTTGTGCGGCAACCGGAGGACTTGCTGAGCCCGCCTGCCACCCAGACTGCGAGGCGTAGACATGAACCCTGACCTCGCGATCTACGCCGTCCACGCCGCGTTCTGGGCGGCCTTCGGGATCACCCAACGCTTCGTGGGGGCGGGACACCGGGCGACGGAGCCCGCTCCCACGACCGCCGCGCCGGTTGCCGCCCGGAACTCGCGGCTGGTGATGGCGGTCCACTTCGTGGCGTTCGGCGTGATGTACATGGGCGTCGGCAGCGCGGTTATTCCCAGGCGGGTGCCGGCCTGGTTTTCCGGACAGCGGATCGCCGGCACGCTGATCATCGCGCTGGGCGCGTGGCTCATGTGCTGGGGGCTGGTGTACTTCCGCTCGTGGCGGTTCCGGGCCCAGTTGGACGCTGGGCACGAGCTGGCCACGGGCGGGCCGTACACGCTGGTGCGGCATCCGATCTACGCGGGGCTCAACCTGCTGGCGCTCGGCACCGCCGTGTGGGTGCCGACGCTGCTCACCTGGATCGCCGTCCTGCTGATGGTGGTGGGCAGCGATCTGCGCGGACGGGCGGAGGAGGGTGTGCTGCGGGAGGCCTTCGGCGACGCGTATCGGGAATACTGCGCGCGGACGCGTCGGTTCGTGCCTGGACTTTACTAGGCGGTCAGACGGTCAGACGGTCGGACGGTCAGGTTGCTGCATGAGGCCTCGAGTCCTCCGCTAAGCTTCGGAGACGAGCGAGGCAGGGAAGGGAACGCGCAGGCGGTTTCGGAGGACCGATCGTGAGAGAGCTGATCGTCGCGGAGTTCATCACGCTCGACGGCGTGATCCAGGCGCCCGGCGGAGCCGAGGAGGATACCGAGGGCGGGTTCACCTACGGCGGGTGGACCTGGCCGTACTGGCACGACGACATCGGGAAGCACTTTTTCGAAGCGATGGCCGGGGCGGACGCGCTGCTGCTCGGACGGCGGACCTGGGAGATCCACGGCCGGGCATTCGACCCGATGCCGCCGGGCGACCCGTTCGGCGACGTGATGAAAAACGTGCGGAAGTACGTCGTGTCGAAC
>JAICJD010000059.1 GCA_025928645.1 Gemmatimonadales bacterium
GAGCGGGGGGGGGCGCCGCAGCCCCTGCGGCGTGGTCGGCGCCCCCCCGCTCGCCCCTCGGCTCGCTCGCCCCCACCCCCGGGCGTGAACACAGAACGGGCCGCTCTCGCGAGCGGCCCGTTCGTTGTTTCCGGCTGGTGGGGCTTACTTGACCTTGATGACGTTCTCCGCGGCAGGCCCCTTCGCACCCTGCACGATGTCGAACTCCACCCGGTCACCTTCGGAGAGGCTGCGGAAGCCCTCCGCCTTGATGGCCGTGTGGTGGACAAAGCAATCCTTGTCCCCATTCTCCGGCGTGATGAAACCAAAGCCCTTCGCGTCGTTGAACCACTTCACCGTGCCTAGGGTGCGAGCCATTGCTCCTACTCCATGTTTGTTTGACTGCGCCGGGGGCCATCGCGAACCGCGCGGTGGTCACCCGAGTTTGCATGCGCACGGGCCCGCCTCAGCATCGATTTCCGAAACTGACAACGTGTTTTCGGAAACCGACTTCGGTGAACCCTCGCGCAACCCGCCGGCCTTTCGGGCCGCGCGGCCGAACCGGGCGAGTTCCCGGTTGGCTCTTGCCCAGCGGATTCGGTCTTGCCAGTAATCCGGCTGGTAGCTGTCGTCAGACACACTCATCATCGAGCCCACGAGTTCCAGGGCCGATGCATACGCTACGAACAACGTTTTGGGATGAATCTGATCGAACCCGGTCCGGAACATCCTGTGGGCAGTAGCCTGAGAGACAGCCGGCAGAAAGTCGTCGGGGCGCAGGGCGCCCGGGTCGATCAGGCGGACAATATCCCTGCCCAGTCGCGCAATGTCAAGCGAGGGTCAGTCTTGGGCGTACAGTAGCTCCCGGGCCTCCGGACCGACGCACGGGGGCCCTGGGTCAGATCCAGCTCCTGGTGCTTCCGCTCGATCCAGAACGCCCCATGGGGCCAGCTCCAGACGTTGGCGATGTAGTCCCGCAGGGCGGCACAGCGTCCGTAGAAGCTCAGGGCGTTGTGAAGGCCATCAAACGCTCGGCGGGGAGCAGCTGGCGCTTCTAGCGGTCAACGTGCGGTATCTCCCAAGGGCGTCGAGAAGCAGTCCAGCCGAATTCCAGTCGTGTCGCAAAACGGCCCCTACTTGTCGCAAAATCGACTTTGTTCGAGGAGGGAGCTGTACCACAGGTTGGCTGCACTCCCAGCCAGCGCCATCTCGCAAGGTGCGCGCCGCGCCCTGACCTGACGCGCCGGGCCATCTGGCCTGGGGGTCGAAGATCGCCCGACGTTCGCCACCTTCCACTTCGAGGAGCCCTATGCAGCGCGGCCGAACGCCGCTGAGGAGACGGGTGTGTCTGGTCGGGGTGTTGACGGTCGTGGCAGCCTGTCACGAGAGCGATGCGCCCACGGAGCCGTTGGCGGACCCACCGATCTCATTCAGCGTCACCGATCCGTTTACCGGTAGCCTTCCCATCGGTAACACGAGCAGCCCGAACGGGACGCTCGCGCTACCAACGTATCCCACGCCAATGCTGCTTAAGATCACGGTCAGCGGCCAAACCACTGTAACCCCCTACCCGGACACCTATCCGCCGTATCAGCTGGATGCGGCCGGGGAAACCTGGGCCGGCCACTGCAGCGGGGGGATGTACATCCGCTACTACCCCTACGAGTGGTGGCCGATGGTGCCCTGCCTGTCGCGAGACTATTACACTCCACAATCGTCAATCTCGGGCTATGCAATACTCGGTGGCACCGGGTATGCAACTCGCACTGGCGGTGTCGGTGGCCTGTACTCGTACGCAGGTGCGCTGAGCGTGACACTGGAGCCAGTCAAGGCCAAGGTGAGTGTCAAGGCCTCCAAGTACGTGGTGACTCCGAACCAGACGGTCACCTTTACCGCATCGATTTCTCCCTCAGCTGTGGGCCCGCTGCCGATTCCATGGAGCATTCACTGGCGATGGGTGCCCGATGCGGGATCTCAAACAACACCTTGCGGCGCCGCGATAACCTGTCCCCTGCAGGTGGCGGCGTCTGGCACGATGTTTGTTGATGCTGTGGTAAACGGGGAAGCGCAGACTGCAAGCGTTCACATACGGGTCATTAACTGCCTTACGGGAAATCCCCTGTTGGACAGCTTGCCAATTCTAGATGGACTCAAACTCGCGATGGACTCGTCCGGGGTCTCTGATTCAAATCCGGCGGCCCGACGAGAGCGCAAGATCCAAATAAAGTGTGACATCTACGGATGCAGGGCGGAGCTTCTGCCGCTTCTCCCTTTGCCGCCCTTGCCCGATTCGCCTGGGGATGGCCCGTGCAAATCAACTTTTCCTCCAGCGGATTCCACAGTGATCGGTGAGGGGCATGTTCACCCCTTTCGGCCGTTCAGCGGATTGCTTTCACAAATGCCTTATGGCACGTGGGACAGCTTGCCTGACATGTGCGTCCATCGCGACCCTCAGGACCCGTCTGACACGCTGCGCCATGGATCAGGCTTCGGACCGAGCCAGCCAGACTATAACCATGTCGGCGGGACAGGAATACCGCAGTGGATAATGGACCCAGACAGTATCTACATGATCCCTGGTATTCCCGGTGGCACGCCGGCTGACGACAACGCGAGGAAAGCTGGAAAGCAAAGCTGGGGTCGAAAGGTCGGCTCCTGCACACGGGTGTGACTATCAAGGAGAGCTTGCATGCACACGCCTCTTTCTTTAATCGCCTTGTCGACCGTGCTCCTCGCGTGCCTTCCGCCGGTCTTGCGAGGGCAGAGCACACCGTGCTTGGCGACAAGTCAGGATACCTTGTCAGCCCCCGTGTCGATGATGCGGGATCGATTTAGCCGAGCTGACTCGGCGACGGCCGTGAACGCGGGTGGGCTATGGTCTCGGCGAGCTGAGGTTTACGCTGTGACGGACTCCGCCACGTGTGCGCAGGCCGTCGCTGCGTACAACTCCGCAACGAGGCCCGGCAAGATCAGCGAGGCATATGTCGTTCGAATCGGAACAGCTGGCTTTTCTGTTGTAGAGCAAGATGCCGCACCGAGCGGCACCCATGCCTTCTGGCTGTTCAGCCCTAGCTGGTCATCTCTAGGACCTCCAGTCCAGTACTAGTGTCGAAGCCGTCTGCGAGCCCGCCGCTTGGAGCGATGGTCGGGCCCCGGGGTTGTAACAAGGCTATCAGGTCAACGACTCGAACTCGGTCCCCGCACGAGCACACGTGCGGCCGGGGGGTATAAACATTCACGAGCGCACCAGTGCTGAATGGCGCGCCCTTGAGTTTAGTCAAGAGGCGAGCCGCGGAGCCACCGCGCGGCCGCCCGCGCCCAGTCCGCCACCGGCTCCCGCGACCCCGGCTCCGACGCCCGGTTCACCGCCTGCAGGAACTCCGCAGCGGACGGAAACCGGCTCTCCACGTCGGCGCTCAGCGCGCGGTCGAGCACCCGCTCGAGCGCCTCGGTGACGTCGTCCCCGCGCTCGCTCGGCACCGGGAACTGGTTGGTGGTCTGCCGGGCGAGGATCTCCGCCGTGGTGGCTCCGGGGAACGGCGGCTTCCCGAGCAGCGCGTAGTAGGCGACGGCCGCCAGGCTGTAGAGGTCCGACCGCTGGTCCACCCGCTCGCCCAGGAGCTGCTCGGGGCTCGCGAACTGGGGCGTGCCGCTCTGGCTGGTGGCGCCCCCGAACTTCCCGCGGAGCGCCAGCGCGAGCCCGAAGTCGGTGATCTGCGCGCTCCCGCTCGGATCGATCAGGATGTTCTCGGGCTTGATGTCGCGGTGCACCAGGCCCATGGCGTGCGCGTGCGCCAGCGCGGAGAGCGCCTCGCGCAGCAGACGCAGCACCCGGTCGAGCGGCAGCGGGCCGTCGCGCTCGACCAGTTGCGCGAGGCTCGGCCCGTCGATCAGCTCCATCGTGTACCAGATCAGCCCGAACCGGCCGGCGATGTCGTAGATGTCCACGATGTTCGGATGGCGGAGCCGCGCGGCGAGCTGGGCCTCCCGGCGGAACCGCTCGACCACCTCGGGGTCCTGCGTGAGCGAAGGGTGCAGCACCTTGAGCGCCACCTCGCGCTCGAGGTGCAGGTCGCGCACCCGGTAGACCCGGCCGAACCCGCCCGAGCCCAGGAGGCCGAGCAGCTCGTAGTCGTCGCCCAGGGCGCGGCGCAGCCACTTCTCCCAGCGGCCGCGGTCCTCGCCGCTCGCCAGCGGGCCGGTCGACATTCCCGCCACCCGGGTCTCGAAGGTGCCGGCCTCGGAGGCCAGGTCCTCCAGCATCTCCGCCGTGGTGAGATAGCGGTCCTCGGGCGCGGGCTGGAGGGCGCGCAGGATGATCCGCTCGACGGCGCGGGGGCAGGTCGGACGCAGTTCGCTCGGACGCCGGATCTCGCGCGGATGGAGCGGCGGCCGCTGGCCGGTGACGGCGAAGTAGAGCAGGGCGCCCGCGGTGTAGACGTCGCAGGCGGGATCGCCCACGGCGCCCTCGCGCACCTCCGGCGCCATGAACATGGGCATGGTGGGCGCGGCCCCGGGCGGGATCGCCGGGAGGGTGACGCTGCTCCACCGGAGGTCGGTGATGGTGCCGCGGCCGCTCATGCCCACCAGCACCGACGCGGGCACGATGCGGCGCACGATGATGCCCTGCAGGTGCGCGTGGTCCAGCGCGCCCAGCAGGTCGCGCGCGAGCGAGAGCACGGCCGGAATGATCCGCGGGCCGCGCTCCACCGCCTCGGCCAGGCTCTCGCCCTCGATCCAGTTGCCGACGCGGTAGGCGACGTCGCCGACGACGCCCGCGTCGTACACGTGGCGGATAGCGGGATGATCGAGCCGGCCGAGCGCCTCGGCCTCGCGCAGGAACCAGGCGCGGATCGCGGCGTCGCGGAAGAAGTTGATGCGGAGCGCCACCCGGCGCTTCAGCGTCTCGTCGTAGGCCTCGAACAGCACGCGATCGGCGTTCGAGGCGGCGATGCGCTCCAGGCGGTAGCGCTCGCCCACCGCCGCGCGGGTCCGCTCGAACGCGGCGACCGGGTTGGGGCCGGTCACCGCCTCAGGCCCCGGCGCCGCTCCACCCAGGCGTTGCCGCCGCACACCGCCGGGTCGCACCACCGCCGGCTGCCGGTAGGCGAGTCGTCGGTGAAGTAGAGGGTGCACCCCTCGCCCGCGCACTGGCGCACGGCCACCGAAGGGTCGGCCAGCGTGGCCGCGGCCGACCGCGCGACCGCCTCGAGCGGACCGAGCGGCCGGGCCGGCGCGAAGCGCAGCCGCCACTCGCCGGCCACCCGGGTCAACTGGTGCGAGCCCGGGCTCTGCGCGAGCTGCTCGTTGAGCGCGGCGATCGCGCCGGCCGAAGGCTGGCGCAGGTCGTGGAGCGCCTGGGCCAGCTCGGTGAGCCGGTCACGCAGCGCGAGCACGCCGGGGAATGGGGCCGGCTCGGCGTGCCCATTGAGGTGCAGCCGAGCGCACCACCCGGCCCAGGCGCCGGTATCAGTGAGGAGGTCGGGGGCGAGGGCCGTGCGGCCGCGGGCCGTGTTGACGAAGTCCAGCCAGAGTGCGTCGCCCAGGAGGATGAACGCGTCGGAGGCCATGGCGCGGCTAGTTGTCCGCGACCTCGACGGTATTGCGGCCGGCGCGTTTGGCCTTGTACAGCGCGGTGTCGGCCGCGGCGAGCAGGCTGCTGACCGTCGTGCCGTGCCGGGGCGACTCCGCCACGCCCATGCTGAGCGTGCAGGCCCCGAACTCGGGGTTGGCCTGTTCCATCGCCTTGAGGCTCGACTGGACGCGCCCGACGAAGACCTGCGCCTCGGACGGCTTCGTCATCGGGAGGATCACGAGGAACTCGTCGCCGCCGAGCCGGCCCACCACATCCAGCGCGCGGCACTGCTGGCGGAGCACCTTGGCGACCTGAATGAGCAGGCGGTCGCCCGCGGCGTGGCCCATGGTGTCGTTGATGACCTTGAACCGGTCGAGGTCGAGCAGCAGCACGCTGGTGTGGAGCTGATGGCGCAGGCTGCGGGAGATTTCGGCGGCGAGCCGTTCCTCCAGCGCGCGCCGGTTGTAGAGGCCGGTGAGCTCGTCGGTGGTGGCGGCGCTGTGGAGCTGCTCCACCAGCTCGGAGTTCTTGAGCGCGATGGCCGCGGCGAACGACAGCGTGCCGGCGAGCTCGAGCTCGGCCCGGCCGTACAGCTTGTCGCTGATGCGGGAGCCCAGCACGAGCACGGCCATCCGCTCCGCGCCGGCGTCGAGCGGCACGATGAGCTCCGCGCCGGGGCCGAGGAGGCTGCCCAGCGCCACGTCGTCGGCGCCGGTGGCCGCGCTCCCGGGCGGGAGCGCCCGGTCCAGCGCCGCCTTGTCGATCGGCGCCGGGCGCAGGCGGTCGTTGAGCGAGCGGAAGACTTTCGGCGCGTAGACCTCGCCCTCGGGCCGGTAGAGGCACGCCCACCAGGCGAAGAACACTTCGGCCATGAAGTCGAGAATGAGCTGCTCGGTGTCCTCGATGGAGTGCACCGACGACAGCAGCCGGGCCACCTGGCGCAGCGCCCGGAGCTGGAACACCGCGTCGTCGAGCGCCGCCTGGCGCTCGAGCAGGATGCTCCGGAGCTCGAGCACGACGCTCAGGCCGAGCGCGAGCGGCATGGCCACCGCGCGCATCTCGCCGGCCACGGACGGGTCGGCGTGGATCACGACCTCGGTCTCGCCGCTGCTGAGCCGGGCCACTTCCTGGGCGTCCTCGAATCCCTCCGCCGGCCCGACGCGGGATATGCTCTCAGCCGGGGAGATCAGGGACAGCCAGATCCGCTCATGCTGGAAGCGCCGCACCAGGGCCACCCGGCAGCGCTCGAACAGCTCCCCCTCGGTTCTCGAGAGGCGGCAAGCGGCGGCAAAGGCACTGGGTAGAGTGGCGAGAGCGGTTGGCGGCGTGGAGGCCATTCCCCAAGTATAGCCGTAGACACGAGTTGAAGGGAGCCACCGACGCGTAACGTTGTCTAGCAACGACTTGCGCGGACGGCGGCGACCGGGTAATCTTCACCTCAGGAAAACTGAGGCATAGCCCTTCGGGGCCCCAGGGAGTTCGGCATCGCGGCCTGGGTGAGCAACCTCGCGAAAGCTACCGGTCCCGGCGTCAGCCGGGATTTGTGTTTCCAGCCCGGACGATCCGCCCATCCGGCGGGCTCGTCACCTCGCCTTTCAGCGAATCCGTCACGTACTTCATGAGCAGGTCCACCGCGCGCGGCGCGGATGCCCGGCCGCCACAGGCGCCGGCGGCCTCGGGAATGTCGTACCGGTCGCCGCGGTCGCAGGCGAGGTAACCCGGGAGCGCCACGCGCACCGTGTCGCCCCGGGCGATCGGCCCGCCGCCCTGCCGCCGCACGTCGCCGACGATGCGCCGGCCGCTGGCGGCGCCGGGGTTGTAGGTGAACGACACGCCCGAGACCTGAAGGAACGGGCCCTCCCCGAGCGACCCATCGGCCACGCCGTGCTCGAGCAGTTCCCGGACCCGGCCGCCGGTCAGCGGCACGGTGAGCACCCGGGTCTCATCGCCGAACAGGAAGATCGATTCAAGCTGGTAGTTCGTGAGCGGCCCCGGACGGATCACGTCGTCGAGCCGGAGGGTCCCCGCGTTGAGCAGGGCCACGTCGGCGCCGGTGCCCGCCCGCATGGCGTCGGTGACCAGATCGCCGAGGACCGACTCCTGCCGCCGGCCGAGCTGATCGCGGGCGTCGATCGGGACGGCGGTGCGGCCGAGCCCGCGCTCGGGGCCGAGCCGCGCCCGGAGGCTGTCGTCCCAGCGGCTCACCACCGCCGCCACGGCGGTGTCGTCGGGCAGCCGATTGTCCATGCGAACGGTGCCGATGGCCTGCCGCCATTCGCCCTTGCCGCCCCACAGGGTGACGAACTGCGCCGTGCGGGCGTTGGCGTCGGCCTTCACCACGTGCCGCCCCGACACCACCGAATCGTGGGCCTCGTGCTCGTGGCCGCCGAGGATCAGGTCGAGCTTCGGCTCGCGGGCGAGCAGCCCGCGGTCGGCCTCGATGGTCTGGTGCGTGATGCCCACCACCAGCTCGGCGCCCTGCGCGACCAGGGTGTCGATGGCCCGGTGGGCGGCGCTGTCGGGATCGGCGCAGCGGTACTCCTTGCGGTACTCCCCGATCAGGGTGAGACCGAACAGGCCGACCTTCTGGCCCGAGACGCGGACGGTGTCCCAGGGGACCACCTTGGCCAGCGGCGTCCCGTCGGCCCGGGTGCAGTTGGACGAGATCCACTTGAACTTCGACTCGGCGATCCGGGCCTCGAGCGTGTCGAGCGGCAGCTCGAACTCGTGATTGCCGAAGGTCGCATAGTCGAGCTTGGCCGCGTTGAACGCCTCGACCATCTGGCGCCCGTGGTACCATTTGCTGAGGAGGCTGGGGCTCAGCACATCGCCCGCGAGCACGAAGAGCACGGGACCCTGGTCGTGCAGGCGCTCTCGCACGGTGGCCGCGCGAGCGAGCCCGCCGCTGCCGTCGGCCAGCGTGTCGGCGACGTAGACGTCGTTCACGAGGAGAAAGCGGACCGGGTTGAGCGGCGGCGGCTTGCCGGGGCCGCCGGCGCAGGCCGCCAGCGCACCCAGGGCGACGCCGAAGAAGACCGTCCGCACCCGTGACACGCTCACAACCCCTCCTCGTTCTGCCGCAGGCTGCGCACCATGTCGGCGCTCATGGACCGAAGCTCGGCCAGCATCTCCCGCCGGGGCCAGTCGGGCCGGGCGGAGAGGATCTCGAGGAGCGAGCGGTACCACCAGATGGTCTGCTCGGAGCCCGCCCGCGAAACGGTGCGCAGGTATTCGACGCCGAGCCGGCGGAGCGCGGTCATGGTCGAGCCGCAGGCGTGCAGCTCGTCGGCCACGATGATGTCCACGGCGCGGGGCTCCGCGATCGCGAGCTGGGTGAGATACTCCTGCTTGCACGGCTGCCACTGCCGCTCCATCCCGCGCCGGTCGAACTTGGGCTCGATCGCGTCCTTGGCCACGGCCAGGACCACCGGCCCGAACTTCTCGCTGATCTTCTGCTCCAGCACCGGCCAGCCGTCGGGCGGGCTCTCCTCCAGCACGTGGTGGAGGATGCCCGCGACGATGGTCACCTGCTCGCAGCCGTAGCGCGCGAGGATGATCGCGACGTTGGCGGGATGCGCCAGGAAATCCACGCCGGCACCGGCGGGGGCGAGGACGTTGTAGTACTTGGCGGCGAACGCGAACGCGTGGTTGATGCGGTCGGAATATCCGTGCATGTGAGGCCGGTTCAAGGAATGCCGAGAAGCTTATGCGTCTGCAGGCTGAGCCGCCAGCGCGGATGCGCCAGACAGTATTCGAGCGCGGCGCGGGTGTTGGCCTCGCGCGCGGGGCCGTCCATCGGCTGGAGGAAGAACTCCCGGAACCGGAGCGAGGCGTAGCGCTCCGGCGCCGCGCCCTCCTGCGGGTACACCAGCTTGAGCTCGTCGCCCGCGGTCACGGCCAGCTCCGCGCCGGCCTTGGGGCTCACGCATACCCAGTCGAGCCCGGCGGGCAGCGGCACGGTGCCGTTGGTCTCGACCGCGATCTCGAGCCCCTCGGCGTGGAGCGCCTGGATCAACGGCGGATCGAGCTGCAGCAGCGGCTCGCCGCCGGTGCACACGACGAACGGGCGGGCGGCCGGCTCGCCGGGCGGCCACGCGGACGCGACCGCCGCCGCGAGGCTCGCCGCCGATTCGAATTTCCCGCCGCCGGGGCCGTCGGTGCCCACGAAGTCGGTGTCGCAGAACCGGCACACGGCCGACTCGCGGTCCCGCTCGCGGCCGGTCCACAGGTTGCAGCCCGCGAACCGGCAGAACACGGCGGGCCGCCCGGCGTTCGCGCCCTCGCCCTGCAGGGTGTAGAAGATCTCCTTCACCGCGTAGGTCATGCGTGGGCGGCCTGGTACCTCGCCGGGTCGGGCACGCCGGCTTCCTCGAACCCCTTGCGCCGGAGCAGGCAGGCCTCGCACCGCCCGCACGCGGCGCCGTCGGGCGCGGGATCGTAGCAGGTGCTGGTGATGCCGTAGTCGAGGCCGAGCGACAGGCCGAGCGCCACGATCTCGCGCTTGGCGAGCCGGAGCAGGGGCGCGTGGATCGTGAGGCGCGCGCCCTCGACGCCGGCGCGCGTGGCCAGGTCCGCCATCCGGGCGTAGGCCTCGAGATACTCGGGGCGGCAGTCGGGGTAGCCGCTGTAGTCGAGCGCGTTCGCGCCGAGGAAGATGTCGCGCGCGCCGAGGGTCTCGGCCCAGGCGAGCGCGAGCGAGAGGAAGATCGTGTTGCGGGCCGGCACGTAGGTGGACGGGATGCGCGCGCCGATCTCGGACGCGGGTGTGTCCTTCGGCACCGGTGCGTCCGAGGTCAGGGCCGAACCGCCGAAGGCGCGGAGGTCGAGGTCGATCACGACGTGGTGACGAATGCCGAGCCGCTGGGCGACACGCCGGGCGGCCTCGAGCTCCACGGCGTGTCGCTGGCCGTAGCGGATGCTCAGCGCATGCACGTCGAAGCCGTCGCGCCCGGCGACGGCCGCGGTCGTGGTGGAATCCATGCCGCCGCTCAGCAGCACGACGGCCTTGGGAGGGGTCATCTGGGTAAAGTAGGGGTGGGGCGGAGGGCTGTCATGTCGACGGCGCGGCGCGGCCCAGCAGGTGCCGCAGCGCGCGCTCGAGCTCGGGGTAACGGAACAGGAAGCCGGTCGCGAGCAGCCGCTCGGGCAGCACCCTCGCGCCGCCGAGCAGCGCGGTCTCCGCCATTTCGCCGAAGACGAGCCGCAGCGCGGCGGCCGGCACCGGCACCGCCGCCGGACGGCCCAGCACGCGGCCGAGCGTCGCGACGAACTGCGCGTTGGTGACCGGCTCGGGTGCGGTGGCGTTGAGCGGACCGCCGAGCCCGTCGGTCAGGAGGGCGTGGTGGATGGCTTCGACGAGATCGTCGATCGCGATCCAGCTCATGTACTGCCGCCCGCTGCCGAACGGTCCGCCGAGCCCGAGGCGAAAGGCCGGCAGCATGCGCCCGAGCGCGCCGCCCGCCGGGGTGAGCACGACGCCGAAGCGCGGCAGCACCACGCGGATGCCCGCCGAGCGAGCGGGCTCGGTCGCGGCTTCCCACTCGCGGGCGACCTCGGTGAGGAAGTCGGCGGGCGCGTCCAGGGTCGAGCCCGCTTCGGTCAGCGGCTGATCGCCGCGGTTGCCGTAGATGCCCACGGCGGACGCGGAGACCAGGACGCGCGGCCGCTGCGACAGCCGCCCGAGCGCCTCGCTCAGGAACCGGGTCCCGATGCCGCGGCTGGCGCGGATGGCGCGCTTCCGCTCCGCGGTCCAACGGACGCCGATCGGCTCGCCGGCGAGATGCACCACCGCATCCACGCCGTCGAGGCGGGCGGTGTCGATGCGGCCGAGGTCCCAGTCCCAGGCGATCTCATCTTCCCGCGCGCGCCGCTTTCGGACCATGGGCATGACCGTATGCCCGCCGGTGGTGAGGAACGGCACCAGCGCGCGTCCGATCAGCCCGCTCGCGCCGCTCACCGCGATCCGGAGGCGGGGCCGGTCCGCGAACCGGGCGTGCGCCTCGAGGTCGCGGCCCAGGGTCTCGTGGCGATAGGCGAGGAGGCGCTCGAGCCGCGATCGCAGCAGGAGTGGCGCCGCCGCCGCGCCGACGGCGCCCAGCGGGGGCGCGTACTCGATGCGGTCGGTGAGGACGCAGGCGTCCGGGCCGTCGGGCTCGAAGCGGTGCCAGTGCACCCAACGGGCAAACGGGCCTCGCACCTGCTCGTCGGCGAACTGCCGCCCCGGCTCGTAGGCCAGGTGGCGGGCGACCCAGCGCACCGGCACGGGCGCGCCGACCCGCAGCACCACCCGCCCGCCATCCTCGAGGCCACCCGATCGCTCGACCACCTGAACCCGCTCCCACGGCGGGGTCAGCCGCTCGATCGCGCCGGGCCGCTCGTGCCAGGCGAACACGGTTTCGGCGGAGAACGGCAGGCGCACGGAGCGCTCGAGGACGGCCGGACTCGAGGTCATGGTCGGAGAAGTATGCCCGGCACGGACAGGCGGCGCAAAATCGCTTGCGGGCGTGTCCCTCGGGCGTAACTTCCGCAACCGCCTTCCTGGAGCCCGCATGTCGTCGCGTGCCCGCGTCTCCGTCCTGCTCGCGCTCACATTGGCCGGACCGCTCCGCGCCCAGTCGCCCGACTCCACGGCCTCGCCGTTCCGGCCGCTCGAACTCCCGGCGCCCAATACACTCCGCACCGGGGCCGGACGGCCGGGACCCCGATACTGGCAGCAGCGGGTGAGTTACCGCATCGCGGCCACGCTCGACCCCGAGAGCGGGGAGCTCCGCGGTCGGGAAACGATCCACTATCTGAATCGGAGCCCGAGCGCGCTGCCGTATCTCTGGCTCTTCGTCGAGCAGAACATCTGCGCGCCCGGGAGCGTCACCAACCAGCTCGACCAGCCGCCGCTCGTGTTCCTCGGCTCCACGTTCGACTTCTCGTGCAAGGGGTTCGCGGGCGGCCTCGTGCTCGAGCACGTCCGGCGGGGCGCCCGCGAGCTCCACCCGACCGTGTACGGCACCACGATGCGGGTGGATCTGCCCCGGCCGCTTGCCGCAGGGGCGGCGCTCGACCTCGAGATCGCCTGGCGGTTCAGGGTGCCGCCGTACGGCGCCGGGCGCATGGGCGGGGACGGCCCGCTGTACGAGCTGGGGCAGTGGTATCCGCGCGCCGCGGTGTACGACGACGTGCGCGGGTGGAATCACGAGCCGTACATCGGCGGGGGCGAGTTCTATCTGGAGTACGGCCGGTTCGACGTGGCGCTCACCGTACCGGCCACGTACGTGGTCGGGGCGACGGGCGTGCTGCTCAACCCGGCGGCGGTGCTGACCCCTACGCAACGGACCCGGCTGGCGCGGGCGCGGACCTCGGACTCCGCGGTGGCCGTGATCGCGGCGGACGAGGCGGGCGACCCACGCCGCACGCGTCCGACCGCGCGGGGCACGCTCACCTGGCGGTTCGCGGCCGACAGCGTCCGCGACTTCGCCTTCGGCGCGGCGCCCGACTTCCGGTGGGACGCGAGCGCCTACCGCGGCACGCTGGTCAGCACGCTGTACCGGTCCTCGGCGCCGGAGTGGGAGGAGGCGAACCGGATCGTGCGGGACGCGGTCCAGTACTACAGCGAGCAGTGGTATCCCTATCCGTATCCGCACATCACGAGCATCGAGGGGCCGGTCGAGGGCATGGAGTACCCGATGATCACCTTCTGTCCCCGCTCACCGACCCGGGAGGAGCGCCAGTGGGTGCTGGCGCACGAGCTGGGGCACCAGTGGGTCCCGATGATCGTCGGCTCGAACGAGCGGCTGTACCCGTGGATGGACGAGGGGTTCAACACCTTCATCGACCTGGCCAACGCCGCCCGCTACTTCAAGGGGGCCCCATACGGCGACAGCATCGAGGTGCACCCGCTCCACCTTTATGCCGACCACGCGATCCCGGGGAAGGAGCAGCCGCTCATCAGCCGGCCGGTGGAGTCGCACGATCTGTTCTGGACCGCCTACCAGAAGCCGGCGCTGATGATGCAGACGCTGAGGTACGAGGTGCTGGGGAAGGAGCGGTTCGACGCCGCCTTCCGGGAGTACCTGCGCACCTGGGCGTTCAAGCACCCGACGCCGGCCGACTTCTTCCGCCTCATGCGGGACGAGTCCGGCATGGACCTGGACTTCTTCTGGCGCGACTGGGTCTACACCACCGCGCGGCTGGATCAGGCGGTGGACTCGGTGGCGGCGGGAGACTCGGTCGAGACCGTGTACCTGTCGAACCGCGGCAGCATGACGCTCCCGGTCGAGCTCGAGCTCGGCTACGAGGACGGCCACACGGTGCAGGTGCGGCTTCCGGTCGAGATGTGGAACCTGGGGCGGACGTTCAAGTACCGGGTCCACGGTGCCGGCCGCGTGAGGCGAGTCGTGGTCGATCCGCGCGGGGTGCTGCCGGATACGGATCGGGGGAACAACAGCTTTCCGCGGTGATCGCCCAGTGGCTGGCGGGTGAACAGCACACCGGTGGAGTTCCGGGTCCGCGACAGTTCACCACGGAACCACGGAAAACACGGACAACGGCCACGGAAAAGGGCTTTTGGTCAACAGCACACCGGCGAGGTCCCAGGTCCTCGGACAATTCACCACGGAGGCACGGAGGGGCACGGAGGACCCTCCGTGCCTCCGTGGATCGCTTTCCCCTCAGGCCCCGAACCCCGCCGGTGTGCTGTTGACCAAAGGCTTTTTTCCGTGGCCGTTGTCCGTGTTTTCCGTGGTTCCGTGGTGAACTGTCGCGGACCCGGACCTCCACCGGTGTGCTGTTGAGCCCGGCGGTTCTGCGGGACTTCGTCAGTTGCGGCGAGCGCTGCGTACCAGGAGCAGGTCGGTGATGTTGTCCCGGGTGAGCAGCCCCACCAGCGTGCCGCCCCCATCCACTACCGCGAGCGCCGGGAGTCCGCTGCTCCGGAGCCGTTCGAGCGCGTCCTGAAAGCCGAGCGTCGGCGGCACGGTCGGCGCCGCGGCGGTCATCGCTTCCGCGACGGTCGCCGTGGGGCCGAGGCGGCTCAGGCCGCGGATCAGGTTGTCCCGCGTCAGCATCCCCTCGGCCCGGCCCAGATTGTCGACCACGGGGAACTCGCGCTGCTCGCCGGCGAGCAGCAGGTCCACCGCCTGCTGGAGTGGCGCGTGGATCGGGACGGTATGGAACTCCTTCACCATCATGTGCGATACCTGAAGTCCTTGCCCGGCGAGCCGCGTCGCCACGGCGTTGGCTTCGCTGCCGGCGCCAAGGAAGATGAAGAACGCGACCAGCAGAATGAGCGGCGCCGGCATCAGAAACCCCACGATGCCGAGCCCGAGCGCGAAGAGCTGGCCCACGCCCCCGGCGATCCGGGTGCCGCGCGCGAGACCCATGCGCCGGGCGAGGACGGCCCGGAGCACTCGCCCGCCGTCGAGCGGAAACGCCGGGATGAGGTTGAACAGGAGAACGACGGCGTTCGCCGAGAGCAGGCGTGACGTGATCGGCACATCGAGGGCCACCGGGTTCGGCGCGTAGCCGAGCGGATGGCCGGACACCGCCACCGCGACCGCCAGGACCACGATGATGGCGAGGGTCACCGCGGGGCCGGCCAGCGCGATCAGGAACTCCTGGCGGGGGACGTCGGGGATCCGCTCGAGCCGGGCGACGCCGCCGATCGGGAGCAGGATCACGTCGGGCGTGCGCACGCCGAAGCGGCGGGCCATGGCGATGTGGCCGAACTCGTGCAGCACGATGCAGAGGAAGAAGGCGAGGAAGAAGAGTGTGTAGGAGATGGCGGCCACGCTGCCCGCCATGACCCAGCCCTCGTATGCGATGTAGGCGACCAGGAGGAGGAAGGTCACGTGGACCTTCACCTCCGTACCCGCGACCCTCGCGATCGTGAACGACCAGCGCATGCGGCGCCCCTCCGGCGGCGCCGGGGTCGGCGCCTGGGCGAAAGATACATCGCACGCGGATCGCCGGGCCGAGACGCAGGGCCAGCAGCGAGTCACCCTGAGCGAAGCGAAAGGGGGCATGCGTTTGGGCATGCCCCCTTTCGCTTCGCTCAGGGTGACTCCAAGTCAGCCCGCTACGCGCAGACTGAGCGGCACCCGCGCGGGCAGCGTGCGGGTCGAGGTCGCGCACACCGGCGGCGCCGGCTCCCGTACCGGGTGGCGCTCCGCCCACGCGGCAAGGGTGCGCCGGAAGATGATCTGGGCCTCGACCGACGGCAGGTTGAAGTAGCGGACGTAGTGCATGATCGCGTCGTCCGCGCTGGCCTCCTCCTCCAGCAGGGCCACCGTCTCAAGTGCCATGGCCACGTGGGTCGCGGCCACCGCCTCGTCCGAGAGCGAGGCCGCCATCCGGCAGTCGAGGCTGGTCTCTTCCTGGCTCTGAGCCCGGCGGCGCAGCGCGTCGATCAGCTGCTCGGGGCGAAGCTGGGCCCAGCCGCCGGTCGCCCGCGTCTCGGGCTCGGGGAAGTCCTCGGCGGTGGGGGCGAGCGCGATGAGGGCGCGGGCGCGGACCGTCTGGTCCATCGCGTGGGGCACCCCCACCTCGCGGAAGTAGCGCTCGAGCGCCTCTTCGGCGCTCATGCGGCCGCGCAGCCGGCGGACGAAGTCCACCGCCTGGGTGCGATAGGTATCGGCGAGCGACTCGAACGCCTTGGCAAACAGCACCTGGAGCCGAAGGCGCAGCGGCGGCGTAAATCGGCGGGCGGCGATCAGACCGGACGCGGCCATGGTATCCCTTCTTTCGAAGATCAGTGCAAGAGCTTGAACCGATTGGTGTCGCGAGACGCGGCGGCCAAAAATGCGAGGATCGTGCCTGCGGTTCTCTGACGGTGAGTCTGCGCTCGCGCGTGGATCTGACGGAGGGTAGCCGGGTTGAGCCAGGTGCGACGGACTGCAGACCGGAGACGAATCGGCCGGTGTGGCGGCGACGCCACTGCGCTGGCGGGGCGGAGAGGCGGCTGGACGGGAGGGAAAGCTGCATCGCCGCCTTCCCGTTTCATTAACTTCCCACGTCGTTAAATTCACCCCCTCGCCCTTTCGCCGGAGCCGCGCCATCGCCACCACCGCCGCCCCTCCAAGCTGGACCACGAAGGACGCCGAGAAGCTCTACAACATGAGCGGCTGGGGACTGGGGTACTTCCGGGTGAATCCGGAAGGCCACGTCACCGTGCATCCCGATGCCAATCGGAAGCGGGGGCTGGATCTCTATCAGCTCGCGATGGACCTGAACGCCCAGGGCGTCGGGCTGCCGCTGCTGCTCCGTTTCAGCGACATCCTGCGCTCGCGGATCCAGTCCCTGGCCGCCGAGTTCGCCAACGCGATCAAGGAGTTCGGCTACGGCGGCACGTACACCACGGTGTACCCGGTGAAGGTGAACCAGCAGCGGCACGTGGTGCAGGAGATCGTCGAGTTCGGGGCCCCGCACGGCGTCGGGCTCGAGTGCGGCAGCAAGCCCGAGCTTCAGGCCATCCTGGGGCTCAACGAGAGCACCAGCCATCTCATCGTCTGCAACGGGTACAAGGACGAGGAGTTCATGCGGCTGGCGCTCATGGGGCAGCGGCTCGGCCACACGGTGATGATCGTGCTCGAGCAGCTCAACGAGCTCGAGGTGCTGCTCAAGGTGGCCGACGAGATGGGCGTGCAGCCGACGGCCGGCGTGCGGGTCAAGCTCGCCACCGAGGGGTCCGGCCGCTGGGCCAAGAGCGGGGGCGAGCGGTCCAAGTTCGGCCTGGGCGCGGTGGAGCTCATCCGGCTCCTGGACCAGCTCGAGCGTCTCGGCCGGAAGGACATCCTCAAGCTGGTGCACTTCCACCTGGGCAGCCAGATCACCGACATCCGTTACGTGAAGGCCGGACTCGAGGAGGTCGGCCGCTACTACGCCGAGCTCAGGGGCATGGGCTTCGACGTGAGCCACGTGGACGTCGGCGGCGGGCTCGGCGTCGACTACGACGGCTCGCGCTCGACCCGCCCGGCGAGCATGAACTACTCGATGCGCGAGTACGCCAACGACGTGGTATACACCATCGGCGCGGTGTGCCGCACCGAAAACCTGCCGATGCCGCACCTCATCTCCGAGTCGGGGCGCGCGCTCACCGCCCACCACGCTCTGCTCCTCATCAACGTGATCGACGTCGAGTCGCAGATCGAGCCGGTCGCGCCGGAGCTCGACCAGGACGCGCACCCGCTGCTCCGGGAAATGGCGGAGAATCTCGATGGGCTCAGCGCTGACCGGGTGGAGGAGGCGTTCCACGACGCGGTGTTCGCCAAAGGTCGGGCGCAGGAGTACTTCGCGAGCGGGGTGTTCTCGCTGCGCGAGAAGGCGGCGGCAGACCAGCTGTACCTGGTGACCCTCAACGCGATCCAGCACGCCATGGGCGAGGACCGGGCGTCGTTTCCGGAGATCGCGCAGCACATTGAGAGCGAGCTAGTAGACCGGTACTTCTGCAACTTCTCCGTGTTCCAGTCGCTGCCGGACAACTGGGCGATCGACCAGCTGTTCCCGATCATGCCGATCCACCGCCTGCTCGAGCCGCCCACCCGCCGGGGAACGCTGCAGGACGTCACCTGCGACTCGGACGGCGTGATCGACCGGTTCGCCGGCGGACGCAAGGGCAAGCCGTCGCTCGAGCTGCATCCGGTCCGCGACGGCGAGCCGTACATCCTCGGCATCTTCCTCACCGGCGCCTACCAGGAGATCCTGGGCGACCTGCACAACCTGTTCGGCGACACCAACGCCGTGCACGTCCGGCTCACTGAGCAGGGCTACGAGGTCACCGACCTGGTGCACGGCGACACGGTCACCGAGGTGCTCAACTACGTGCAGTTCCACGCCTCCGACCTGCTCGCCACCTGGCGCCGCAAGGTGGGCGCCGCGAAGGGCCTGAGCCGCCAGGAGGCGAACAGCTTCATCGCGGATTTCGTGGCCGGGCTCGAGGGATACACGTATCTGGAAGGGGATGTGCCGGTGGTACCGTAGGCGGGCGGAAGGTCGGACGGTCGGACGGTCGGACTCGGAAAAATGGCACAGCAGAATAGAGCGGTGTGTCTTTTTACTGACCGTCTGACCGTCTCCCCTCACGCCTCCTGCGACTCGTACATGTCCTTGAGCCGGTTCACCACCGCCGGATCCGCGAGCGTCGTCGTGTCGCCCAGCGCGCGGCCCTCGGCGATGTCCTTGAGCAGGCGGCGCATGATCTTTCCGCTCCGGGTCTTGGGGAGGTCGGCGGAGAAGAAGATGTCGTCGGGGCGGGCAATGGCGCCGATCTTGACCGTGACGTGCGCCTTGAGCTCGTCCTTGAGGCTGGGCGACGCCTGGCGCCCTTCCTTGAGCGTCACGAACGCCGCCAGTGCCTGGCCCTTGAGGTCGTGGGCCCGGCCGACCACCGCCGCCTCGGCAACCGCGGGGTGGTCCACCAGCGCGCTCTCTACTTCCATCGTGCCGATGCGGTGCCCCGCCACGTTGAGCACGTCATCCACCCGCCCGAGAATCCACCAGTAGCCGTCCTCATCCAGCTTGGCGCCGTCGCCGGTGAAGTAGCGGCCGGGAAAGCGGCTCCAGTAGATCTCGCGGTAGCGGTCGTCGTCCCCGTAGATCGTGCGCAGCATGCCGGGCCAGGGCTGGGCGATCGTGAGGAACCCGCCGCCGGCGGCGAGCTTCTCGCCCTTGCCGTCCACCAGCTCGGGGGTGATCCCCGGGTAGGGAATCGTGGCGGAGCCGGGTTTCGTGACCACGACCGCCGGGAGCGGGGTGATCATGATGCCGCCCGTCTCGGTCTGCCACCAGGTGTCCACGATGGGACAGCGGCCCTTCCCGATGTGGGTGTGATACCAGATCCACGCCTCGGGGTTGATCGGCTCGCCGACCGTGCCCAGCAGGCGGAGGGTGGAGAGGTCGCGGCGCTCGGGCAGCTCGGTGCCCCACTTCATGAACGCGCGGATGGCCGTGGGCGCGGTGTAGAAGATGGTGACGCCGTAGGTCTCGATCAGCTGCCAGAACCGGTCGCGCTCCGGCCAGTCCGGGGCGCCCTCATACATGAAAACCGTCGCACCGTTGGCCAGCGGCCCGTAGACCACGTACGAATGCCCGGTCACCCAGCCGACGTCCGCCGTACACCAGAACACGTCCTCGTCCTCGAGGTCGAACACGTGCCGCGAGGTGGAGGTGACGTGGGTGAGATAGCCGCCGGTCGTGTGGACGATGCCCTTGGGCTTACCCGTCGTCCCGGACGTATAGAGAATGAAGAGCAGGTCCTCGGCGTCCATCGCCTCGGCGGGGCAGGCGGGCGTCTCGCGCTCGAGCAGCTCGTGCCACCAGTGATCGCGGCCCGGCGCCATCTGGGCGCCGGCCTCGTCGCCCACCCGCCGGACGACGAGGCAGTGCTTGATCGACGGCGTGTCCGCCAGGGCGGCGTCGGCCATGCGCTTGAGCGGCTGCACCTGCCCGCGGCGGTAGCCGCCGTCGGCGGTGATGAGGGCGACCGCGCCCGCGTCGTTGATCCGGTCGCGCAGCGAGTCGGCGGAGAACCCTCCGAACACCACCGAGTGCACCGCGCCCATCCGCGCGCACGCGAGCATCGCGATGGCCGCTTCCGGGATCATCGGCAGATAGATGGCGACCCGATCGCCCCGGCGCACGCCGAGGCGCTTGAGCGCGTTGGCGCAGCGGCCGACCTTCCGGGCCAGGTCCCAGTAGGTCAGCACCCGCCGGTCGCCGGGCTCCCCTTCCCACACGAGGGCGGCCTTGTTGCGCCGGGGGCCCCGGAGATGGCGGTCCAGGCAGTTGACCGACGCGTTGAGCGTGCCGCCGACGAACCACTTCGCGTGGGGCGGCTTCCAGTCGAGCACCTGCGTCCACGGCGAGATCCACTCGAGCGTTTTGGCCTGGTCCTCCCAGAAGCGCTGCCAGTCATTGCCCGCGGTGTACAGCGCCGCGGTGGCGGCGGAGCGGGCGGCGAACTCGACCGTGGTGGGGAACCGCCGCTTCTCCGAGAGCAGGGTCTCGAGCTGGTCGCTCATGCGATCACCGCTTGTCGATGGGGACGAACGGCCGTTCTCCATGGCCGATGAAGACCTGACGCGGCCGGGCGATCTTCTGGTCCTTGTCCAGCAGCATCTCCTCCCACTGCGCGAGCCAGCCCGGCATCCGGCCCAGGGCGAAGAGCACCGTGAAGTACTCGGTGGGGTAGCCCATGGCCTGGTAGATGAGCCCCGAGTAGAAGTCCACGTTGGGGTACAGCTTCCGCTTGATGAAATACTCGTCCTCGAGCGCGATCCGCTCGAGCTCGAGCGCGATCTCGAGCTTGGGGTTGAGCCCGGTCTCACGGAAGACGTCGTCGGCTACGCGCTTGATCAGCTTGGCGCGCGGATCGTACGACTTGTACACCCGGTGCCCGAAGCCCATGAGCCGGCCGCGCCCCGCCTTCACCTCTTCGATGAACTTCGGGATGTTCTTCTTTTCGCCGATCTCGTCGAGCATGAGCAGGACGGCTTCGTTGGCGCCGCCGTGGAGCGGGCCGTAGAGCGCCGCGATGCCGGCGCTGATCGCCGAGAAGGGATCGACGTGCGAGGACCCGACCGCCCGCACCGCGCTGGTCGAGCAGTTCTGCTCGTGGTCGGCGTGGAGGATGAGCAGGATCTCGAGCGCCCGCTGCAGCACCTTGTTGGCCTTGTGCCGGCCGCCGATGCTGAAGGTCATGTTCACGAAGTTGCCGATGTAGTCCAGGTCGTTGTCCGGGAACACGAATGGCAGCCCGCGCGAGTGGCGGAACGCGAACGCGGCGATCGTGGGGCCCTTGGCCAGGAGCCGCACGCGCTGAAGGTAGCGGTTGGCCGGATCGTGGATGTTCTTCGCGTCCGGGTAGAAGGTCGAGAGCGCGCCCACCGCGCCCAGCATCATCCCCATCGGGTGCGCGTCGTAGCGGAAGCCCTCGAGGAACTTCGTGATGTTGGTGTGGACGTAGGTGTGGAACTTGATCGTCTCGGTCCATGTATCGAGCTGAGCCCGGGTCGGGAGCTCGCCCTCGCCGAGGAGGTAGGCCACCTCCAGGAAGCTGGCCTGCTCGGCGAGCTGCTCGATGGGGTAGCCGCGGTAGCGGAGGATGCCCCGATCGCCGTCGATGTAGGTGATGGCGCTCCGACACGCCGCCGTGTTCATGAACGCGGGGTCGTAGGTCATCAGGCCGAAATCGTCGCTCGACACCTTGATCTGGCGGAGATCGATGGCCTTGATGGTCCCGTCCTCGATCGGCACCTCGTAGTTCTGGCCGGTGCGGTTGTCCGTGATCGTGAGGGTATCCTTGGCCACGAGCTGTTCCTCCTCGGTCGAGCGCGACTGGGCGCGTTGGGTCTGTCCGAGTATAACTTGAGCGCGGTCGGCTCCGCCACTGATTTTCGACGTCGCCACACCCGACGTCGCCACACCCGACGTCGCCACACCCGA
>JAICJD010000047.1 GCA_025928645.1 Gemmatimonadales bacterium
CCCGAACGCTTGAGCACGCCGAACGAATGATCGGCGCCCTCGACCACGTGAAGCGTCGCCCGCCCGCCCAGCCGCTCGCACACGCTGGTGATCAGGCCGAGGTCCGCGAGATCGTCACGCGTGCCCTGCAGGAACAGCATGGGCAAAGCGACCGAGTCCAGGTGCTCGGCGCGGGTGATCGCCGGGCGCTTGGGCGGGTGGAGTGGAAAGCCCAGGAACACGAGCCCCTCGACGCCGGCGAGCGGAGCGCGGGCCTGCGCCGCCGAGGTCATCCGCCCTCCCATCGACTTCCCGCCGGCGACGAGCGGCAGCCCGCGGCCGAGCTCGGCCGCGGCACGCACGGCCGCCCGCACGCTAGCCTCGAGCACCGCCGGCGGGTCGGGACGGCGGCCGCCCGCCTCGGTGTAGGGGAACTGATATCGGAGGGTGGCGATGCGCCGCGCGGCGAGCGCATCGGCCACGGCGCCCATGAACCGGTGCCGCATGCCCGCGCCGGCGCCGTGCGCCAGCACATACAGCACGGCCGCGTCATCGGGCCGCACCAGCAGGCCGGACACGCGTCCGACGCGCTCTCCGACCTCGATCTCGACGGGCAGCGCGTCGTCACCGCTCACGGGCCACCAGCTCGGTGAGTCGTCCCAGCGCGGCGCCGAGATCGGGCACCAGCTCCAGCACCGCGGCGAGCGGATCCTGCTCGAGCTTCTTCATGCGCTCGGGCACGCTCCGGAGCGTGTGCCGCCGGAGGTCGAGCTTCCGGTTGACCTCGCGCCAGGTGAGCGGGGTCGAGACCGGCGCGCCGGGCAGCGGCCGCACGCAGAATGGCGAGACCAGCAGTTTGCCCGACCCGTTCTGCAGGTAGTCGATGTACACCCGGCCGTCGCGCCGGGACACCTGCCGGGCGACCGTCGCCATCTCCGGCAGCCGGCCGACCAGACAGCGCGCGAGCAGTTCGCCGAGGGAGCGCGACTGCTCGTGGGTACACTGGCGCCCAAGGGGTACCAGCAGGTGCAGGCCGGACGAGCCGCTGGTCTTCACATAGAGTGGCAGGTCGATCCGCTCGCACAGGTCCCGGGCCGCGAGCGCCACTTCCACGACCTGGGTAAACGGCGCGCCCTTGGGATCGAGGTCGAGCACGCACCAGTCGGGCCGCTCGAGGGTCGGCGCGCGGCTGGCCCACAGGTGCAGCGGGATCGAGCCGAGATTGATGACGTAGAGCAGCGACGCGGCATCGTCGCACACGAAGTAGTCGATCTCGCGCTGGGTATCTTCGCTCCACATCCGCTCGGTGCGGACCCAGTCGGGCGTGAACCCGGGCGCGTCCTTCTGGAAGAACGACTTGCCGCCGATGCCGTCGGGGTAGCGCGTCATCACGAGCGGCCGGTTCCGCAGGTAGGGCAGCAGCCAGGGCGCAATCGTCTGGTAGTAGGCGATCAGGTCGCCCTTGGTGTAGCCGTCCTCCGGCCAGAACACCTTCTTGAGGTTGGTCAGCTCGAACGGCAGTTCCGCGGTCTCGCTCGGGGCGCGGCTGCGGCCGCGCGCGCCCGAAGCGGAAGCCCCAGCTCCGGCGGGGCGTTTCCCGTCACGGGCCGCCGGCGACGTCAGGGCTGCGTCGGCCCGACCCGATTCCGCAAGGGCGTCGGTCCGCTGCTTCTCCACTCCGCGCCCGACGGCATCGGGGCGCGCCGAGCGCACGCATTCCCCAACCGGTTTGTCATCGCGGAACCGGAGGAAGACGGGCTGGCGCAGCAAGCCTTCCTCCGTCCACTCGGTGTACTCCACCTCGCAGACCAGGGTCGGGTCCACCCAGACCATGCCTGACTCCGTCGGGATCGGGCCGTCGCACGGCGGTGCCGGCCGCCGGCGTTCTTCCAGCGTGCGGCGGACCTCGGTGAGCTGCCGGTCGTTGAACCCGGTGCCAACCCGCCCGATATAGGTCAGCGCGCCGTCCACGTATTCGGCGAGGTAGAGCGCCCCGAAGCCGCCGCGCGACCCCTTCGGCGCGCTGCACCCGGCCACCACGAAGTCACCGGTTCGCCGCGACCGGACCTTGAGCCACAGCGGCGAGCGACCCGCCTTGTACGGCGCCGTCGCCTTCTTTCCCACGACCCCCTCGAGCTCCAGCCGCTCGGCCTCCCGGTAGAGCGCCTCGCCGTCGTCCTCCACGTGCTCGAGGTAGCGCAGCGCCCCCAGCGGCGGCAGCACGCGCTGCAGCAGCGCCTTCCGCTGGGTGAGCGGCAGCGGCCTGAGATCGAAGTCCTCGAAGCCGAGCAGGTCGAACGCGTAGTAGGTGACCGGCGTCTCGACCGCGGCGTGCCGGATGTCGATGGGCCGACTCAGGCGCGCCCGGCTCTGGAGCCGCTGGAAGCTCGGGATGCCGCGGTCGTCGAGGGCGACGATCTCGCCGTCGAGGAGGAGCCGGTCGTACGGCAGCGCCGCGACCGCGCGCGCCACCTCCGGAAACGCCGTCGCGCACTCGTTGCCGTTCCGGGTGTAGAGCCGAGCCTCGCCGGACTGGCGCGCGGCGAGCACGCGGTAGCCGTCGAGCTTGGGCTCGAACAGCCAGCCGGCGCGGGAGAAGGCGCGGTCGGCCGTCTCGGCGAGCATCGGCCGCGCCGCCCGCGCATCCACGGCTCGCCGGGGCGCGCCGAGCCGCGCGAGCTCGGCGCGGATGGCCTCGCCGCGATCGCGCCCCTGCTCCAGGTCCTCGACCGTGAGGCCCGAGAGCACCGATTCGTCCGACAAGGCGCGGTTGGTCGAGGCCCAGCCGTCGCGCTCCTTGATAAGGAGCCATTCCTTCTGGGCTTTCTTGATCTTCACCAGCGTCCACACGCCGCGGAGCTTGTAGCCCTTGAGCTCGAACAGCAGCTTGCCGTGCTCGAGCCCCTCGAGCGGATCGCCGACCGGGATCCACTCGCCCCGGTCCCACACGATCACGGCGCCCGCGCCGTAGTTGCCCTCGGGGATCATTCCCTCGAAGTCGCCGTACTCGATCGGGTGGTCCTCGACGTGCACCGCCAGGCGCTTGTCGCTGGTCTCGTAGGAGGGACCCTTCGGGACCGCCCACGAGCGGAGCACGCCTTCCATCTCGAGGCGGAGATCCCAGTGCAGCCGGGTAGCGGCGTGCATGTGAACCACGAACAGCCGGCCCGCGGAGCGACCGAGCGCGCCGGCCGGCTCCGGCGTGCGGTCGAGCGACCGCTTGGCGCGATAGGCGGCCAGGGGATCGTGGGCGGAGCTTCTGGGCATGGGTAGAGGGAAATCTACGGCGGACGGAAGGGCACGGTGAGGGCGGAGTGCGGCTTCTTGCATTCACCCGAGCGAACCGAGGCACGCGGCGGGGCCACCAGATCCTCGACCCGGCGGGCCAGCATCCAAAATTCGGCGGCCGGCACCGGCGTAACACGCTTTCGCGCTTGAGGATACTCCGGCGCCCGGCAGTCGCCACGATTCGCCCCGCAACATTGCCTTGCGGTGGCCCGATTCTGCCGGTATATCACCCCTCCAAACCCAACCCCACAGGAATATGGCTGCCAGATCCATCGGGTCCGCGACAATTTCGTTCGGGCTGGTCTCCGTGCCGGTCAGCCTCTTCTCGTCGAGCGAGTCCTCGGCCAGCGTGAGCTTCAACATGCTGCACACCACGTGCGGGTCGCGGCTCAAGCAGCAGTACATCTGCTCGACCGAGGGCTCGGTGGTGGAGAAGGATGAGGTCGGGAAGGGCTACGAGTTCGCGAAGGGCCAGTACGTGCGCTTCTCCGCGGACGAGATCAAGGCGCTCGACGAGAAGGCGACCAACGCCATCGACATCGCCGAGTTCGTGCCGCTGGCGGCGGTCGACCGCATCTACCTCGAGAAGGTGTACTACCTCGGCCCGGACAAGGGCGGCGAGCGCGCCTACGGCCTGCTCACGAAGGCGCTCGAGGTCACCGGCCGGGCCGCGCTCGGGCAGTATTCGGCGCGGGGCAAGCAGTACCTCGTCCTGGTCCGCCCCATGGGCGACATCCTGGTGATGGAGCAGCTGCACTACCACGCCGAGATCCGAAGCGCGGCGGATGTGCCCCGTCCGGAGGCGGCGGTGAAGGACACCGAGCTCGCGCTCGCGCGGCAGCTGATCGAGCAGTCGGCCGTGGACGAGTTCCGCCCGGAGAACTTTCGCGACACCGTGCGCGAGCGGGTGTTGGAAGCCATCCAGCAGAAGGTCGAAGGCCGCGACATCACCGCCGAGCCGGCGGAGGCGCCGCAGACCAAGATCATCGACCTTATGGACGCGCTCAAGGCGAGCCTCGCCAAGCGCGCACCGGTCGAGTCGCTGGCGACCAAGGCGGTCGCGGCCAAGGCCAAGGAGCCGGTCAAGCCCAGAAGGAAGGCCAGCGGGGCGGTCTGAGGCATGCGGCTTCACGTCGGCACGAGCGGGTGGTCGTACAAGGAGTGGAAGGGCAGCTTCTATCCCGCCGATCTCCCGGCGGACGACATGCTCCGCTACTACGCCACCTACCTCTCCACCGTCGAGATCAACAACTCGTTCTACCGGATCCCCAAGGAAAAGGTACTGCTCGAGTGGGCGGATCAGGTCCCGCCCGACTTCCGGTTCGTCCTCAAGGCATCCCGCCGCATCACCCACATCAACCGGCTGGGCAACGAGGACGGCTCGCTCGAGTACTTCATGCGGACCGTCAACTGCCTCGGCGAGCGGCTGGGGCCGACGCTGTTCCAGTGCCCACCGTCGCTCCGGAAGGACATGGCGCGTCTGCGCGACTTCCTGGCGCTCGTGCCGCGGACCTGGCGGGCGGCCCTCGAATTCCGGCACGCCTCCTGGTTCTCCGAGGACGTGTGCGACGCGCTTCGGGAGCACGAGGTCGCCCTGGTCGCGGTGGACGAGGACGAGAGCGAGGGGCCCGGCGCGCCGCTCCTCCCGACCGCCCCGTGGGGCTATCTGCGGCTCCGGCGCGCGAACTACACCGAGGAGATGCTGCGCGGCTGGCTCGAGCGTATCCGGGCCCAGCCATGGGCCGAGGCGTTCGCCTTCCTCAAGCACGACGAGGACCAGCCCACCGGCCCCGAGGCGGCCACCCGTCTGCGGGCACTGGCGGGGTAGCCCGCGCCCTTGCCCCGGGCCCTCCGGTTATCTTGTAGTCGACCCCGTCACAACCCCTGATCCCCGCGCAGTCGCGACGTCACCGCATGGCCGAACGAGTCGTGCTCGTCTCGCGAATCCGTCGCATCCCGTTCGTGGCCGGTGCCGTGGCAATGGCGCTGGGCCTGGGCCTGCTGCAGGCCTATGTCCTGGGCGCGGTGCCGCTCATTCCCACGGCGCTGTTCCTGCCGCCTGCCCAGCCCCTCGACGCGGTGCTGTTCGCGCTGACCGGCTCCGGACTGCTTGCGCTCTGCATCGGCGCGGACCGCCTGCGCCGCATCTCGGCCGGGCTGGCCGGCGCGCTCGCCGCCGGCCTCATCGCGGAATACCTGCTGCGCATCGATCTCGGGCTGGACGGCCTGCTGTTCGCCGACCAGGTGAATCAGCTGGTCCGGATCTTCCCGGGCCGTCCGGCGCCGCTCAGCTGCGCGGCGTTCCTGCTTCTCGCCACGATGCTGATGGTCCGGCCGGTCGTCGCGGGGCGGCGGCGCCGCTGGTACAGCGGGCTGCTGCTGGTCTCGGTGACCATTCCGGCTCTTGCGGTCGCCGGCCATCTGGGCGGTGTGCCCGAGCTTTACGGCCTCGTGCCGGGCAGCGGACTCGCCCTCTACGCCGCGCTCGTGCTGCTCCTGCTCGCCGCGGGCGTCGCGGCGGCCACGCACGAGCGCGCGGTGCTGGACCTGCTGCTGAGCCAGGAGCCGGGCACCGTGCTCCTCCGCCGGCTGCTCCCGCTCGCCTTGCTGCTGCCCATCCTGTTCACGGTCGGCGGCGCCCAGGCCCTCCGGCTCAGCTTCTATCAGGTCCACATCGGCCTGGTCGCCTACGTCACGCTGTTCATCGCGGTGTCGCTCTGGGCGGCCTTCCGCTCGGCCGAAGCCGCGCGCCGGGTGGAGGCCGAGCGGCGCGCCGCCGAGCGGGCGCAGGCGGAGCTGTCGCTGCGGAACAGGCTGCTCGAGGCGCAGGCCGCGGCGCAGGCCGCGCTGCAGGCGAGCGAGGAGCACACCCGCGAGCTGCTCGACATCCTGAGCCACACGCCGGTGGCCGCGCGCGGGCTCGATCGTCGCATCCGCTTCTGGAGCGCGGGGGCGGAGCGGCTGTACGGCTGGAGCTCCGACGAGATGATGCAGGCCGGTTCGCGCGACCTGCTCGCCACCGAGATGCCGGTGCCCACGCGCGAAGCCGAGGCGGCGCTGCTCGAGGCCGGCGAGTGGCTGGGCGAAGTGACGCGACGGACCCGCGACGGCGCGGCGCTCCGGATCGCCACGCACTGGATCCTGCACCGCGATGCGCTGGGCCAGCCCGACGCGATCATCGAGGTGGACGACGACGTCACCGAGCAGCGACGGGCGGAGGACGCCGTGCGGGGGAGCGAGGCGCGCTACCGCGCGCTGGTCGCCGCCACCGCGCAGATCGTCTGGACCATGTCCGCCGACGGCCGCGAGGCGGGCGACCTCCGGCAGTGGGAAGCGTTCACCGGCCAGACCGCCTACGAGGCCGGCCACGCCGGATGGATCCGCGCCATCCTGCCCGAGGACCAGGCGGAGGCCATGCGGGCGTGGAACGAGGCCCTGCGCGAGCGCAAGGGGCTCGCGACCGAGCACCGTCTCCGCCGGCGCGACGGCCAGTACCGGAACATGGAGCTCCGCGCGGTGCCGATCGTCGACGCGCAGGGCGAGATCCGGGAATGGGTCGGCGCGCACACCGACGTGACCGACCGGGTGCGGGCGGAAGAGCAGCTGGCCCAGGCGCAGAAGCTCCAGGCGGTGGGCACCCTTGCCGGCGGCGTGGCGCACGAGGTGAACAACCAGCTCATGGCCGTGCTCGGGTTCGGCGAGTTCGTCGTGAAGGAGCTCGGCCGGTCGCACCCGCAGACCAAGGATGTCGAGGAGATGATCCGCGCGGCCATGCGCGCCGCCCAGGTGGCGCAGCAGCTCCTCACGTTCAGCCGCCGGCAGGTCAACCAGGTCAAGCCGCTCGCCCTGCACGAGGCCGTGTCGGCGCTCGCGCCCGTGCTCGAGCGCGTGCTGGGCGCCGACAAGATGCTCGAGGTCCGGCCCGACCGGTCGCGCAGCCGGGTGCTGGCGGACCCCACGCAGGTCGATCAGGTGCTCATCAATCTCGCCGCGAACGCCCGCGACGCCATGGGCACCGGCGGACGGCTCACGATCTCGGTGGACGAGGTCGTCCTCAGCGAACCGTACGCCCGCGCGCACGGCCTCAAGCACGTCTCGCCCGGCTCGTACGTCCGGCTCACCGTGTCCGACACGGGATGCGGCATGGACCGGGCGACGCTGGCCAAGATCTTCGAGCCGTTCTTCACCACCAAGCCGGTCGGCTCGGGTACCGGGCTCGGCCTGTCCACCGTGTACGGCATCGTGAAGCAGCACGAGGGCTTCATCTGGGCGTACAGCGAGCCCGGCCACGGCACGGCGATCAAGGTGTACTTCCCCGCGGCGACGGAGGCCGCGGTGCGGGCCGCGGTCATGCCGGCCGTCGAGTCGCCGATCGCGCGCAAGCCGCTCGAGCCCGGCCTGGTGCTCGTGGTGGAGGACGAGGCCGCCGTCCGCCAGCTCGTGCGGCGGTCGCTCGAGGCGGTCGGGCTCACGGTGGTCGAGGCCGAAAACGGCCACCAGGCGCTCGAGGTGGTCTCGGGCCGGCGCGAGCCGCCCAAGCTCGTGCTCACCGACGTCATCATGCCGGGCCTCAACGGACGCGAGTTGAGCGAGCGGCTGGCGACCTCGCAGCCGGGGCTGCCCGTGCTGTTCATGTCGGGCTACACCGGCGAGGACGTGCAGGCCCGGAGTCTCCTCCCCGAGGAGGCGGCCTTCATCCAGAAGCCGTTCGCGCCCGAGGAGCTCGTGGCCAAGGTGAGGACGATGCTGGAGCGGTAGGCGCGGAGGGGTGCGCGGTCTTCATCCCGAGCGTAGCGAGGGACCTTGCCGGGGAATGGCTCGAACTCGGCCCGGCAAGGTCCCTCGCTACGCTCGGGATGAAGGCTCGTGCTCGACCGAGTTCCCGCCTCCCGCCTTCCCCTCATCGCTTTTGCCCCTACCTTTCCCGCCTCCCGATCCGGACCCCGCGTGACCCAGCCGGCCGAACGTCTTTCCGACCCTTCCATCCCCGCGCCCGCCGGCGCCGAGTCGGTGAGCCTGTGGACCATCGTGCGGGAATCCGTGCGCGGCGAAGTGCACCACGACTTCACCGAGGGTCCGATCGGCCGCGCGATCCTGCTGCTGGCGGTGCCGATGGTGCTCGAGGTGGTGCTCGAGAGCATCTTCGCGGTGGCCGACATCTTCTGGGTGTCGCACCTCGGCGCCGACAGCGTCGCCGCCGTGGGGCTCACCGAATCGCTGCTCACCGTGGTGTACGCGCTGGCCATGGGGCTCGGGATCGGCGCCACCGCGGTCGTGGCCCGCCGCATCGGCGAGAAGGATCGCGAGGGCGCCGCCCGCGCCGCCGCGCAGGCGCTCGTGCTCGCGGTCCTCGTATCGGTCGTGCTGGGCGTGACCGGCGCGCTGCTCGCCCCGCGTCTCCTCGCGCTCATGGGCGGGACGCCGTCGGTGATCGCGACTGGACGCGGGTACGCCACCATCATGCTCGGCGGCGAGGCGGCCATCATCGTGCTGTTCGTGGTGAACGCCGTCTTCCGCGGCGCGGGCGATGCGGCGATCGCCATGCGCGTGCTGTGGCTGGCCAACATCATCAACATCGTACTGGGCCCGCTGCTCATCTTCGGGGTGGGGCCGTTCCCACGGCTCGGCGTCACCGGCGCGGCCGTGGCGACCACGTTCGGCCGCTCGGTGGGAGCGATCTACGCCGTGGTGCGCCTGTTCCGCCAGGCGAGCCGGGTGCCGGTGGTTCCGCGGCACCTCCGCATCGACGTCGGCGTCATGCGCCAGATCCTCCAGCTGTCCGGGTCGGCCACGCTGCAGAACCTGATCGGCATGGCGAGCTGGATCGGGCTGGTCCGCATCCTCGCGGGCTTCGGGAGCGACGCGCTGGCGGGATACACGATCGCGGTGCGGCTCATCATCTTCGTGCTGCTGCCCTCGTGGGGCTTGAGCAACGCGGCGGCCACCATGGTGGGTCAGAGCCTCGGCGCGCGGAAGCCCGAACGGGCCGAAGCCAGCGTGTGGCGCGCCGCGCGCTACAACGCGTATTTCCTCACCACCGTCGGCGTGCTCTTCTTCGTCGCGGCCCCGCTCATCGTCCGGGCCTTCTCGACCGATCCCACCGTCGCCGGCTACGCGGTCCGCTGCCTCCGGATCGTGGCGCTGGGGTATCCGCTGTACGCCTACGGCATGGTGCTCACCCAGTCGTTCAACGGAGCGGGCGACACCTGGACGCCGACCTGGCTCAACCTGCTCTGCTTCTGGATCTTCGAGATCCCGGTGGCATGGGCTCTGGCGCACCCGGCCGGTTTCGGGCCGGGCGGCGTCTTCTGGGCGATCATGACGGCCTTCTCGATGCTTGCCGTCGCGAGCGGCGTCGTGTTCCGGACGGGTAGGTGGAAGACGAGAATGGTCTAGCGGTCCGCGCTCATCCAGCCGCGGCCCCGCCACGCCGGGCCCAGCGCCACCAGCATGAGCCCGCCCACCAGCGCGAACGCCGCGGAGTACCCCGCCCGATTCGCGAGCAGTCCGAAGCCCGCGGCACCGATACCCATGCCCGCGTCGTACGCCAGATTCCACAAGGCGCTGACCATGTCGTACCCTTCGGCACTGACGCGCTCGAACATGAGCGTGAGGCTCGCATTCTGCGCCACGCCGAAGCCGACGCCGAGCAGCACCGCCCCGGCGCCGACGAGCCAGACGCTTGCCGTGGCCGCGAGCAGCAGCATCCCCGCCGCGCCGAGCACGACCCCGCTCAGGAGAAGACCCGGCTGGCCGTGCCGGTGACGATGGCCGTGACGGCCGGCGGCCCACCGGGCAACCGTCGTCGCGACCATGTTGGCGAAGAGCGCCGCCGCCGCGATCCGCCCCAGCCCGCGCGTCGCGAGCGGCAGGAACGTCACCAGGATGCCGGTCGCCACTGCCGTCAGGAAGAACACCAGGGCCGGCCGGACCTGGGCGGCCATCCGAAGGCCGGCCAGGACGCCGAGCGGCTCCTTCGCGGTCGCGGTCCGACCCGGCAGCATGGGAACCGTCACGAGACAGACGAGCGACGCCGCCGCGCCGGCCACGAATACCGGGGGAAAGCCGACCCGCGGCACCAGCCAGAGCCCCAATGGCAGCGCCAGCACCGCCGGCACACCGACCACGACCCCGAGCAGGCCCAGCCCCTCGCTCCGCCGCTCGGCGGGCACGAGCACCGCGACGAGCGCGCTGCCGGCCACGACCAGAATCGCGAGACCCACGCCGCGCACCAGGGATACGATGAGAATCAGCGCGAGACTGGCGGAGGCGGTGAGCGCCAGCGCGGGCGCGCCCAGCAGCACCAGGCCGGCCGCGAGCACGGCGCGATAGCCGAACCGGGCGAGCAGCGCCGGCGTGGCCAGCTCGGCGCAGACCGTGGCGAGCATGAGCGCCCCGGTGGTGAAGCCCGCCCCGGCGTTCCCCGCGCCAGCGCTGGTCGCATACAGCGGCACCACCGAGAGCAGCAGGTAGAAGCTCGTCATCGAGCCGAAGGCGGACACGAAATACATCGCCAGCGCGCGGCTCACGAGCCTGCGGCGCTCGGGGGCGGGGGCGGCGTCGGCGAGCCTCGAGACGTCGGTCGGCATGGGTCGAAGGTAGGCGCGCCCGGAGCGGGTCGGCAGGTCCGGTGCGGATTCAACGTCCGGATGCGGCGAGCACCGCGCCCGGCACGCGATAGGGTACGAAGCACCAGTTCGCTTCACCCCATCGGAGAGAGACCCATGCGATACATCCTCTGCGCGCTCGCGCTCACTGCCGCGACCGGCTGCGGCACCGAGCCCGAAGCGCACGCGCCCCCGCCCGGACCGGCCAGGGCGACCCTCCCCTCGTATCACGTCGTGAAGATCACGGCGTCGCTCGGCGGCGCCCAGAGCCGCGGCATGGCCATCAACGCGGGCGGCTTCGTCGCCGGCTGGTCCGACCGCGCCGACGGCGCCCGCCACGCGGTCACCTGGCGCAACGGCGCCATCGCCGACCTCGGCACGCTCGGTGGCCCGAGCAGTACCCTGCCCTGGCCCGGCCTCAATGACGCCGGGACCGTGGTCGGCATCTCCCATACGGCGAGGCCGGACCCGCTGCACGAGGATTGGAGCTGCGATGCCGGCGGGTTCCTGCCGGAGACCACCGATCTCATCTGCCGCGGCTTCGTGTCCGACGAATCCGGCATGCGCGAGCTGCCGACGCTCGGCGGCAACCACGGGTTTGCCGCGGCGATCAACAACCGCGGGCAGATCGTCGGCTGGGCCGAAACTCCGGTGCACGATCCGACCTGCGTGGATGCCCAGGTGCTCGGCTTCAAGGCCGTCCTGTGGGAGCCGAAACCGGGGAGCAAGGGCCGGATCAAGACGCGCGAGCTGCGCCCCTATCCCGGCGACTCCGCGTCGGCCGCCACCGCGATCAACAATCGAGGCGAGGCGGTGGGCATCTCCGGCGATTGCGACCAGGCGGTAGGCCGGTTCAGCGCCCGACGGGCGGTGCGGTGGGGCCGGAACCACAAGCCCGTCCTGATTCCCGACCTCGGCGGGGTGACCTGGCACACGCCCATGGACATCAACGACGCGGGCGACGTGGTGGGATTCTCCAATCCGCCCGGCCCCGGCGACCCAGAGGGCGAGTTCATCGCGCACGCCTTTCTTTGGCGGAGCGGCGCGCCGGCCGCGCGCGACCTCGGCACTCTGGACGACGATCCGGTGAGCGAAGCGTTGGCGATAAACTCGAGGGGTCAGATCGTGGGCGTTTCGTTCGGAGCCGCCGCCGGATCGCGAGCGTTCCTCTGGCAGGACGGCGTCTTGTCCAACCTGAACGATCTGGCCGACGTCGTGCCCGATGTGCTGCTCTCCGCGCAAGACATCAACGACGCCGGCGAGATCACCGGCCGCGTTCGCGACGGCGTCACGGGTGTGATCTACGCCTTCGTGGCGACGCCGGCGCGGTAGGCGGGCACGGCATCGGCGAGGAGGCGCTCGATCAGCTCCGTGACCCCGGCCCCACGTGCCCCGTCGGTCACGAGATCCGCCTCCGCCTTGAGCGGCTCGACCGCGTTGGCGACGGCCACCGCGCAGCCGCAGCGCGCGAGGAACGCCTGATCGTTCTCCGCGTCGCCGATGCCGACGCACTCATGGGCCCTGAGCCCGAGCTCGGCGAGCGCCGCGTCGAGGCCGGTCGCCTTGTCGACCCCGGCCGGGAGCGCCATGACGGCGCCCTTGTTGAAGCTGAGGCGCAGGTCGAGGCCGAGCTCGCGAATGGCGTCGAGCAGCGCGGCTTGCCGCGGCAGATCGGTCGCCACGACGCAGCGGCCCACCGAGAGCGGCGCGATACCCCGGCGTTCGAGCAACCGCACGAGTGCCGGCGGCGCCGGCGCGGCGAGCATCCGCTCGCGTCCGTCGCCCGGGCGGTACAGCACGGCACCGTTCTCGGCGGCGATGTGGTCGAACAGATCGAGACGGGGAAGGAGCGCCGCGAGATGTGACGCCTGCCGGCCGGTGACGAGGATCAGCGATCGGCCCGACGCTCGGAGTCGCTCCAGCGCTGCGAGCGTCGTCCCGTCCACCCGGCCATCGGACGCCAGGGTGCCGTCGTAGTCGCACGCCAGCCCACGGTACCGCATATGTCCCTTACATCGGCCGCTGGATGTGCTGGTGAACGAAGCTCACCGCCATCGAGCCCTCGCCCACGGCCGACGCGACGCGCTTGATCGAGCCGCTTCGGACGTCGCCGGCGGCAAAGACGCCGGGCAGGCTCGTCTCCAGCAGAAACGGACCGCGGCCGGCCACCCGCCAGCGCTCGAGCTCGCCGGTCCCGGGCGGGAGCGACGTTCCGGTCAGCACGAAGCCGTGGCGGTCGAGCTCGACGCATCCGCGGAGCCAGTTCGTGTTCGCATCCGCGCCGATGAAGAGAAAGAGCGAGCCGCACCGGACGGCGGTGGTGGCCCCCGTCTGCTCCCGGATGTGCACCCCGCCCAGATGGCCGTCTCCATCCAGTTGCACGACCTCCGCGCCGAGGTGGATGGAGACGTTGTCGATGCCCTGAATCCGGTCCACCAGGTAACGAGACATGCTCGCGCCCAGATCGCGCGCCCGCACGACCAGGTGCACGCGCCGCGCGTAGCGCGACAGGTGGACCACGGCCTGCCCCGCAGAGTTGCCGCCGCCGACGACGATCACTTCCTCGCCCCGGCAGAGACGCGCCTCCATCTCGGTCGCCGCGTAGTAGATCCCCGCGCCCTCGAAATCGCCGAAGCGCGCGAGGTCGAGCCGCCGATAGGAGACGCCGCTCGCCACCAGCACGCAGCGGGTGCGGACCTTGGTGCCGTCGCCCAGCGTCAGGACGCAGTCACCGCCCGAGACGCCCAGCGCGCGCACCAGGCAGGGCACCGTGATCTTGGCCCCGAACCGCTGCGCCTGCACCATGGCGTTCCGGGTGAGCTCCGCCCCGGGAATGCCGGCGGGAAAGCCGAGGTAGTTCTCGATCCGCGAGCTGGTGCCGGCCTGGCCGCCGGCCGCGAGCTGGTCGGCGGTGAGAACGTCCAGTCCTTCGCTCGCGGCATAGACCGAGGCCGCGAGCCCCGCGGGCCCGGCGCCGACGACGACCAGATCGTAGACATGATCCCCCTCGATCGTCATCGTGAGCCCGGCGCACTGGGCGAACTCGGCGAGCGAGGGGTTCCTGGCCATCTTGCCGCTGCGGCCCAGCACCACCGGCGTGTCCTCAGGCGAGACGTGCAGGTCGCGCAGCATCGCGTCCGCGGCCGGATCCGACTCGAGATCCACCCAGTTGATCGGCACGAGGTTGCGGGTGGCAAAGTCGCGGAGCCGGTGGGCCGCGGGTGAGAAGCGCGACCCGATGATCTTCACCCGGCCGAAGCCGCCCTCCACCAGCAGGTCGCGCCGGCTCAGGAATGCCTGGATGACGACGTCGCCCAGCTCGGGGATTTCGTCCACCGCGTGGCGCAGCTCGTCGGCATCGAGCTCGATCAGCGAGGAGTCGGCGACGGCCCGGACCGTGACGAGCGAGGCCCGGCCGGCCAGCATGTTCACCTCGCCGGTGAACTGGCCGGGGTGCACCCGGCTGATGGATCGGGCATCGGGTGCCTGGCCGTCCCTGGCTTCGAGCTCGCCCTCGCGAAGGACATAGAACGAGAACCCCGTCTGCCCGGTCGCGTAGAGGATCTCGCCGGCGCGGACGGACCGCGGGCGGCCTCGGGCAGCCAGGGCGTCGACGTGGCGCTCGGAGAGGGTGGGATAAGCGGTATCCAGGTCGGCAGCCATGGTCATCGTCTCCGAATGATAGCGGCCTCGCTGGGAACGCCAGTTACCCGGGCGCTCTCACCGTCGGTACGCCGCCGCGCGCTCGTGTCCAAAGTGGGCGCGAACGTGATGTACCTCGCAGACGCTCGCCCGCCCGTTGCCGATATCGCTTCCACGTTCACGCGAGTTCCCGGGGCGTGTGCGTACGCCGAGCGAGTGGTCACCGCGTCCGGCGCCGCCCCGGATAGCCGCATTCGATAGCAGCGTCACACGAAAGGACAGTTTCCCCATGTCAGCACGTCTCCTGGCCGCCGCGGCCGCCGCCACGCTGCTCGCCGCCACGCCGTTCGGCCGAGCACGAGCTCAAGCGGTGCCACACGACAGCATCCAGGCGGATGCCGGCTTCGTCCGCCATGCCGTGGCGGACAACCTGCTGGAGGTGCGGCTGGGCGAGGTCGCCCAGCACCGCGCCACGAACGAGCAGGTCCAGAAGTTCGGCCAGCGCATGGCCAACGAACATACCAAGATGCAGAAGCAGTGGACGGATCTGGCGGAGAAGCATGGGCTTAAGGTCAACGCGGCGCTGGGTCCCATGCAGCAGCAGAAGCTCGATCGCCTGCAGAAGATCGACAAGCCGTCGTTCGATCGCGCCTACATGACGGCCATGATCCGGGGCCACACGGAGGACGTCGCGGCGCTCAAGGCCGAGGTCGATTCGGCCCGCTCGGAAATGGTGCGGAAGATGGCGGCCTACGCGCTGCCCATCGTGCGGGACCACCTGCTGGCCGCGCGGTCGGCCGGCAAGGAGGTGGGAGTGGACAGCGCCGTCGTGGCCGAAAGCCGCCACGTGGCTGAAGGGAAGTAGACTCGCAGTACGGGGGAGCGGGGCGCCTGCCCCGCTCCCTCGACCCTGTTTCAGATCCGAACGCCCCGCCTACTCCTCCTTCTCCTTGGCGGTCGGCGGCAGGAGGCCGTTGAGCCGGAGATAGATGGCCAGCTGGCTGTAGTGATCCCCCCAGTCCTCGGCCGCCGCGACGATCGCGGCGGCCCGCGTGATCTCGCGTCCGCCGAAGAACGGGACCTTTCCGCCGAGCTTCGAGTCGTCCAGCTTCCCGAGGGCCGTGTCGCAGAACTGGAACGTCTCCTTGAGCCGGCTCACCATCTCGTCCTTGGCGGCCTTTTTGGCCAGGTCGGTTCGCTTCGGCGCGTCGACGCCTCCGATCTTCGAGCAGAAGAAGTCGTTTCCCTGCGAGAGGTGATGGATGACGTCTCCGAACGTCATCTGCGCGGGCGTGGGCTTGAATCCGTACTTGCCGGCTGGCATGGCCTCCGCGGCGGCGACGAGGTTGCGCTCGGCGCGCTGAGCGTTCTTGCGGAACGCATCCGCGACCGGCGAGCCGGCCTCCTGGGCGGCGGCATTCGAGGCGATCGCGATCAGGCCGAGAGCTGCAAGCCCGGCGAGACGGGAAGCTGGCGTCATGGGGACGAGTCCGCGTCGAGGGTGGGTGGCACGATGTATGGACATGCGGCGGAGCGCCGCATGCCGGAATCTAATACCCGCACAAGGCCGAGTCGGATCGCCGCCGGCCCGGGTGTGCGGTTACGAGGTCCGACTGCGGTAGTAGATTGTCCCCGTCATGACCGACACCGCTCCCGCCGGCTACGACCGTTCCATCGTCGAGGGTCCCCTGGGCCGGGCGGTCTGGCGGCTCGCGTGGCCGACCATGCTGGTGAACATCATCGGCGGGCTGCAGAGCCTGGTGGACCAGATTCTGGTCGGGCACATCGTCGGCTTCACCGGCAACGCGGCGATCGGCGTGTCCAACCAGGTCTTCATCGCCGTGCTGATCTTCGTCTCGTCCCTGTTCACCGGCATGAGCGTCCTCGTCTCCAGGTTCGCGGGCACCGGGGAGCCGGAGAAGGTGAACCGGACGGTGTACCAGGCCTTCGTCACCGCCATCGGCCTCTCGGTGTTCGTGCTGGCTCCGCTCGGCTACGTGCTCGCGCCGCACCTACTCAATTTCGTCAACGCGGCGCCGGCCGTGCAGAAGGAGGCGCTGCCGTTCCTCCGGATCATGTTCCTCACCAGCGCCGGCATGCTGGTGTTCTTCATGCTCGGCGGTGCGCTCCGCTCCGCCGGCGACGCCCGGACGCCGCTGGTGCTGGGGTTCGTGCTCACCGCGCTCAACATCGCGTGCAACGTGGTGCTGATCCGGGGCCTCGGTCCCATCCCGTCGTTCCGGACCGCTGGCGCCGCCATGGGGACGGCCATCGCCTCGGGCCTCGTGGCCGTGTACGCCATCGTCCGGCTCTGGCGTGGCGGGTGGGTCGTGCAATTTCCCCGCGGCCTGGGTTACGGGCCGGACTGGGGCATCATTCGCGAGCTGTTCCGGTTCGGGCTCCCGACCGGATTTCAGGGCATCGCGATGAACATCGGCGGGGTCTTTCTGCTCGCCTACGTGGGGTCGCTGGCCCAGAGCGCCGCCGCGCAGGCAGCTTACGCGGTGAGTTACACTCAGCTCTTCTCGTTCGTCACCTGGACCTCGATCGGGCTCATGGGCGCCGCCGCGGCGGTGGCGGGACAGAACCTCGGGGCGGGCCGGCCCGACCGCACGGCCGCCGCCGTCGAGATCGCGGCGAGGATCGGCGTCTCGGTCGCAACCTGCATGGGCCTGCTCTACCTGTTCGCGCCGCGGATGCTGCTCGGCGCCTTCGGCATCTCGGACGCGGCCGTGCTCTCGATCGGCACGCAGCTGCTCCGGGTCCTCAGCGTGTCCGGCCTGTTCATCTCCGCGGCCCTCACGTACACCGGCGGCCTCCAGGGGACGGGCGACACCAAGAGCCCGCTCTACATCTCGATCGTCTCCCAGGTTGTGCTGCCGCTCGGGATCTGCTTCGTCGTCACGCAGCTCGGGACGCTCACGGCGCTGCACATCTGGTCCGCCATCCTCGCCGGGCACGTGACGCGCTTCACCCTGAGCTACCTCCGATTCCGCCAGGGCAAGTGGCGCCACATCACCGTGCACATCGGCGCGGCCCCGGCCCCGGCCCCGCACTGAGGACGGGTCCTACGCTTTCGTTCCGATCGTCCGCCTTTCTCCTCGCGCTCCCCCTGCTGCTCCACCGGCCCGGTCGTGAGGCGCGCTGGTGGGACTTGGGGCACCGCATCGTGGCGCGGATCGCCGAGCAGCGGCTCACACCGCGGGCCCGAGACGCGGTGCGCGACATCCTGGGCGGCCAGAGCCTGGCGGACGCGTCGGTCTGGGCCGACAACATCCGGCAGTATCGCCATGATGCCGATTCCCTGCACTACGTCAACATCCCGCTCCAGGACACTGTCTACGACCCGGCTCGGCACTGCCCGTCGGGCCGGTGCGTCATTGCCGCCATCGAGGCCGACCGGCGCGTGTTGGCCAACCCGGCCGCGTCGGTAACCGATCGCGCCGAGGCGCTCAAATTCCTCGTCCACTTCATCGGCGACCTGCACCAGCCGCTGCACGTGGCCGACAACGACGACCGCGGCGGCAACCGGCGCGTGGTCTATCTGCTGGGCGACTCGACCAACCTCCACGCGGTGTGGGACGGCGCGCTGCTGGACCGCGAGGGGCTGAGCGAGACGAGCTATCTCGGCCAGCTTCGGCACGAGATGGACACGATGGACCTGGCGGCGCTCGAGCGCGGCAGCGTGGCGGACTGGGCCATGGAAGGCCACCGTACGGCGGTCGCCGTGGCCTACGGACGGATTCCCCGCGACGGCCGGCTCAACCGCGCCTATGTCGTGGAGGCGAAGGCGGCGGTGGACCACGCCATCATCGCGGCAGGCGTCCGGCTGGCGCGAGTGCTGAACGACGTCTTCGCGAGCTACCGCCCCTCGGAGGCGTCCGCGACCCCGGCGCTGCCACCCGGGACCTACACCGACCGCGAGGCGGCGGCTCACCTCGGCGAGACGGCCACCGTGGTCGGGACCGTCGCGGCGGTGTTCCGGTCGAAGGGCGGCAACGTCTATCTCGACTTCGGCGCGGACTACCCTCGGCAGACGTTCACCGCGGTCGCGCTCGCGCCGGCGGGCCCGTGGGGCGCGAAGCTGGACACGCTTCGCGGGAGGAGAATCGGCGTGCGGGGCAAGATCGTGAGCTACCGGGGGCGCGTGGAGATCGTGCTGGAGGGCTCCGATCAGATCGTGGCGGCCGCGGGCCGCTGAAGCACCAACCGGGATCGCCGCATTCAGGAGTGCGGCCGGTCCTGCTGCATCAGAACCCAGTTGGACACCTCGGGATACTTCTGCGCGGTGGGCTTGGGGAATTTCCGCACCATGTCCACCGCCGCCTCCTCGAACGTCGCCTCCAGCGGCGTCACCGGCGGACGGTTCTCTCCCAGCGGCATCTCCAGGTTGATCGAGAAGTCGGGCGCGATCGGCAGGTCGGCGCGCGGCGCCGCCAGATCGAGCACGGCGGACACGCTGCCTACCCCGGCCAGCCGCCGGGTCTCGACCGCCGGGGAGTACGGCGTTCCGGGCGTGAACCTCTCCGCCAGCAGCTGCAGCACTGACGTGTGGTCGAGTACGGCATGCGAGACGTGCTTCGGGCTCACCAGCGGGGAGACCACGAGCCCGGGCACCCGCACGCCGAGCGAGTCGAACGGCTTGGTGAAGGTGGCGCGAGCGGGCGGCGCGAACGGGACCAGCGGAGGCGCCACGTGGTCCCAGAATCCCCCGTGCTCGTCGTAGGTGATCACGAGCAGCGTGCGCGCCCAGCGCGCCGGGTTCCGGGTCAGCGCGTCGTAGACTTTCCGCAGGAACAGCTCGCCCGGGCCGACCGGCGCCGGCGCGTGGTCGTCGTTCGGGATCCCGCCCACGATCCGGGCCGCGTCGCCGTAGAGCGGCTCGACGATGATCACCTCCGGGAAGTCGCCCGGCTGCTCGCCGGCGACGTCCGGCGCCAGGCGGTCCACGCCCCGGAAGTTGGGCCCGAACGCCGCGGTGGCGCCGAGCAGCAGGAAGAACGAGAGCCCGGACGTGTACACCCGCCAGCGCACGTGGTTTCGCTCGAGCCAGTCGATCACCAGCGGATCGTGCGGCGGCAGGAAGCCGTTGCCGTCGATGTAGCTGGTGCCGCTCCAGCCCATGAGCCGGTTGGGTTGCGTGCCCGCCGGCAGCGACGCGAACCAGCGGTCGCACACCGCATAGGTGTCGGCCAGGAACCGCGTCATCGGCACGTCGTCAGGGGGCAGGAAGCCCAGCGGGTCGGGCTTGGTCGTGCGGTTGTTGGGCGACGCCGCGAACCAGGTTTTGGCGAAGCCGTCCATGGCGAAGGTGCCGGCCACGGCGCTCCGGTGCATCTGCGTGGCGATCGCGCCGCGGTCGTGCGGGAGGTCGCCCGAGAGCTCACGGTCGCGCATGAGGAACGGATAGTACGGCTCGCCCTGGTACACGTTGGCCCAGGCATCGCGCCGGAGCGGCGACGTAATGCCGTCCACGTCCGAGCCGTTGGCGTACCGCCCGTAGCTCAGGTGGCCCAGCATGTGGTCGAACGAGCGGTTCTCCAGCATGACCAGCACGATCGTGTCGATCAGGTCGAGCGCGCTCATGGCCGGCCCTCGTCCGCCGAGCCGCACGCCAGGCCGACGCGCAGATAGAGATGCCGCGGCGGGGCGTGGGCCGGATTGCCGGGCGCCTCGCCCGGCAAGAGGCCCGCTCGCAGCTCCCACGCGCCGCTCACCGGCAGGCCCTCCCAGGAGGCGTTGCCGTCCTCGTCGGGGCGCACCTGGTCCACCTTGCCCGCATGACGCACCAGCAGCACGCGGCCCGAGTCGGCGAACACCTCGCCCAGCCGAAGCGCATCGGGCCAGGTCGCCGGGCTCAGCGTATCGGTGGCCACGAGCGAATCCTGGCCGAGCAGCGCCACGTCGAAGGCGAGGGACGGCTCCGCGCGCGGGCTGAAGGTCACGACGTCCGCCTGGCTGGTCGCCTGCTTGCCACGCGCCTCGGCCACGAGGTGGTATTCGGTCGTATCGGCGGTGGCGGTCCCGTGCCGAACGGCGACCAGGTGGGCTGTGCCGCGGGTCTTGAAGGTGAAGCGCACCGTGTCGCCGGCGCACACGCGGCGCGGCGTGACGCTGAATTCGCTGATCTTGGGGCCGCAGGCGGCGAGCACCACGAGCGCGGCAGTGCTGGTCCCGCGAAGAGAGCTGAATATCACGAGCACCTCGAGCGACGTTCCGAAGGAATGCGGACCGCCGTGCAACATGGGCACGGCCCGGCGCGGAGTCGAGGCCTGACGGTCCCGGCGGAGACCTGGAGGCGGTGCAACGCGTCCTGGCGCATCACGAGCTTCGAGCTCAAGAATCGCGCGACGGACGCTGGGTCGGTCGCGACCGGCGCGGCTGACCGCCCTGAGGCCCGGCGCGGCAGGCCGGGACTGGCCTGGCGCGGATCCGCGCCGCACATTGAAGCATCCCGCTTGCCAGGGAAACGGAGGTCCCGCTATGACCGCTCCCGCCCTCGCCTTCGCTGCCGCCGCCACCGAAACGTCCGCCAGTCCCGCCGTGCCCGACCGGAAGCCCCGCGACGACGAGATGGACGTCTACGGCCTGACCCACCCCGGCAAGGTGCGCAGCGACAACCAGGACCACTTCCTCATCTGCGCCCTGCGCAAACAGATGGTGGTGCAGCAGACCAGCATCGCCATGACCGACCACCTCATCGCCGACAGCCAGCGGCTGGCGCTGCTCATGATGGTGGCCGACGGCGTCGGCGGCGGCGCCAAGGGGGCGGAGGCGAGCCGCCTCGCGCTCGAAGGCGTGAGCCGCTACGTCGCGAGCAGCATGCAGTGCTACTATGCCGCGCAGGCCGCCCACGACCCGGAGCTGGCTCAAGCGCTCGAGGCAGCCGCCGAGCAGTGCCATACCGAGCTGGTGCACCGCGGCGAGGAGAACGCCGAGTACCGCGGCATGGCGACGACGCTCACGCTCTACCTCGGCGTGTGGCCCCGCGCCTACCTGCTCCAGGTGGGCGACAGCCGCTGCTATCTGCTCCGCGGCGCCGAGCTGACCCAGATCACCCGCGACCAGACGATGGCCCAGGAGCTCATCGATCTGGGCGTGCTCACTCGCACGGACCCGGGCGCCGCGAAGCTGTCGCATACGCTGTCGAGCTCGATCGGCGGCCGCCAGACCGCGCCCGTGGTCACCCGGATGGACCTGGCATGGGGCAACGTCGTGCTGCTCTGCAGCGACGGTCTCACGCGGCACGTGTCCGACGAGCGGATCCGTGAAGCCCTGCGGACCATGACGTCCTCGAAGCAGGCGTGTGAGGACCTCGTGCGTGATGCGCTCGAAGGCGGCGGGACGGACAACATCACGGTGATTGTGCGGCGGGCGGTGGCGAGGGAACAGGAGGACGGGCGGACGGGGTAGCGCCCGATCTTCATCCCGAGCGCAGCGAGGGAGCTTGCCTGGCCACCCTCGAGCCATTCCCAGGCTAGGTTCGCTGCGCTCGGGATGAAGACCGCCCGACCGCCTGTCCTCACTGCCCCGCTTTCTTCTTCGCCTCCGCCACCAGCGCATCCGCCCGCTTGTCGGCCTCGCTGACGATCCCCGCGGCCTTCTTGTCGGCTTCCTTCCGGATCTTGTCCGCGGCGGGGCCCGCGGCCGCCTTGAGCAGCGGGTTGGTTGCGCGGGCCTGCAGCGAGTCGGCCTGGGCGTAGCCCGTCCGCTTCACGTCGGCCGCGAGCGACTCGGCCTGCTGCCGGATGCCGGCCGCCTGCTTCTCGGCCTCCGCCACCGCGCGGAGCGCCGCGGAATCGACCTTCTGCGCCGCGGCCGTCTTGACCGCCTCCGCCGCGTTCGAGGCCACCGACGACGCGAGGTTCCCCACGTCGGCCTTGATCGTCGGGCTGGTCACCGTGCCCCCGATCTGAATGCCGAGCGGGATCTCCGGTGCGGCGGCCAGGTTCACCCCCGCGCCGCCGGCCTTCGCGACGATGCCCGAGATCGCTTGGTTCGCCGCCCCACCGAGCATCGAGCGCGGCACCTTGAGGCCCAGGTTGTACTGGAGCGACTGGTCGAAGCCGTTGGAGCCGGCCACGCTCATGGTCGTGCCGCCCAGCTTCACGTCGAACGGCTGCACGTTGAGCCGGCCGCCCTTGATCTGGAAGGCGGCCCGGAGCGCCTGCAGTGTCGGGTTGTCGAGGAACTGGAGCTTGGTCACGTCCACGATCTTCTCCATGGCCGGGAAGTCGTGGAGCTGCAGCTGCGACGTCTGGAGGGTGCCGCCGCCGGTCAAGCCGGCAAAGAGCGGTAGCATGTTCTTGCCCAGCGCGCCGTTCAGGTGCAGGTCGGTGGTCACGGACCCCAGCGCGTACTTCGCCACCGGCGCCAGCGCCTGCACCGTCGCGAACGCCTTGAACGCCGACGGGATGTCCACCTTCGTCATCTTGAACCCGACGTCGAACGCGGGCTTCGTCGTGTCCACGGTCTCGTAGTAGCCGTTCACCGCAATGCCGCCGCCGAGAGTGTTCAGCGTGAAGTTCTCGAGCGTGACCCGGCGGTCTTTGACCCTGAGCTTGCCGCGCGCGTTGCTCATCTTGAGGTTGCCGTAGGTCAGCTCGCCCACCGTCGCGTCCAGCCCGAAGTCGATCTTGGGCGGCACCGGAATGATCTGCAGGTCCCCGCCGCCCGACTGCCACTCGTCCAGGTTGAACCGGTTGCTGTGGACCGCGGCCGTGCCCTTGAGCGTGTCGTCGCGGAAGGCGTAGGCCAGCAGGTTCTCCAGCGTCCCCGACGCCTCGAGATCGCTGCTCCCGATCGTGCCGTTGAACGATTTGAGCTGCGCCCGCTGGGGCGCCAGCGCGAGCGAGGCCTGCCGGATCGAGAGCGGGTGGGGCAATGCCTTGCCCTTGACCGTCAGGTTGGCGACGTCCACCGTCCCGCTCGCGTTCACCTTGTCGTACTGCTTCTTGTCCACATACGACATCCGCGTGCGCACCGCCGCGTCGGCCGCGATAGTGCCGGCCAGCTCGTTCACGCCCTCCAGTTTCACGGTGCGCCGCACGTCGGCCAGGTCCACCTTCCCGCTCAGGCGCGCATCCACGTTGGGGTCGCTGACCGGCGTCCGGAGCACCATGCGCGCGTCCACCGGGTTGCTGCCCAGCCGCAGGTGGAAGCGGTCGAGAGTGACCACCGTACTGTCGGCGCTGCCGCCCGGATTGGTGAGCGCGAGGTTCACGTTGATGTCCCTCGCGGGCAGCGGCAGGTCAGGATACTGGAACGCCGCGTTGTCGACCTTGGTGGTGATCTGGAACGAGGGAAACGCCTGGGGTCCGTACGCCCCCTTCACCCGGCCGTTCACCGCGATCGTCCCCGAGGTCTTCACCTTGTCGAAGTCATGCGCGTAGACCGCGGGCACCAGCGACAGGATGCTCCGGAAGTTGGTGCTCGGGGCGTTGAACGCGAGATCCATCGTCGTATTCTCGCCGGCGGTGGCCGCCGAGCCGCTGACGCCGAGCTGCAGATCGTTGAGGCCGAGCTGGGTCCGCTTGATCGTGTAGGCCTTCTTGGCCAGATCCGCCTGGATGTCGGCGTCGAGCGCGAGCCGCACCCGGTTGAGATACGGAACGCCCGCGAAGGTCACGCTCACGGTGTCCGCATTGGCCTTGGTGTCCACCGCCACCTGCGTCTGGCTGAAGTCGCCGCTCAGCGTCTGGTCGTACCCGGCGACGTTGGCCTTGAGCTTCGCCTTCCGGTTGTCGAACGCCACGGCCGCGTCCGAGATCTGGAGCCGCCGGAGGCTCACGGCCATCGGCTTCGCCGCCTTCGTCTCCGGCTGTGCCGGCGTCTTCTTGGTGATATCCCAGTTGGCGGTCCCGTCCTCGAGGGCGAGGAGCCGGAGCCGGGGCTGGTCCAGCTCGACCGTCCGGATCACGATCGGCCCGCTCCCGCCCATCGCGTTCGAGATCACGCTCGGCAGGCCGAGGGAGACGCGGAAGCGG
>JAICJD010000003.1 GCA_025928645.1 Gemmatimonadales bacterium
CGTATTCCTCGACAGCGCCGCGGGCAACGCCGACGCGCACCCGCTGGGCCGCTACTCCTTCCTCACGGCCGACCCCGCGCGCGTGGTGCGGAGCAAGGGTCCGGTCACCGAGACCGGCGGCCCCGGCCGGGCGTGGACCGCAGTCGGCAGCGACCCGCTGCTCGCCGTGCGCGACCTGCTGGCGCCGTTCGCGGCCGACCCGGTGCCCGGGCTTCCGCCGTTCCAGGGCGGAGCGGCCGGCTACATCGGCTACGACTACGGGTCGGTGCTCGAGCGTCTTCCATCCCCGCGGTTCGACGACCTGGCCATTCCCGACGTTGTGCTCGGACTGTACGACTGGGTGATCGCCTGGGACCACCAAGTGGGCACCGCGTGGATCGTGTCGACCGGACTGCCCGAGACCGGCGAGGCCCGGCTCGCGAGGGCGCGGGAGCGGCTCGCGATGGTGCGGGCCCGGCTCACGGGACCGGATCGCCATGGGGCGTCGCGGCCGCGGGCGCAGGCCCCCCCGGATATCGAGGCGCCCTCGTATCCGGTGCAGGGTGTCGAAGGCGCGGCCGGGACCGGCCTTCGGTCCACCTTCACCCACCGCGGCTATCTCGACGCAGTGACCCGGGTGCGGGACTACATCGTCGCGGGCGACATCTTTCAGGCCAACCTCTCGCAACGGTTCCAGGCGCCGCTCACCGAGCCCGCCTTCGCGCTCTACGGCCGGCTTCGCCGGCGCAACCCCGCCGCGTTCGCCGCGTATCTCGACACCGGTGAGCTGCAGGTCATGAGCGCGTCGCCCGAGCGGTTCCTCCGGCTGGACGAGAGCGGCCGCCAGGTGGAGTCCCGTCCCATCAAGGGCACGCGGCCGCGGGGACTGGGCCCGATGCACGACGCCGCCCTGGGCCGGGCGCTGACGGAGAGCGACAAGGACCGGGCGGAGAACGTGATGATCGTGGACCTGCTCCGCAACGATCTGTCGCGCGTGTGCCGGCCCGGGACGGTCAGGGTGCCCGAGCTGTTCGCGCTCGAGCAGCATCCGACGGTGCACCACCTCGTCTCGACGGTGGTGGGCGAGCTCGACCCGGCGGCCGACGCGGTGGACCTGCTCCGGGCCGCGTTCCCGGGCGGGTCGATCACCGGGGCCCCGAAGGTGCGGGCCATGGAGATCATCGCCGAGCTGGAGCCGACGCGGCGCGGCGTGTACTGCGGCTCGATCGGCTATCTCTCGACCACGGGCGCGCTGGACACGAGCATCGTCATCCGCACCTATCTGGCGCTCCGAGGCCGGGTATACTTCCAGGCGGGCGGCGGGATCGTGGCGGACTCCGATCCCGAGCTCGAGTACCGCGAAACCCTGGACAAGGCGCAGGCGCTCATCGCCGCGCTGGCCCGCCCATGATCCTGCTGCTCGACAACTACGATTCCTTCGTCTATAACCTGGCCCGCTACGTCCGCGAGCTCGGCGGGACGCCGGAGGTGCACCGGCACGACGCGCTCACGGTGGACGACGTGGCCGCGATGGCGCCCTCGCACATCATCATCTCGCCGGGACCCTGCTCGCCCACCGAGGCGGGGATCTCCACCGAGCTGGTGCGCCGGCTGGGCGCCACCGTGCCGATCCTCGGCGTCTGCCTGGGGCACCAGTGCATCGGCGCGGCCTACGGGGCGGAGATCGTCCGCGCCGGCCGGCCGATGCACGGCAAGACCTCGCTCATCCACCACAAGGGCGGCGGACTGTTCCACAGCCTGCCCAATCCGTTCCGGGCCACCCGGTACCACTCGCTCGTCGTCGCGCCGGCGTCGGTGCCGCCCGAGCTCGAGGTGCTCGCCACCTCGGAGGACGGCGAGATCATGGCGGTGCGGCACGTGCGGCATCCGGTGCACGGCCTCCAGTTCCACCCCGAGTCGGTCCTGACCGAGCACGGCTACCGGCTGGTGGACCACTTCCTCCATGGCGTGCCCCGGGCGCCACGGACGGTTCCGCTGGCGGCCGACGGCGCGCTGGTGCCGGCGGGAGCGGGCCCGGGCACCCTGACATCGAACCCGCCGCCGGTGGACCTGGTGCGGTGATCATCGAATGCATCGTGACCACGATGGCGCCCGACGGCGCGATCAACTTCGCGCCCATGGGCGTCGACTGGGGCGATGAGGTCATCGTCCTCAAGCCGTTTCTGGAGACCACCACCTTCCGGAACGTGCGGGCCGGCCGAGCGGCGGTCGTCAACCTCACCGACGACGTGATGCTGTTCGCGCAGGGGGCCATCTCGAGCCCGCAGTATCCCTGGACGCCGGCGGCGGTCGTGCGGGGCGCGGTGCTCGAGGCCGCATGTTCGTGGCGGGAGCTGGAGGTCGTGTCGATCGACGACACGCCCCCCCGGTCCCGGATCGAGGCCCGCGTGGTGCATCACGGCACCCGGCGAGAGTTCATCGGGTTCAACCGCGCGCGGCACGCGGTCCTCGAGGCGGCCATCCTGGCGACGCGGACCCACCTCATCCCGGCCGATGAGATCCAGGCGGAGTTCGGGCGCCTGCAGGTGATCGTGGACAAGACGGCGGGCCCGAGGGAGCGGGAGGCGATGGCGCTCCTCACCGACCATGTCCGCGCCCGGTAGCGTCTTCGTCGAGGCCGCGGCGAGGCTGCACTTCGGCGTGCTGGACCTGCGTGGATCGCTCGGTCGTCGGTTCGGCGGGCTGGGCGCGGCGGTGCCGGCGCCCTCGCTCCTGCTCGAGGCGGCGCGGGAGCCCGGGGTGAGCGCGGAGGGGCCCGACGCCGAGCGGGTGGCGGCGTTCGCGACCCGCTTTCTCGAGGGCAAGGGTCTCACGGGGGGCGCCCGCTTCACGGTACACCGCACCATCCCGGCGCACAGCGGATTGGGCTCAGGCACGCAGCTCGGGCTCGCGGTGGGCCGCGCGCTGGCCGAGCTCTACGCTCTGCCGGTCGATCCGGTGGATCTGGCCAGAGCCGTCGGCCGCGGCCGCCGCTCGGCGATCGGCACCTGGACATTCGCGCTAGGGGGCTTCATTGTCGAAGGTGGCCGCCGTCCCGGGTCGGACGCGATCTCCCCCTTGCTCGCCAGATTCGCGATGCCCGAGCGCTGGCGGTGCGTCGTCGCGGTGCCCGACGGGGCGCCCGGTCTGAGCGGCGAAGCGGAGGCCGCCGCGTTCGAGCGGATGCCGGCGCCGCCCGAGCGCGAGGTCGAGCGCGTGGCCCATCTGGTTCTGATGCAGCTGCTCCCGGGGCTGGCGGAGGCGGACCTCGTGAGCTTCGGGGCGGCGCTCACGGAGATCCAGCGGATCACCGGGGCCTGGTTCTCGAGCGCCCAGGGCGGCGCCTTCGCGCCCGGCCCTTCCTCGACCCTGGTGCGGCGGATGGTCGAATGGGGCGCGGCCGGCGTGGGCCAGAGCTCCTGGGGGCCCGCGGTATACGGGATCGTCGCGGATGCCGCGGAAGGGCGCGACCTCGCGCGCCGCGCCGCCGCCCTGCTGGGCGACGCGGGCCGGGTTTTCGAGGGCGGATTTGCACGCGCCGGCGCCCGGATCTGGCGAACGGAAACGGCCGGAATTCGTGATTGACAGTTCATTTTGCACGATGTATACTGGCCCCTCTAAGCCTCCCGCAGTCGGCGACTTGGCTGACCTTGACGATCGTAGTGCCGCGCCCGACTGATCCGGGACCGCCCCGCGTCCTTCGGGCGGAAGCATGAGAGATTATTCAGGCGGCGGAATATTTCGGCGCCTCCCCAACTGCAGTTCTTTAACCAGCACAACGTGGGTCAGCGGCGACGCTGAGGGGTGAGATGGGCTTGTTCCCGTTCGCTTCCACGGTTGGCACGATGTGGTATTCCTGGTGGCCCGACGCGCTCGCGCCCTCGGGCCCCGTGCTGCGCCGTGTCTCCCTCCGTTCGCCCTTCGGTTGGTTCCGTCCCTCCTTCAGTTTTGCCTCGTGCCTGACGACAGCCCGGTGCCCTGACGCCGTGGCGCGCCCCGCGGGCATCCACGGCGGCGTCTCGAGGCGTACTTCAGGGCAAACCCTCTCCCGCAGCGAGCACGGGGACCGCGCGATGGCCGAGCGGAGTCCACCGTCATCGCTCCGGCCGCCCTGCTAGTCGCAGGTCGCGCCGCCGGTCGGCACGAGCGGGACTCGAGCCCAGTCGCCGTCTCCGCCGTCCGGCAGGCGCAGCATGCAGGGGCAGCATGCATCGGCAGCACGCGTCACCCGGCAGCACAGTCCGCACGTGGCAACGGAATGCAGTAGAGCAGTAGAACCACCCTTCATCCTGAGGTCAGTTATGAACCGTTTTACGCAGAAGGTGCTGTCCGGCGGCATCGCGGCGGGGCTGAGTTTGGCCGTCGCGGGGTCCGCCAGCGCCCAGGCAGCGCGTTCAGGGGCTTGGACCCTGAATGCGAAAGAGGGCGAGTGGACGATGACCGGGCGCGATTACAGCTTGCAGCGTTTCAGTCCGCTCAAGCAGATCACGACCTCGAACGTCGCCGAGCTGCGGCCCGTCTGGTCGTTCTCGACCGGCACGCTGCGCGGCCATGAGGGCAATCCGCTCGTCATCGGGACCACGATGTACGTCAACACGTCCTTCCCGAACATCGTGTATGCGCTCGATCTCTCGAAGCCGGGCGCCCCGCAGATCTGGAAGTACGTGCCCAACCAGTCGCCCGACGCGATTCCAATCGCGTGCTGCGACCTGGTGAACCGCGGCACCGCCTACAGCCCGAGCGGGAAGATCTACATCCAGGCGCTGCAGGGTGAGCTCATCGCCCTCGACGCCAAGAGCGGCAAGGAGCTGTGGAAGGCCAAGCACCCGGATCACTCCAACGCCGGCGTCGAGGCCAACGGCTACAAGCAGGGCGCCACGATGACCAACGCCCCGATCTACATCAAGAGCAAGTCGGGCAAGGAAATGGTCATCATGGGGATCTCCGGCGGTGAGTTCGGCGTGCGCGGCCGGGTGACGGCGGTCGACGCCAACACCGGCGAGCACCTGTGGACCGCCTACAGCACGGGCCCGGACAACGAAGTCCTCATCGACGGCGACGCGAACGCGAACTATCCGTCGCACAAGGGCAAGGACCTCGGCGTCTCGACCTGGCAGGGCGACGAGTGGAAGCGCGGCGGCGGCACCACCTGGGGCTGGTACTCCTACGACCCGGACTCCGACACCTACTACTACAGCGTCGGCAACCCGGGCACGTGGAACCCCGACCAGCGGCCGGGCGACAACAAGTGGTCGATGACCATCTTCGCACGTAACCCGGACAACGGGCATGCGAAGTGGGCCTATCAGATGACCCCCCACGATGAGTGGGACTATGACGGTGTGAACGAGAACGTGCTGTTCGAGAACGGCGGCAAGAAGCTGCTCGCCCACTTCGACCGGAACGGCATCGGCTACACCGTCGATCGCACCAACGGCAAGGTCCTCGTGGCCAACGCGTTCGGCCCGATCAACTGGGCCAAGAGCGGCGGCACGGGCACCCCGGTCGAGGGCGTGGTCGAGACCGGCGTCCCGGTGAAGGATCCGAAGTACGGCACCTCCTCGAAGAAGAACGGCGAGGGCATCTGCCCGGCCGCCATCGGCTTCAAGGATCAGCAGCCGTCGGCGTACTCGCCGATGACCGGCATGTTCTACGTCCCGACGAACCACATCTGCATGGACTATGAGGGCGTCGAGGTGAAGTACACGGCCGGCCAGCCGTACGTCGGCGCGATCGTGCGGATGTTCCCGGGCCCGGGCGGCAACCGTGGCCGGTTCATCTCGTGGGATCCGATGAAGGGCAAGGTCAACTGGGAGATCAAGGAGAACCTGGCCGCGTACGGTGGCGCGCTCACCACGGCCGGTGGCCTGGTCTTCTACGGCACCATGGAGGGCTGGCTCAAGGGCGTCGACCAGAAGAGCGGCAAGGTCCTCTGGCAGTTCAAGACCCCCTCGGGCATCATCGGCAACCCGATGAGCTATCTCGGGCCGGACGGCCAGCAGTACATCGCCGTCTACTCGGGCATCGGCGGCTGGGCCGGTATCGGCGTGGCCGCGGGCATCGGGGCGGAAGACCCGACCGCCGGTCTCGGCGCGCTCGGCGCCTTCGGCGACGCCGGCCAGTTCAGCAACCAGGGCGGCGTCATGACCGTGTTCGGGCTCAAGAACATGGCGATGGGCAAGTAGCACCGCCGGACCCCGCGGCGGCCGGAGGGAGTAGCCTCCGGCCCCGAGGGGGGTAGATTACGAAGTGAGCACGGCGCCGGGGCGCGGTCAGCTCCGGCGCCGTGGTCTTTCGGACTCGACAAGGATGCTACGATGTCGCGACAAGCTCATTGGACGTGGATGCTTCTTGTGGCGGGCGGCGGGCTTCTCTGGGCCGCGCCGGCCAGTGCCCAACGTCCCGCTCCGCTTACCGCCGGCCTGCTGCGGGTTTGCGCCGATCCCGACAACATGCCCTTCTCCAACCAGAAGGGCGAAGGCTACGAGAACAAGATCGCCGAGCTCATCACAAAGACGTGGGACTCGAAGCTCGAATACGTGTGGTGGCCGATACGCCGGGGCTACTATCGCATGCTGAACGGCACCTATTGCGATCTCGTGATCGAGTCGCCCGCCGGGCTCGACATGGCGGGGACCACCAAGCCGTATTACCGGTCGGGCTACGCGTTCGTGAGCCGGAAGGGCAGCGGCCTCGAGGACATCAACTCGCTGGATGATCCCCGGCTCAAGAAGCTCAAGATCGGGGTCAATCTGTTCGTGTCCTCCGACGGCGAGCATTCCCCACCGGAGATGGCCCTCAGCCAGCACGGCGTCGTCGGCAACCTCAAGGGCTACAACGTCTCGTACGACGAAAACATCCGGCCCGAGGACATCATCAACGGGGTCGCGAAGAAGGATGTGGATGTGGCGATCGTGTGGGGGCCCATGGCCGGATACTTCGTGAAGCGGTCACAGGTACCGCTGGTGCTCACGCCGATTGCGGTCGCGGTGGATTCGGTAAGCGGCTTCCCCATGCAATACAACATCGGCATGGCGCTCCGCCGGCGGGACCACGAGCTGCGCGACAGCCTGAATACCTTTCTGGACCGGCACCAGTCGGAAATCCAGGCTCTGCTGAGAGAATATTCGGTCCCGACCACTCCTATCGTGCAGGAAAAGAAGGAAGGGGAGAAGTCCAGCGCGGAAACGCCGAATCCCGCAGCCGATTCCGCCAAGGTCGCCGGACGACACTAGGGTCCGCGAAGCCTCTGGCACGACGTATTCAACTCTCGAAGCCGCTGGCCATGGTCGGCCGGAGCCTACCCTCTCTCACGAAAGGACTCCGTCAGCGCATGCGTTCGTCTCTCTCCGCTGTCCGCCTGCTCATGCTTGGCGCGTGGGTCGCCGCCGGTGCCGCTACCGTGAGCACCCGCGCCGAGGCCCAGGAGCTCCGTGACGCCTACCACCATGCCCCGCGCGATACCGTGGACCAGGCCACCTACGACGGCTGGAAGCAGTTCAACCTCAACTGCGCCCGCTGCCACGGGGAGGACGCCCTGGGCACGACGATCGCGCCGCACCTCATCATGTCGCTCAAGCCGGACGGCCCGATCAACACCAAGGAGCTGTTCGTGCAGACGGTGTGCGCCGGGCGGCCCGCCAAGGGGATGCCCTCGTGGTGCGCCCTCGGCCTCGATATGAACAAGATCAACGACATCTATCTGTACGTGAAAGGACGGAGCGACGCAAAGCTCTCCCCGGGCCGACCAGCGCTCAAACCCGCGGGCTGACCCCGCTCCTCCTCCCTTCCCGACGGGACCGCCCAGCGCGGTCCCGCCGGCGTTTTCGGGGGCCTTCCGTTGGCCAACCGCCCGAACCACCCCTATGTTGCCGGAAGGCGGCGGCGAACGCCGGCGCCCGACCTCGAACCCGGGTTCGCCATGTCGACCCTCGCGCCGGTTCTTCGCTGGTATCACGTCGGCGTCACGCTCGCGCTGGCGGCCGTGGCGCCGGTGAGCTCCGCCCGGGCAGCGGGTCCGGCCGGCCCGGACGACGCGATCCGGGCAGCCGCGCAGCCCGCCGACTCCCCCGCGGTGCGTCTTACCGTGGCCCAGCTCAAGGCTCGCCTGGCCGCCGCCACGCAGAGCGCGCCGGCCGATCTCTCGAATACCGACCTGAGCGGGCTGGACCTCACCAAGCTCGACTTCAAGCACGCGACGCTCACTGGCGCCACGCTCGCCAACAGCAAGCTGGCCGGCGCGAACCTGTTCTCGTGCGACCTCACCGGCGCCAACCTGAGCGGCGCCGACCTGTCGCACGCGAACCTCGACGGCACCGTGCTCCGCCGCGCCGACCTGCAGCGCGCCAACCTTCAGGGGGCGAGCCTGTTCGCCACGATCATCGAGGGCGCGGACCTGCGCGGGGCCAACTTGTCGGGCACTCGCGTCATCGGCTATCTCCGGAGCGCGAAGCTGGCCGGCGCGATCATGCGCGACGCCAACATGGGCGCCGACCCCAGCAATCAGTCGATGGGAGTGATGCGCGCCACGTTCGTCGGCGCCGATCTGACCGGCGCGGACCTCACCGGCACCAACCTGTACAAGGCGGACCTTTCGCACGCGACGCTCGCCAAGGCTCGCCTGGTCCGGGCCACGCTCAGCAACGCCGAGCTGGTCCAGACCGATCTCACCCATGCCGATCTGACCGGCGCCAAGCTGGACAAGGCCAATCTGGACGGCGCAGACTTCACCGGGGCCGTCGGGCTGGACCAGGTTCAGGGTCTGGCCGAGGCGCGCAACCGAGACAAGGCAACCTTCGATGCCAAGTAAGATCCCTTCCTTCGCCCTCATCCTGCTCGCCGCCGCGTGCGGCCGGGGCGAGACTGCCCGACCCGCCGCCGATTCGTCGGCCACGCCCGGCTCGGTCGCGGGCCCGCAGGAGAGCGGGCTGCTCGCCTACGTCACCAACGAGGGCTCGGAGGAACTTTCGATCATCAACACCGGTACCGACAGCGTCGTGGCCACGATCCCCGTGGGCACCCGTCCGCGGGGCCTCCGAGTGAGTTCGGACGGGAAGACCATCTTCGTCGCGCTGAGCGGCAGCCCTCGCTGCCCGCCGACCATGCCCGACGAGGAATGCGAGAAGCTCAAAGCCGACAAGTCGAAGGACGGCGTGGCCGTGGTGGACGCCGCCGCCCGCAAGGTGTCGCGGGTGCTCCCCGGCGGCTCCGACCCCGAGGCGTTCGATATCAGCAAGGACGGCGGCACGCTCTACGTCTCGAACGAAGACGCGGGCACCGCCTCGATCGTGGACGTGGCGAGCGGGAAGATCCGGGCGACGGTCCCGGTCGGCACCGAGCCCGAGGGTGTGGAGGTGACGCCCGACGGCAAGCAGGTGTGGGTGACGGGCGAGACCGCGCACAACGTCACCATCCTCGACGCCGGGTCGGGCAAGGTGCTCGGCAGGGTCGAGGTCGGGAAGCGGCCGCGCTCGGTCGCGTTCACCCCCGACGGGGCCCGCGCCTACGTGCCGTGCGAGGTGGACGGCACCGTGTGGGTGGTCGACGTCCGCGCGCGGAAGAAGGTCGCGGTGCTCACGATGCCCAAGGATTCGAAGCCCATGGGCTCGGCGATGTCTCCCGACGGCCGGCGGGTGTACGTCTCCACCGGCCGGGGCGGCGCCGTGGCCGCCATCGACGTGGCGTCCGACTCGATCGCGGCGGTCGTGCCGGTGGGGCAGCGGCCCTGGGGCATCGCCCTCACGCCTGACGGGAAGACCCTGTACACCGCCAACGGACCGTCCAACGACGTGAGCGTCGTGGACACCGACAGCATGAAGGTCCGCCAGAAGATCCCGGTCGGGAAGCTTCCGTGGGGCGTCGCAATCGGCGAGGCGCCGTGAACGCCGGCTGGCTCTGCGCTCTGGCGGCGCTTCCTCTCCTCGCCTCCGCCGGCGGCGACCCCCTGACCTTCGCGCTGGACGCGGAGGCGGGCGCAGCCATGCACGATCTCTGGCGGTCCAGCGTGGCCGCCCGCACCGAGCAGGTGGCCTGCCTGGCCAGCGTGATCCGGGGGGACACGCTCCGCATCACCCGGGTCCGCCCGCTCACGAGCGGCGCCGACTCCATGGCCGTGTCCGCACAGGCCTCGCTCGACCTCTGCGGCCCGCCCGAGTGGCAGGGCACGGTCCACACCCATATCGCCATGACGCCGGGGCAGCGACCCTACTCGCTGTTCTCGGGGGCGGACCGGGGAGTCATGCTCATGTGGTGGCGCCGATGGAAGACCGACGGGACCTTCTGTCTGCTCTACGCGGAGGACCAGGCCCATTGCGAGATCGACGGCTCGCACGTGGTGATCCTCCCCAGCGGCAAGTATTGACGCAAGGCGTCGTCGTCGCCGCGGCGGTGGTCGCCCTGGCGGCGGGCACGCCCGCGGCGGCACAGCGCGCGGCCGGCGCCGACACCTCGGCCGCGGCGGCCGACAGTCTGCGGGTGCCTCCCGCGTTCCGCTTCAGCCAGGAGGCCGGCCTCGGCCTCAGGGCCATGTGGGAGGAAAGCGTCGCGGCCAAGCAGGAGCGGGTGGCGTGTCTCAGCGCCACCATCCGGAACGACACCGTGTTCGTCGCCCGCATCCTGGAGCTGGCGTCCCACGAAGCCGACTCGATGAGCATCGGGAGCGAGGGGTCGATCGAGCGGTGTGGCCCGCCCGAATGGTCCGGCACGGTCCACACCCACGTCGCGCTCTACACCGAAGACAGTCCTTCCATGCGCTTCTCGGCCCAGGACCGCGGCGTGATGAGCCGCTGGTATCAGCGCTGGCACGCCGACGGCGTGTTCTGCCTGGTCTACAGCGCCAGGGACGCGCATTGCGAGGCGGACGGCGTGGTCGGGGGTATGCGGTCGGCGCCGGTCATCGTGCGCTGACCGGGGATCGCGCGCGGCAGCCGGGCTTCCGGGTCCCTGACAGTTCACCACGGAACCACGGAAAACACGGACAAGGGCCACGGAAAAGGCGTTTGGTCGACAGCACACCGGCGTTGGTCGTGGAGCAGGGACCGCGCCGGTGTGCGGTTGACCACCTGCTGTTCTCCGTGGTTTCCTCCGTGCCCCTCCGTGCCTCCGTGGTTCGCTTGTTCCATCAGCCCCGAGCTCCACTGGTGTGCTGTCACACCACTAGCAGTTTTCCGTGGCCGTTGTCCGTGTTTTCCGTGGTTCCGTGGTGAACTGTCTGGGACCCGGAACCAGCCCGGTGTGCCGTTGACCAGAGGCCGTTCTCAGTGGCCCTGTCCGCCTCCGTGGTGACCGTCCGACCCGGAACCCCGAACGGAAGAGGGCATGCCGCCACGGCATGCCCCCTCGGTCTGCGTCAGCGCGGGCGTCGTCAGGAGAACGGTCGTCGGGCGAGGAACGAGCCCGGCCGCGCGGTCCAGAGCCGCGCGTCGAGGCCCCAGGTCCGGCCGGCCCGAGCCCCGAAGAAGCAGATCATGAGCGTCACCAGCACCAGGTGGAATCCCTGCTGGCCGGGAGACATCCACTGCGTCGCCAGCCCGTAGTTGGTCGCCAGCACGAGCCCCGCCAGCGACGCCACCCCCGTGAGCAGCCCGAGCGTGAGGCCGATGCCCGTGATCGTCTCCCCGATGGCCGTGAGCTGCGCGAAGGTCTCCGGGTGGGTCAGCACCGTGTTCTCGAGGAAGTGTTTGTAGAACAGTATCGGATTTCCCTCCGCCTGCTTGCTCACGATCTTGGGCATGGTGCTGATCCAGCGCGCCGACGCGCCGGGCAGCGGCACCACCCCGCCCACCATCACGATGCCCAGCTTGGTGATAACCGCCTTGGCGAAGTACAGCCCCACGACGATGCGCGCGACGGCGAGCCAGCGGTCGGGGTGGGACATGCTCGCGGCGGTGCGGGTCGCGTAGGCCATCGGCGGGGGCTCCTCGGTTCGGGTCGGTCCTGCGCTGTGCTAAACCTCCACCCCAAGCTCCGAAAACACAAACGACCAGGTGTCGGTCAACTCCTCCAGTACCTTGGCCAGCGGCTTCCCCGCCCCATGGCCGGCTCTCGCCTCGAGCCGCAGGAGCACGGGGCGGCCGGACGTCGTTGCCGCCTGAAGGCGGGCGGCCATCTTCCGCGCGTGCATGGGATCGACCCGGGTGTCGCTCTCTGCGGTGGCGAGGAGGACCGCCGGATACGCGACGCCCGCCTGCACCTGATGATAAGGCGAATATGCCCGGAGCCAGCCGTAGGCTTCGGCGTCCTCGGGCGAGCCGTATTCGGGAATCCAGAGCCGCGCGATCAGGAACCGGTGGTAGCGCAGCATGTCGAGCAGCGGCACCTGGATGACCACGGCGCGGAACAGCTCGGGCCGCTGCGTGAGCACCGCGCCCATGAGAAGGCCGCCGTTCGAGCCTCCCGCGGCCGCGAGCCGCTCCGGCCGGGTATAGCGCTCGCGCACGAGCCACTCCGCGGCCGCGATGAAGTCGTCGAAGCTGTTCTGCTTGCGGCCCAGCATGCCGCCCTGGTGCCAGGCCTCGCCGTACTCCCCGCCGCCCCGAATGTTGGGAATGGCGACCAGCCCGCCGCGCTCGAGCCAGAGCAGCAGCGAGCGCGAGAAGGCCGGCGTCATGCTGATGTTGAACCCGCCGTAACCCGTGAGATACGTCGGCGCCGTTCCATCCCGGGCGAGGCCGCGCCGGTGGACCAGGAACATGGTCACCTCCGTGCCGTCGCGCGAGCGCACCGCCGCCTGGCTCACTTCGTACCGTTCGGGCTCCACGTCTGCCTCGACCCTCCGCCAGAGCTCCTGCTCTCCGGACTCCACGTCGAGCCGGTACACGGTCGGCGGCACGGTGTACGACGAGAACCCGTAGAACAGCTCGCGGCCGTCCCACTCCGCGCCGAGGCCGAACAGGCTGCCGAGCGCCGGCAGCGGCACTTCCCGGCGAAGGCCGCCGTCCAGGTCGGCGAGGCGCAGGCGGGATGACGCGCGCTCGAGGTAGCTCAAGGCGAGCCGGTCGCCCAGGACGCTCGCGCCCTCGAGCACCGCCTCGGGCCGGGGGGGCACCAGCTCGCGCCAGTGGCCGCGCTCGGGACGTTCCGGATCGACCTCGTACATGCGGTAGGTCGGCGCGTCGAGGTTGGTCCGGAGATACAGACGTCCGCGCACGACCTCGCCGTCGAACGAGAACGGCAGGTTCTCGGCCACGGGCACGAGCGCCGGCGACACCGTGCCGCCCGCGCGGTCGCCGAGGTAGAGATCGGTCTGGTCGAACGTCCGGGCGACGCTCACCACGAGCCAGCGCCCGTCCGGCGACACGCTCATGCCCGGCCAGTGCTCCTTCTCCCTCGGCGCGAACACCAGCTCGTCGGCGTCGGGATCCATGCCGAGCCGGTGGAAGTAGATCGCGCGGTGGTAGTGCTCCTCGCCGTTGGGCACCGTGCCGGGCGCCGGATAGCGGGTGTAGTAGAAGCCCGAGCCCTCGGGCAGCCACGCGAGGTCCGCCGCCCGGGTGCGGTCGATCCGCTCGGCCAGCGCGGTGCCGTGCTCCACGTCGAGGACGTGCAGCACGCTCTGCTCGCTGCCGTCGCGCGAGAGCCCGTAGGCGAGAAGCCGGCCGTCGTCGCTCGGATAGTACCAGTCGAGGGCCGTAGTCCCGGCGGGGTCCAGCGCGTTGGGGTCCACGGCGACGCGATCGTCGCCGTGCACGCCTTCGCGTACGTAGAGCACGGGCTGGTTCTGGCGTCCGTCGCGGCGCAGGTAGAAATATCGCCCGCGCGCGGGCGCGGGCGCGCTGACGGCGCCGATCGCGAGCAGCTCATCGAGCCGCCGCCGGATCGCGTCGCGTCCCGGCACGGCAGCGAGCCAGCGCTCCGTCAGCGCGTTCTGCCGTTCGGTCCAGGCGCGGACCGCGGGATCGTCGCCGTCCTCGAGCCAGCGGTAGGGGTCGGCGACGGTGTCGCCGTGGAGGGTCTCGACCGCCTCGACCGTCGGGGTCGGGGGATACTCGGGCTCAGTCACCCAGGCAGATCCCCAGGTCGCGGGCGGTGCGGATGGTGTCGCAGTCGAGCGGGACGAACTTGGCCCGGCCCACGACGTTCTCGAGCGGGATGCGGGTGATGTCCTGCCCGTTGAGGCCCACCATCGTCCCGAACGCGCCCTCGGCGATCGCCCGCACGGCCGCGGCGCCGAACCGGAGCGCCAGCAGCCGGTCGTAGGTCGTGGGCGACCCGCCGCGCTGCAGATGCCCCAGGACGAGGGTCCGGGTCTCTTTGCCGGTGTGCACCTCGATGGCGCGGGCGACCTTGCTCGCGATCCCGCCGAGCCGGTCCACCGTGCCCACGCCCCGCCGCTCGAGCAGCTCGATCGCCCCGTCCTTGGGACGGGCCCCCTCGGCGGCCACCACGATGCTGAAATGGCGGCCGGCCTCTTCGCGGCTGCGGATCTTGCCGCACACCTTCTCGATGTCGAACGGGATCTCGGGCAGGAGGATGACGTCGGCGCTGCCGGAGAGGCCGCTGTAGAGCGCGATCCACCCGGCATAGCGGCCCATCAGCTCGACCACGATCACGCGGTCGTGGCTCTCGGCGGTAGAGTGGAGCTTGTCGATCGCCTCGGTCGCGGTGCTCACGGCCGTGTCGAACCCGAAGGTCCGCTGGGTGCTGCTCACGTCGTTGTCGATCGTCTTCGGCACGCACACCACCGGGAGCCCCTTGCGCCAGAGATCGTGCGAGATCTGCAGGCTCCCGTCGCCGCCGATAGAGACCAGCGCGTCGAAGCCGCTCGCCTGAAAGGCGGCCACGAGGTCGTCCGAGCGGTCGCGCTCGATGGCCTCGCCCTGATCGTCCCGGGAGATGTAGCGGAAGGGATTGCCCCGATTGGTGGTGCCGAGAATCGTGCCGCCGAGGTGGGTGATCCCGCGGACCTCGGCCGGGCCGAGCGGGACGACGCCGTTGAAGGACAGCAGGCCCTCGTAGCCCCGCTGGATTCCGTAGGACTTCCAGCCCCGATGGTAGGCCGACAGCACGACCGCACGGATCACCGCATTCAACCCCGGCGCGTCGCCGCCGCCGGTGGAGATGGCAATCCGCATGTCAGCCCGACTGCCGGATCAAACGCATGATCTCCCCAGGCTCCGGATGCCGCCGGAGCGCCCGCTTGGAATAGATGAGTTTGCCGTCCACGGTCACCTCGAAGACACCGCCGGAAGATGGAATGAGACGGACCTCGGCGTCGGGCCACGCCTGCTTGAGCTCAGCCGCCAGACTGGCGGCTCGGGGTTGGTAGTTTCAGACGACGCAAAACTCGATAACCGCGCGCATTACGACTCCTTGTCGCATCGGGGATGCAGGCCGTCGAATCGTAGCGGAGACCGAAGAGCAATGCCAACCCTGGTGACGCGCCTCCTTGTCAGGCCTTCCCTGGAGCCGTATCTATTTGGCTTATGCGAACCTACCCACAGCGTGCCACCCGCCCGGCCGCCCGGACCGGCGTGCTGGTCGGCGGACTCCTGCTGCTGGCCTTGAGTCACACGGCGGCGGCGCAGCAGCGGAAGTATCTCTTCGAGGTCGGGGCGGCGGGGCTGTACCAGTCGTTCGATACCGCCACCAAGCTGGGCGGCAGCGTCGGCGGGAGCGGGCGGATCGGGGTGTGGTTGCCGCTCAACTTCTCCGTCGAAGCCGAGGGGCTGTTCACCTCGCCGAAAAGCGACGTGGGCAGCAATTCGGTCGGGGTGCGGAATCTGGCCATCTCGGCGCTGTACAACGTGCTGATCGGCGGGTCAAATTCGGTGTTCCTCCGCGCCGGGCTGGGGTCGACCAAGTACGGCAGCGAATGCCCCGGCGTGGCCTCGCCCGACGATCCTGCGTGCGGCTCGAGCACGGCCTTCATCGGCGGCGCCGGGTTTCGCGTGGGCGTGACGCCGATCCTCATGGTACGGGGCGACGGCCTCCTGCTCCGCAACCGGAGCAAGGGGCAGCCGAACGCTTCACCCCCGGTCGCGCCGCGGACCGTGCTCAACTACGGCGCCAGTCTCGGGCTGAGCGTCATGCTGGGCAGCCGCCCGATCATGGACGCCGACGGCGACGGGGTGCTCGACAACCGCGACCGCTGCGCCGACACGCCGGCGGGCGCCACGGTGGACTCGCGCGGGTGTCCGAGCGACAGCGACGGCGACGGGGTGCCCGATGGCGTGGATCGCTGCCCCACAACGGTCGCCGGCGCGTCGGTGGACTCGCGCGGCTGCTCGCAGGACACCGACGGCGACAACATCCCCGACGGGCTCGACCGCTGCCCCGACACGCCGTCCGGCGTGCTGGTGGATCCGCGCGGCTGCCCCAAGGACAGCGACGGAGACCAGATCCCGGATGGGCTGGACCGCTGCTCCGACACGCCCCACGGCGCCACCGTGGACGCCCTCGGCTGCCCGGGCGACGAGGACGGCGACGGCGTGCTCGACGGACTGGATCGGTGCCCGCGCACGCAGGCGGGTGCCGCGGTGAACGCGGAAGGCTGCTCGCAGGGCCAGGCCCCGAGCCGCCCCGCGCCGTCGGGCGCCGCGCCGCCTGCCCAACCCGGCCAGGCGGCGGCACCCCCCGCCCAGCGAAGCGGCGGCACCCCCAATGCCCAAGCGTCGCCGAGGCCGGCGATCGACACCAACGGCCGGGTCATTCCCCGGCAGAACGTGACCGTGCCGCGCTCCGCGGCGGGAATGGGACCGGTCAGCGCGTCCGTGCTGTCGGGCGTGAGCTTCGTGCCGGGCACGGCCCGGCTGCAGCCGTCGGCGTACGAGACGCTCGACTCGATCGCCGATCTGCTCCACCGGAACCCATCGGCGCACGTCGAGATCGGCGCGCACACCGACAAGAGCGGCTCCGCGAACGACGATCAGCGCATCACCTCGCTTCAAGCCGAAGCCGTACGCGACTACCTGGTGGTCAAGGGCGTGAGCTACCAGCAGGTCGTGGCGCGCGGGTACGGCTCGTCGGTGCCGCTCACCCCCGACACGACGCCGCGGGGGCGGGAAGCCAACCGCAGGGTCGAAATCCGTCCGGTGACCCCGGGGCCATGATTGGAGGCAGGAAATTTCACCACGGAACCACGGAAGGCACGGACACCGGCAGTATTCTCCATAGCCTGCATTCAGTCGACGTCACCCGAGAGGAGCCATGATGCACATCCAGACTCGTGTCGGTCTGCTGCTCGCGTTCGCCGCCGTGCTGGGAGCGCGCCCCGCCGCGGCCCAGGCCGACAGCGTGACGCCGGCCATGATCGCGCAGGGCGACAGCATCTTCCACAGCAAGGGCAACTGCTACGCCTGCCACGGCACCAACGCGCTGGGGGCGGTGGGGCCCAACCTGACCGACTCCGAGTGGATCCACAGCGATGGCTCCTACCCGGCCATCGTGAAGCAGGTGACGACGGGTGTGCCGCAGGCCGAATCGAAGAGCGGCATCGTGATGCCGCCCAAGGGCGGCGCCGACCTCTCCGACGCCGAGGTCAAGGCGGTCGCCGCGTACGTCTATTCGTTGAGCCACAAGAAGCCGTCCTGACGCTGGGCGCTGTCGCTCGGGCCGGCGAGGGCGCACCGCGGTGCGCCCTTTTCGCTACCTTGTACCATGTCCTCGAACCGTCTCGCCGGCGCCGCCTCCGCCTACCTCCGCTCGGCCGCCCACCAGCCGATCCACTGGTTTCCCTGGGGTGACGAGCCGTTCGCCGCCGCGCGCGCGGCCGACAAGCCCGTGCTGCTCGACATCGGCGCGGTGTGGTGCCACTGGTGCCACGTGATGGATGGCGAATCCTACGAGAACCCCGAGCTGGCCCGATTTCTCAACGAGCACTTCGTCTGCGTCAAGGTGGATCGCGACGAACGCCCCGACGTCGATACCCGCTACCAGCGGGCCGTCCAGGCGCTGAGCCGCCAGGGTGGCTGGCCGCTGACGGCGTTCCTCACGCCCGATGGCGAAGTGTTCTATGGGGGCACCTATTTCCCGCCGGACGGCGCCCACGGGCGGCCCGGGTTCCGGACCGTGCTGGAGAGCGTGCTCGAGGCGTACCGCACCCGCCGGCCGCAGGTGCAGTCGCAGGCCGACGCCGTGCGCCGGGTCGTGGGAGCGGACCTGAACGAATCGGCGTCAGGCGAGCCGTCGGTGCGAATGATCGAAGATGCGGTCGCCGGGATGGAGCGGGTATTCGATCCGGTCAACGGCGGGTTTGGCCGGAGCCCCAAGTTCCCCCATCCCGGCGCGATGCTGCTCCTGCTTCACCGCTGGTGGGACGCGCCGGCCGAGATGAGGCGGACGATCCTCGATCGCACCCTGCAGGGCATGGCGCGAGGTGGAGTGTACGACCAGCTTGGCGGCGGCTTCCACCGCTACAGCGTGGACGCGGAGTGGATCGTCCCGCACTTCGAGAAGATGTCGTACGACAACTCCGAGCTCCTCAGGGCCTACGCCGAGGCGTACGCCCTGTTCGGGACCGAGACGTACGCGGCGACCGCGCGCGGCATCATCCGCTGGGTCCGGGAGGTGGCGGCGGATCCCGAGGGCGGCTATGCGGCGAGCCAGGACGCCGACGTGGGGCTCGACGACGACGGCGACTACTTCACCTGGACCCGCGAGGAGGCCGCGGCCGTACTCGAGCCCGACGAGCTCGAGGTGGCGTCCGCCTACTATGACATCGGCACCGCCGGCGAGATGCACCACAACCCGTCGAAGAACGTGCTGTTCGTCGCGGCGACGACCGAAGCCATCGTCGCGCGCCAGGGACGGACCGAGGCCGACGTCCGCCGCCTGCTCGAGCAGGCCCGGCGCAGCCTGCTGGCCGCGCGGGAGCGCCGTCCCGCGCCGTTCGTGGACCGCTCCCGCTACACCAACTGGAACGCCATGATGGCCTCGGCGATGCTTCGCGCCGGCGCGATCCTGGGCGACGGCCCCGCCCGCGACCACGCGCTCCGCACGCTCGAGCGCCTTCGCGCGGAGCGGATCGCGGAGGATGCGGTGGCCCACACCCCCGGCGGGATTGCCGGGCTGCTCGACGACCAGGTGCAGGTGGCCGCGGCGGCGCTCGACGCGTTCGAGACCACGGGCGAGCCCGGCTGGCTCGACTGGGCCGCGCGGATCATGGACCGCGTGTGGACCGATTACCTCGACGAGGAACACGGCGGCCTGTTCGACACCGCGCGGGGCCGGGGCGCCGAGCCGGGTCTGCTCCCCGCGCGGGCCAAACCGATCGAGGACAGCCCCACGCCCTCGCCGAACGGCGTAGCGGGCATCGTCCTGGCGCGGCTTCACGAGCTCACCGCCGACCCGCGGTGGCGGGAGCGCGGCCAGGCGCTGGTGCGCGCGTTCGCGGGCCGGGGGGCGGAGCTCGGCCTCTACGCCGCCACCTATCTCCTCGCGGTGGATTGGCAGGTGCAGCCGGCGACCCACCTCGTCGTCGTGGGGGCCCGCGCCGACGCCGTGGCCGACCGGATGCATGCCGAGGCGCTGGCGACGTTCGTTCCCCGGCGCGTGATCCGGCGGCTCACGCCCGAGGACGCCGCCACGCAGGCGCTGCCGCCGGCCATGGCCGGCATGATGACGGCGTCCGCCGGTGCCCGGGGCTATGCCTGCACCGGGACCAGCTGCCGGGCGCCGGCCGACAGCGTCGAAGGCTGGCGGCGCACCCTGGGCGAGCTGCGCGAGGCCGCGAGCGCCGCGTGACGTTCGACCCGTCGCCCGCGCAGCGCCAGGCGATCGAGTCGCCGCTCGGACCGGTGCTCGTCGTCGCGGGGCCGGGTGCCGGGAAAACGTATTGCCTCATCGCGCGCATCGCGCGGCTGATCGCGTGGCACGGTCTCGACCCGCGCCGCATCTGCGCCGTCACCTTCACCAACAAGGCCGCGGACGAGATCGCGGCGCGGCTCCTGCGCGAGATCGGGCCGCTGGCCGACGAGGTCACCCGCGGCACCCTCCACGCGCTCTGCTTTGCGCTGCTGCGCGACCACGCGGCCGCCGCGGGGCTGCGGCGCGGGTTCGGCATCGCCGACGATGACTACCAGCGCCGGGTGCTCCGGCGGCTCCGGGTCCGCTCGGAGCGTCACGGAGCGCTGCTGCAGGCGTTCGGGCGTCACCGGCTGCAGCACGTGCCGCTCACCGGCGGCGACGACGAGCTGTTCCGGGCCTACGCCGAGGCCCTCCGGGTCCGGAATCTCCTGGACTACGACGATCTCATCGCCCGGACCGGCGAGGTGCTCCGGACCCGCGCGGACCTGCGTGCCGAGCTGGGCCGCCGCTGGGACTACGTGCTGGTGGACGAATTCCAGGACCTGAGCCTGGCCCAGTACGAGGTGGTGACCGCGCTGGCCGGACGCGAGCGCAACTGCTTCGCCGTCGGGGACGACGAGCAGTCGATCTTCTCCTGGACCGGCGCCGACCCGGCCATCCTCGGCCGCTTCCGCGACGACTTCGGCATCGAGGCGCCGATCATCCTCGATCTCAACCGCCGCTGCTCCCGGCAGATCTTCGAGACCGCGCGCCGGCTGGTGACCCGGAACCCCGGCCTGTTCGAGAAGCAGCTCGAAGCGACCCGGGAGTCGGAGCACTGCGTCACCGCCCAGACCTTCACCGACGAGTCCTGCGAGGCCGAGTGGGTGGTCTCGGACCTGCTGCGCGACCGCAGCGCCACCGGCCTCGACTGGGGCGACTACGGGGTGCTCTACCGCTCCCACCGCATCGGCCAGCGGCTCGAGACCCGGTTCATCGAGGCCGGCGTGCCGTGTCTCATGGCCCGGGGACAGGCGCTCATGGATGACGAGCTGGTGGGCGCGGTCGTGGCGAGCCTCCGCATTATCCAGGCGCCCGACGATCCGCTACCGGTCGAAGCCTTCGCCGAGCAGGTGCTGCCCCCGGAACTGGTCCAGCGGGTGCGGGCCGGCCACCGCGGGTCCGAGCTGCTGACCGCGCTCCGGGTCTTCGCCCGCACCAACCGCGGTGATCCCGACGCCCGGGTGGCGTGGCGCTTCGTCTTCCACGTCGAGAACCTCGCCGGTCTCAGCCGCACCCACGACACGCTCGCCGACCTGGTGGACGGGCTCCTCTCCGAGCGGGTGGGCCGCTACCGCAACCCCCTGGACGAGCGCGCGGCCGAACTCAGCGACCCGGCCGAGGCGCCCGGCGCGGCGCACCTGGCCGACCGTCTGCGCGAGACGCGCGACGCCGGCGGCACGGTCTGGCTCGAGCCCGACCGGGGCGTGGACCTCGCGCTGCTTCCCATGCTGCGCGCCGTCGTCGGCGACCGGGTCCATCGGCTGGATCCCCGCGCTCGACCCGCGCCGGGCGATCTCATCCTCCGCGCGGGCGGCGCGCGGCCGCTGCTGGTCTTCAAGGCGCTGCAGCTGCTCCAGTGCCGCGGGCTCACCGACCCGCTGCAGGACTACGTCGCGTTCGACCTGGAGACCACGGAGATGGACGCCGGCGCGTGCGACGTCGTGGAGCTCGCGGCCGTGCGGGTCCGGGGGCGCGTCATCGTCGACCAGTTCCAGCGGCTGGTGCGCCCGTCGCGGCCGATCAGCCCGCGTGCGAGCGCGGTGCACGGCTACCGTGACACCGACGTGTGCGATCAACCCACGCTCGCGGAGGTCTGGCCCGAGTTCCGCGCCTTCGTGGGCGACGACCTGCTGGTGGCGCACAACGGGTACACCTTCGACGTGCCGGTGCTCCGCCGTCTCGCCGCCGAGCTGGCGGGCGTGGACGACCTGGTGTTCTTCGACACGCTGCCGCTGGTCCGCTCGCTTCTGGATGACAGCGCGCGCCTGGAGGACCTGGCCCATCGCTTCGGCGTGGCGCGGGGCCGCTCGCACCACGCGCTGGACGACGCCGGCACCCTGGTCGGCGTCACCCGCCACCTGGGCGAGCTTCGGCTGGTGCGCGCGCGCAAGACGGCGCTGGTGCATCTGCTCGGCTGGCTCGGGCTGGCGCTGGCGCTGGACGCGCCCGCCGAGCCCACGGCGGAGGAGCGTCTGCTCCGCGACCTCGCGGTGCCCGCCGCGCTGGGCCGGTACAGCGGGTGCCTCGAGGCGTACGCCGAGCAGGCCGCCGGGACCGACGCGCCGGCGGCGGACGAGGTGGTCGAGCGCCTCGGCGGCGGCCGGCTGCTCGAGCGCCTGCGACGGGAGCGCCCGGTCGCCGAGCGTTACCCGACCAGTGCGGCCCGCCTCGCCGCGCTGGTCGAGGCCAGCGCTGCTCCGACGCTCGCGGAGAGCATCGCGCTGCTGCTGGGCCGCGTGGCGCTGTCGCGGAGCGACGGCGCGGGCACGGATCATCACCGCGTCAGCCTGCTCACGCTCCACGCGACGAAAGGGCTCGAGTTCTCCCGGGTGTACATCGTGGGCGTCGAGGACGGCCAGCTGCCCGGCGGGCTCACCCTGGAGCACGACGATCTGGCCGGCCTGCAGGAGGCGCGGCGCCTGCTCTACGTCGGGATGACGCGGGCGAAGGACCGGCTGGTGCTGACGCGCGCGGTGCAGCGCGAGGGCCGGCCGACGGGCGGCGATCTCTTTCTGCAGGAGGCCGGGCTCGCCGCCACGGTGTTAGATTAGCCCGCGGACCCCATCCGGAGTTACTGCGTGGCCAAGACCGCAACCATCGTGACGAGCAAGGGCACCATCGTCGCCGACCTGTTCGACGCCGAAACGCCCGACACCGTGGCGAATTTCGAGAAGCTCGCCAACAGCGAGTTCTACGACGGTACCCGATTCCACCGCGTGATCGACAACTTCATGATCCAGGGCGGCGACCCGCTGTCCAAGGACCCGAACAATCCGCGCGTCGGCACCGGCGGCCCCGGATACCAGATCAAGTGCGAGACCCACCTCAATACGCACAAGCATGTGGCGGGCACGCTGTCCATGGCGCACGCGGGCAAGGACACCGGCGGCAGCCAGTTCTTCATCTGCCACGCGCCGCAGCCGCACCTCGACCGGGTGCACACCGTGTTCGGCCAGGTCCGCGAGGGCATGAACGTCGTGAACAGCATCAAGAAGAACGACGTCATCACCTCGATCCGGGTGGCGTGACCTGCACCTCGACTTCGCCATCGTCGCCGATTACGCCCTGATCGACCAGCAGGGCAAGCTCAGCGTGCTGGGCATGTTCCAGCACGTCTGGCTCACCAGCTTTCCGTCGGTCTGCCCCCGCACGCATCTCGTGCTCCGGGTGCGCGGACGCCGCACCGAGATCGGCGTCCACTCCATCCGCATCCGGTTCGTAGACGAGGCCGGGACCGAGCTGCTCGGCGGCGAGGGCACCGTGCAGTTCGGCGAGCCGCCCGCCGGTGTGGTGGACGTGGAAGCCGGAGCGGTGCTGGTGTTCGACGTGCCGCTTCCCCGACCCGGCACCTACGCGTTCGAGATCTCGCTCGACGGCGAGGTGTCGACCCGCGTCCCCCTGACCGCCGGATACGCGCAGCCTACCTGACCCGCCCGGAGCTCCGATGGCCCTCGACCGCGACCGCGCACTCGCCCTGATGCACGAGTATACGGCGTCCGATGCCCTTCGGAAGCACATGTACGCGGTGGAGCTCGCCATGCGGGCGATGGCCCGGCGGGCGGGTGAGGACGAGAACGCGTGGGGTCTGGTGGGCCTGCTGCACGACTTCGACTACGAGCGCTTTCCCAACGCGGCGCACGCCGCCACCGAGGAGCATCCGGCCGAGGGCGTCCGCCTCCTCACCGCCGACGGGCTGCCCGAGGCGAGCGGCCGGGCCATCCTGGGGCATGCCTCCTACACCGGCGTCCCGCGCGACAGCGCCATGGCCAAGGCGCTGTTCGCCGTGGACGAGCTGTGCGGGTTCCTGGTGGCGTGCGCCCTGGTGCGCCCGTCGCGGAGTCTCCGCGATCTGGAGGTCTCGAGCGTCAAGAAGAAGCTCAAGGACAAGGCGTTCGCGCGCGGCGTGAGCCGGGACGATGTGACGCAGGGCGCCGCCGAGATCGGCGTGCCGCTCGACGAGCACATCGCGTTCGTGCTGGAGGCCCTCCGGCCCCACGAGCACGCGCTCGGCCTCGGCGGCGCATGACCGGCGCTCCGGCCGCCGGCGCCGGCGGGGTCGACGCCGAGCAGTCGGTCGCGAGCGCGATCAACCGCGCCGCCGGCGGCCGGCCCATCCCCGGCAACAAGGTGGACCTGCTCATCGACGGGCCCGCCGCCTACGACGCGATGCTCGAGACCATCGCCGGCGCCACCCGCTGGATCCACTTCGAGAATTACATCATCCGGGCGGACAGCGCGGGGAAGCGGTTTGCCGATCTGCTGGCCCGGCGCGCCCTCGAAGGCGTGCACGTGCGCGTGCTGTACGACGGGCTCGGCAGCTTCGCCACGCCCCGGTCGTTCTGGCGGTCGCTCCGGAAGGCAGGCGTCGAGGTCCGGGCCTTCCGCCCGCTCTCCGCGCTCGATCTGGTCCCCAACTTCTCGCGCAATCACCGGAAGCTGGTCGTGGCCGACGGCTCGCGCGCGGTGATCGGAGGGCTCTGCATCGGGTGCGAGTGGACGGGCGAGGAGGCGCGCGACCTGGCACCGTGGCGCGACACCGCCGTGCAGGTGGCCGGCCCCGCGGCTGCGGTGCTGGACCAGGCGTTCGGCCGCACGTGGGAGCTTGCCGGCGGCCGGCTGCCCGACGAGGACGTGGCCGGCCGGGTCGCCCCCCAGGGCGACGCCGAGGTCCGGGTCATCCGCGGGGAGCCGGGCCGGGAGCGCACCTATCGGGTGATCGAGCTGCTCGCCGCCGGCAGCATCAACCGGCTGTGGATCACCGACGCCTATCTCGTGGCTCCGCCTCGCCTGTTCCAGGCGCTGCGCGACTCGGCCCGCGACGGGGTGGACGTGCGGCTGCTGGTACCGGGGTCGAGCGACCTCCCGCTAGTGCGCAACCTCTCGCGCATCGGCTACCGCGATCTGCTCCGGAGCGGCGTCCGGATCTTCGAGTGGGACGGCCCCATGCTTCACGCCAAGACGCTGGTCGCCGACGGGCGGTGGTCCCGCGTCGGGTCGAGTAACCTCAATCCGTCGAGCCTGCTCGGTAACTGGGAGCTGGACGTGCTGGTCGAGGATGTGGCCCTGGCCGACGCCATGGAGCGCCAGTTCCGCCTGGACGTGGCGCGGAGCCGCGAGGTCATTCGCCGGCCGGCGCGCGGGCCGCACCGCCTGAGCGCGGCTCTGCCCACCGTGCTCAGCCGCGGGAGCCCGGAGGTCGTGGGCCTGGAGCATCAGCCGACCGGCCGGGAGCGGCGGCGGCGCGCCGCGCTCGCCCTGCGCGCCCTCATCTCCAACGCGCGCCGATCGATCTTCCTCCCGCTGAGCGCCATGCTCGTGTCGCTCGGCGCGCTGTTCTTCGCGCTCCCGACCATCACCGCCTACGGCTTCGGGATCCTGTGCGGCTGGCTCGCGATCAGCGCGTGGCGCGAGGCGTTCAGGCGGCGGGTGGATCGGTAGGGCGGGAGGCGGGCGAGCAGGCGAGCGGGCGAGCGGGCGAGCAGGCAGCGGGCGGGCACGCGAGCGGGCGGCCAGGAGCAGCAGCATTTTCATCCCGAGCGCAGCGAGGGATCTTGCCGGGCCGAGTTCGGGCCATTCCAGAGCAAGATCGCTCCGCCACTCGGGCTCGGGATGACAGGGTGTGCGTCTCCCGCCTACCGCTCCCCGCCGGCTACCGCCGTTTCGCCTGCCTTCTCCGATCGATCTCCTGGACGATCTTGGCGAACCGGTCGCGCTGCTCGGGGGTGAGGACGGCCTGAATCTCGTCCCGCGTGCGGTGCGCGATCGAGTCGAAACGCGGGCGGGTCTCGGTCATGAGGGCGTGCAGATCGGCCTCGCGGCGGGTCAGCACGCTGTCGATCCGGGTGTGCTGAGCGGGCGTCAGCTTGAGCTCGCGATCCAGCCGCTCGAGCATCGACGCCTTGACCCCGCCGGACGGCCTGGGCGGCGGGCCGCCCACGGCAAGGCCGTTCGGCCCATCGTGCCAGCCCATTTCGTGGCGCAGGAAGAAGCCCACCGCCACTCCAGCGGCGAACACCAGCACGATCACGATGCCGGCGACCAGGCGGGACCGTGGCTCGCTCATCGCGACTCCCACGCGGCCAAGGCATCGGTCCGGCCGTCCTGCACCATGGAGCTGAACACGGCCTCGTCCGGATAGGCGACGACGACGCGCGCGAGCGCGGCCGTCTCGGGAGCCGCGTCCGTCAAGGAGACCTCCGCGTCGCTCCGCTCCGTCTGCCACAGCATCGCAGCGGCCGCGAGGATGGCCGCCACGCTCGCCGCCACGGCGACCCGCCGCCACCGCGCCACGACGTCCCACCACTCACCCGCGTCCGGCCGCGCGGCCGGCAGGCCGGCCGCGGCGGCGATGCGGTCGTGCAGGCGATCCCAGTCCATGGGCCGGGTGCCCGCCGACCCGTCGGCGGACCGGAGCAGCCGGGCCAGCGCCTCGTCGCGGGGCGGGTCCTCGTCGAGCGACCAATGTGAGGGGTTCATCGTGCCGTCTCCTGCAGATGGGCGAGCGTGCCGCGCAGGGCCTGCCGCGCCTCGTGGAGATACCAGCGCACCGTACCGGGCGAGATGCCGAGCATGCCCGCGATCTCGGCGCCGGAGAACCCGTCCAGCTCGAACAGCTGGACGACCATGCGCTGCCGCTCGGGAAGCCGCCCGAGCGCTTGCGCCACGCTGGTCCGAAGCGCGTCCTGCTCGGCCGCGGCGGCGGGCCCGGGGTCGCCGCTGGCGACGCCCGCATCGTCCAGGGCCTCGGTGGCGCGCCGTCCGCGCGATTTGCGGAAGTTGAGCCCGCGCGTCACCACGATGCGGTGGAACCAGGGGCCGAACCTTCGCCCCGTATCGAAGCTGCCGATATTGGCCAGCGCGGCGAGGAAGGCCTCCTGGACCACGTCCTCGGCATCCTCCCGGTGCCCGAGCACCCGGAAGGCCACCGCGTATCCGGTGCGCATGTAGCGCCGCACCAGCAGGTCGAACGCCTCGGCCTCGCCCCGTTGGACGCGGGCGATGGCGGCCGCCTCGTGCGGGTCGGGCGCCTCGGCGGGTGCGGAGTCGTGGCGGGCCTCAGGACCTATCGAGCCCGGCATTACGGAGAGTCTCCGGGACCCGCTCGGGCCCCGGACCACGGCCGGCTCGGTCGTATCGCGTCCTCGGTCATGATGGATGATGCCACGAAACCTCGTTCGAGTATACAGGCCCCCCGGCGGAAGCGTTGGCCGGGCCTCGCCAACACTCCGGGCCCCGGCGATGTACTCCCTGCGTCACGAGAGCCCACGGTAGCCGGGGCGGCACCCCAATGCAGTGACCGGATGCGCCAGTGTCCGGCCGGGGTCCCGGCGCCGTTCTCGCGCCCCGCATCCCGCGACGGCCGGGTTGGCCGGCGAATTCTGTGCTTCGGACCCGTCAGAGCTATTTTCCGCTGTCGACCCTGACCCTCGGGATCGCATGACCCGCGTGCGCCTCATCCTGCTGTTCACCCTCCTGGCTGCCTGTCCCCTCCGGGCGCAGGAGCGGGCGGTGTCCCTCGCCGAGGCCATCCGGCTGGCCGAGCGGACTCAGCCGGGGATGGTCCAGGCCCAGCGCGAGCTCGAGACCGCTTCCGCCCAGCGGCGCAACGCCTGGGGCAACTTCCTGCCCAACCTGAACGCGAGCTCGTCGGCCAGCATGTTCTCGTCCGGCGGCGCCTCGCGCATCGATCCCGTGACCGGCCAGGTGCTCTCGGGCAACACGACCAACCGCAGCCTCAACACCTCGCTCAGCGCCAGCGTGGACCTGTTCACCGGCTTTCGCCGCGGCGCCGAGCTGCAGGCGGCCAAGGCGGGCCAGACGCAGGCGAACGCGGGCCTGGTGGACGCGCGGTTCCAGCAGGCGCTGGCCACCACGAACCAGTTCTTCGACGCCCTGAGCGCCGCCCAGCTGGTCGGCGTGCGGGAGGCGAGCGTGCGCCGGGCCGAGGAGCAGCTCAAGGTCTCGGTGGCCAAGCTGCACGCCGGGTCCGCCACCCGCTCGGACTCGCTCCGGTCGCTCGTGACCCTGGGCAATACCCGGCTCGACCTCATTCAGGCCCAGACCGATCTCGCGACCGCGGAAGCCGGCCTGGCCCGCCTCATCGGCGAAGCCGGCCGGGTCCGCGCGCTGGACGACTCGAGCTTTCGCCGGGTCGTGTCCGCGGTGGACACCGCGGCGCTCCGTCAGGAGGCCGAGGCCGGGTCGCCCCGGATCCAGAACGCGGTCGCGAGCGCCGAGGTCGCGCGGTCCAACCTCCGGGCGTCGCGGTCGGCCTACTGGCCGAGCCTCACGCTCGGCGCCAACACGAGCTGGAACGCGAGCCGGGCGAACGATTACGCCTTCTTCAACCAGCGCCAGCTCAGCCTGCAGCTGAGCTGGAGCCTGTTCAACCGGTTCGACCGCGAGCTCACGATCGCGCAGCGCGAGGCCACGTTCGACGTGGCCCAGGCGACCGCGCTCGACGAGCGTCGCGCGGTCGAGGCGGAGCTCACCCAGCGGCTGGCGGAGCTCGCGGCGGCGCAATCCAAGATCGACATTACCGCCACCAGCGTCGCGGCCGCCACCGAGGACCTCCGGGTTCAGCAGGAGCGCTATCGGCTCGGCGCCTCGACCATCGTCGACGTGCTGACCTCGCAGGAAGCCCTCAATCAGGCGGAGGTGGACGTGGTGAACGCGCGGTTCGACTATCTCCGGGCCCGGGCGCAGCTCGAGGCGCTGATCGGACGGACCCTGTGACCGCGGGCCTGGGCGACACGGCCGAGCGCATGGCCAGGCTGCCGGCCGACGTCCCGAAGAACGCGGTCATCGTCACCCGGAACCTCCAACGTGACTACGACATGGGCGGCGAGGTCGTCCACGCGCTCCGCGGCGTCGATCTCGCCATCCGGCAGAACGAGTTCGTCGCCATCATGGGGGCGTCCGGCTCGGGCAAGTCCACCCTCATGAACCTGATCGGCTGCCTCGACAGCCCGACCGGCGGCGAGTACTGGCTCAACGGTCACCGGGTCTCCGAGCTGGGCGACGACGAGCTGGCGCGCATCCGGAACAAGGAGATCGGGTTCGTCTTCCAGACCTTCAACCTGCTCCCGCGCGCCTCGGCGCTGCACAACGTCGAGCTGCCGCTGGTGTACGCCGGCATGGGCGCGCGCGAGCGGCGGGCCGCCGCGGCCGACGCGCTCACGCGCGTGGGGCTGCAGGACCGCATGGAGCACCGCCCGAACGAGCTGTCGGGCGGCCAGCGGCAGCGGGTGGCCATCGCCCGGGCGCTGGTGAACCGGCCGAGCATTCTGCTGGCCGACGAGCCCACCGGCAACCTGGACAGCGCGACCAGCGAGGAGATCATGGCCCTGTTCGAAGGGCTCCACCGCGACGGCCAGACGATCGTGCTGGTGACCCACGAGACCGACATCGCCGCCCACGCGCTTCGCCAGGTCCACCTCAAGGACGGACGCGTCGAGCGCGACTTCGTGACCGGGAGGACGGCGTGAGGCGCCTGAGCGGCCTCATCGCGCTGGCGGCCCTGCTGGCCAGCGGCTGCAAAAAGGAAGTGCAGCAGGTCGTCTACCAGGCCGTGCCGGTCGAGCGGAGGGACATCATCGTGAACGCCCAGGCGGCGGGGGCCATCCAGCCCGACACGACCGTCGAGGTCAAGTCCAAGGCGTCGGGCGAAGTGCTGCAGCTCAACGCGGAGACCGGCCAGCTGGTGAAGCGCGGCGCGCTGCTGGTGCATATCGACCCGCGGAACGCGCGCAACCTGCTGGCGCAGGCACAGGCCAATCTCGACGTGGCCCAGGCCAAGCTCACCAACGCGACCAGCCAGATGCGCCGGGCCGACGAGCTGTTCAAGACCCAGGCGATCACCCAGGAAGAGCACGAGACCGCCCTGCTCAACTACGCCGACGCCAAGTCGCAGGTCGTGAACGCGCGGGTGGCGGTGGACAACGCGAAGATCCAGCTCGAGGACACCGACGTCCGCGCGCCGATCACCGGCACCATCATCGAGAAGGACATCGAGCGGGGGACCGTCATCGCCTCGGCCACGTCCAACGTGAGCGGCGGCACGACGCTGCTCAAGATGGCCGACCTCAACCTGGTGCAAGTCCGCACCCTGGTGGACGAGACCGACGTCGGGAAGGTCCAGGCCGGACAGGAGGCCACCATCACGGTCGACGCCTATCCCAACCGCAGCTTCGACGGCACCGTGCTCAAGATCGAGCCGCAGGCGCAGACCGAGCAGAACGTGACCGTGTTCCCGGTGCTCGTCCGCATCCACAACGAGACGGGCCTGCTCCGGCCCGGCATGAACACCGAGGTCGAGATCCACGTCGGCGAGCGCGACAGCGTGCTGGCCGTGCCCAACGCCGCGCTCCGGACCCAGCGGGATGTCGGCTCCGCGGCGCAGGTGCTGGGACTCTCGCCCGATGACGTTCAGCGCCAGCTCGCGGCCACCGCGAGCCAGGCGGGCAGCTCGGCCGGCGCCTCGGTCCCCGGGGCGGCCGACAGCGCGGGCGCGGCGGATTCGGCCGGCCGGAGCCGCCGGGATTCTACCCGAGCCCGCGGACAGCGGGGCTTCGGCGGCGCCGGCCGCCGCGCCACCCGGGGCACAGACGCGGGCGGGGGCCGCTACGTCGTCTTCGTCAAACGGAACGCCGCGCCCGCGCCGGTCTGGATCCGGACCGGCCTCACCGACCTCGACTACAGCGAAGTCCTCCACGGGCTGGCCCAGGGCGACTCGGTCTACGTCCTGCCGAGCGCGAGCCTGGTGCAGTCGCAAGAGGACATGAAGCAGCGGGTCAACCGGATCACCGGCGGCGGCGGAGTTCCCGGCATGCAGCAGACGGCGCCCTCGTCCGGCGGCGGCCGCCGGACACCGGCCCGCTGACGATGCTGGTCGGCGAAACGCTGGCCGTCGCCCTCTCCTCGATCCGGAGCAACGCGCTCCGGTCGGTGCTCACGATGCTGGGCATCATCATCGGGGTCGGCGCGGTCATCACCATGGTGGCGCTCGGCAGCGGAGCCCAGAAGGCGGTCGAGGAGCGGATCGCCGCGCTGGGCGCCAACGTGTTCACCGTGTTCGCCGGCCAGGGTCGCTCGGGCGCCGTCATGATCACCGACCGGACCATCCTGAGCACCGACGACTACGAGGCGCTCGAGCGCGACGCCACCCTGCTCAAGGCGGTCGTGCCCGAGGCCCAGTCGTCCCAGCAGGTCGTGTTCGGCAACCAGAACCGGAACCTCAACATCATCGGCACCACGGCCGAGTACGTGGACGTGCACAACTACACCGTCCCGTACGGCCGGATGTTCACCAACGGCGACGACGCGTCCCGCCAGCGCTACGCGGTGCTCGGCTCGTCGGTGCCCGAGGAGCTGGGCGCGAACCCGGCCGCGATGATCCACCAGACGCTGCTCATCCGCGGCATTCCCTTCGAGATCGTCGGCGTGCTGAGCGCGAAAGGCGCCGCGGGCGGGTTCCAGAACCCCGACGAGCAGATCCTCATCCCCCTGCATACGGCGCAGTACCGGGTGTTCGGCAGCAAGCGGCTCCGCTCCATGTCCATTCAGGTGAAGGACAGCGTGCCGATCGAGCAGGGCATGGTGGACCTCGAGCGGGTCCTCCGGCGCCAGCATCACATCCGTCCGGGCGGCGAGAACGATTTCATCATCCGGAACCAGCAGGACGTGCTCCAGACCCAGCAGCAGGCGACGCAGGTCTTCACCACGCTGCTCGCCAGCATCGCGGCGGTGAGCCTCGTGGTCGGCGGCATCGGGATCATGAACATCATGCTGGTGTCGGTCACGGAACGCACCCGGGAGATCGGCGTGCGCAAGGCGCTCGGCGCGACCCGGGGGAACATCCTGCTCCAGTTCCTCATCGAGGCGCTGACGCTCTGCATCCTGGGCGGGGCGATCGGCATTCTGCTTGGCGTGGGCACGACCGTCGTGCTCGCCCGCGTCATGCAGTGGAACACGCTCATCTCTCCGCTGGCCGTGGTCGTCGCGTTCGGCTTCAGCGCCCTCGTCGGACTCTTCTTCGGCATCTGGCCCGCCAGGCGGGCCGCCCGACTCGATCCGATCGTCGCCTTGCGCTACGAGTAGCGCCGATGGCCGACACCGACGTGCTGGTCGTGGGGGCGGGCATGGCCGGACTCGCCGCGGCGGACCGGCTGGTCGCCCGCGGCCGGCGCGTCGTGATCGTGGAGGCGCGCGACCGCCTCGGCGGCCGCATCCACACCACGCACGCCCCCGAGCTCGCCTCGCCGGTGGAGCTCGGCGCCGAGTTCGTGCACGGGCGTCCGGCGGAACTGGTCGCGCTGATCGAGGCGCTCGGGCTGACACTGGTCGCCGTGCCCGAGCGGCATCGGCGAGGGCCCGGGCGCCCGCCTCTCCCCGATCTGCGGAGGTCGCTCGCCCGTCTGCTCGAGGCCGGCGACGCATCCCACGACCGTCCCGTGGCCGAGCTGCTGGACGAGACCCGCGGCACGGGCGAGCCCGGCGAAGTCGAGGCCGTCGCCCGGTATCTCGAGGGCTTCCACGCGGCCGACCTGTCGCTGCTCGGCTCGCGGTCGCTCGCGGAGAACGAGAACGCGGGCGCGGAGGACGGCGAGGACGTCCATCGGATCCGCGAGGGCTACGGCGCGCTGATCGAGCGCTTCGTCGCGCGGATCGATCCCGCGCGCTGCGAGATCCGGCTCGGCCAGCGGGTGACCGCGCTCCACTGGGGTCCCAGGGAGGTGCGGAGCGCCGTTCGGACGGGAAACGGGCGGACCGAGGTAACCGCCCGGCAGGCCGTGGTCACCCTCCCGCTGCCGGTGCTGTGCGAGCTGGTCGAGGCCACGGGGCCGGACGCCATTGATCCCGCGCCGCCCCAATGGCAGACTGCCCTTCGGACGCTCCGGATGGGCAGCGCACACCGCGCGGTCCTCGGATTCGACCGCCGCTGGTGGGCGCCCGATGGCGAAAACGGCCCCAGCTTCGTGCACGGCGGCGCGGAGGCCTTTCCGGTGTGGTGGACCGCCCTGCCGAGCCATGAGGCCCTGCTCACCGGCTGGACCGGCGGACCCCGTGCCGCCGCGCTGAGCGGGCAGCCGGAAGGAGTCATGCTCCGGGCGGCGCTCGAATCGCTCGCCTCCGTGTTCCGGCGCGACGTGGCGGAGCTCCGTTCGGCCCTGCGGCTGGCTTACACGCACGACTGGACGGCGGACCCGCTATCGCGGGGGGCGTACAGCTACGGCGGCGTCGGGGCCATCGAGGCGCGCGAGCTGCTGGCCCGCCCGGTCGGCGGCACGGTCGTACTCGCGGGCGAGGCCGTCGCCCGAAAGGGACGGAACGCCACGGTCCACGGGGCACTGGCCAGCGGCCGCGAGGCGGCGGACACCCTGTTCGCGAGCTGACAGGGGAGCGGGCCCGAACCGCAACCCCCGGGAGCCCGGACGGAACCGGGCGTCGGCTGGCGACGTTTCCCCACGGTTGGATCGTCGTTCTCTCTCCTGGAGGGCCGGATGGACCCCGAGCGGCCCGATGTGAAGCGACACCACGGGTTGGTCCGCGCCGCCCACTGGCTCAATGCCGTTTTCCTCCTGGGCATGATCGCAAGCGGGCTTCAGATCTATCTCGCCTTTGCGCACTTCGGGCCGCGCGGGCAGCCGTACTACCCGAACCCGATCGACGGCCCCATCCCGCGGTGGGCCCGGCTCGGCGGCTGGCTGGCCGGCGGCCTCAACTGGCATTTCGCGCTCGCGTGGCCTTTCGTCATCACGGGCGTCGTCTATCTCGGTTTCCTGGCCGTGAGCGGCGAGTGGCGGTCGCTGCTGTTCCGGCCTCGCGACATCGGCCCCGCCATCCAGATGCAGCTCTACTATCTCCGACTCCGGAAAACCCATCCTCCGCAGGGCAAGCACAACGCCCTCCAGAAAGGGGCCTACACGTTCATCGTGCTGCTCGGCGCGCTCTCGGTGCTCACCGGGTTCGCCGTCTACAAGCCGGTGCAGCTCTCGTGGCTCACCGCGCTGTTCGGCGGATACGAGCTGGCGCGCTACTGGCACTTCTGGGCGGTGTGGATCTTCATCGCCTTCACGCTCCTTCACGTCGCGCTGGTGCTGCTGGTGGACCCGGCCTCGCTCCGGGCGATGATCACCGGCTGGTACCGCGGGAGGTTTCCGAGCCATGGGTGAGCGTCCCGGACTCAGCCGGCGCGACTTCGTGCGCCTGGGTGTCGTGGCCCCCGCGTCGATCGTCGCCGCGTGCGGCTGGGACGGCGGCTCACTGATCGAGCCGCGGCTCCGGGCCGTAAGCCGCATCAACGACTGGGTGGGCGAGAAGATTTTCTTCTCCGGCACCCGTCTCGCACCGCAGTATCCCATTTCCGCCCGGACGCCCAGGCGGGACTTCCCCGCGTATTCGATCACCTACAACCGCGTCGGCACCTATCCCCAGCCGCCCGCCGGGTGGACCTTCGAGGTAGACGGCCTGGTGCGAAAGCCCGTGCGCCTGACGAGCGCGATGCTCGAGGCGCTGCCGCGGGTGACCTATACGGTGAAGCACCATTGCGTCGAGGGATGGACGGCCATCGCCACCTGGACGGGAATTCCGGTCTCGGCGGTCACGCAGATGGTCGAGCCGACGCGCGACGCGAGGTACCTTCGGTTCGACTCCTTCGACAGCCGGTACTCCAACGGCTGGGACCTGGCGAGCGCGATGCACCCGCAGACGATCCTCGCCTACGCCTGGAACGACCGGCCGCTCACAGCGGAGAGGGGTGCGCCGCTCCGGCTCTATTCGCCGGTGAAGCTGGGGTACAAGCTCACGAAATATCTCACCGGCATGACGTTCACCCGCGAGCGGCCGGGCGGATACTGGGAGGACCAGGGCTACCCGTGGTTCGGGGGGGTATGAGGTAAGCGGGAAGCGGGCAGTGGTAAGCGGGACAGGCATACCGGCGGCACTTCATCCCGAGCGCAGCGAGGGACCTTGCCGGGCCGAGTTCGAGCCATTCCCGCACACGGTCCCTCGCTGCGCTCGGGATGAAGAACTCCCTCGGAGGCCGTCGCTATATTCCCGGCATTCCCGCCTCCGTTCCGCCTCACCGACTCCCGGCTCGCACCGGGCTCGCCCTCCCGCTCGTGCTGACGCTGGGGCTGCTGGCGGCCAGGCTCGTTCCGGCCGCCCCGCTCAGCGATCCGCTCGGCCGGCCACTGCCGCCGTCGCTGCACCTCGCGTACCCGCCGCTCTACCAGCTGCTGGCGCCGCTGTTCACGCTATGGGACGGCGTGTCGATGCTCAGCATGAGCCGCCTGCACGGCTTTCTCCTCGGGCTGCTGGTCCTCTTCGTGGCATGGCGGGTCGGGCGCGCGCTTCGTTTGCGGAGGCGGCCGGCGGAGCAGCGCGGCGCCCAAGCGCTCCGCGAAGTGCGCGTGTTCCTCTCCGCCCTTCTGGGTCTCGTGGCGTTCGTAGCCGCGGGGCTGCTGTGGCACCGCCCCATGGCTGCCCTCGCGGGGGCGCCCCCAGGCGACGTCGTCTTCGACGCGCACACCCACACCAACGTTTCCCACGACGTGCGCGGAACGCTCATGCGCGGGTTCGACACCGAGGCCGACCTCCGCTGGCACGCTCGGGCCGGCTTCGACGCCGTGTTCGTGACGGATCACAACACCGTCGCCGGGCTCCGCCCTCCCGCGCCGCGCGCCGACGCGCGGGTTGAGGCGGAGCGGCGCCCACCCGTGCCGTGTCCCGGCATCGAGGTGAGCGCGTGGAAGGCGCACATCGTTCTCCTGGGCGATTCGCTGCCGGTCGACCCTCGGCGCTACAACGGCTCGCTGGAGGGCCTCGAGCGGCTGCTCGGCGAGAGCGAGCGGGCCTACGGCGCGCTCAGCCTGCTCTCGCTGCCCGAATACGAGCGCAACCATCGTGACCGGCTCGACAGCCTCTTCGCCGCCGGCGCCGACGGCCTCGAGCTGGTGAACGCGGCCCCGAAGGCCAACGAGCTCACGCGCGCCCGGCGGGATTCCATCGCGGCGCTCGCCCGCCGGTTCAACCGCTTCGTCGTCGGCGCGAGCGACAGCCACGGCTGGGGCGCCACGAACATGGTCTGGAACGTCATGGCCCTGCCCCACCCGGAGGGCCCGGCCCCCGCCCTGTGCGCCGCGCTGCTGGAGGGACTGCGCCGCGGCTTCGGAAGCTCGCAGATCGTCGAGCGCCATCGCCTCCGTTCGGACAGCGGCTGGCCCGTGTGGCTCACGCCTGTTGGTGTGGTGTGGGAGACCTGGCGGTCGATGGATTGGGTGCTGACGATGGCCTGGCTCGCGTGGGTATGGCTCCTGTGGGCCGCCTTCCGCCGGCGGTATACTTAGTCCCGCTCATTCCACTGGGTGCCGCTCATTCCACTGGATGGACGCATGCCCGGCGCACGCTTCCTCGGGACCGGCCTCGCCGTGCCTGAACAGGTCGTCACCAACGACGATCTCTCCCGCCTGATGGACACCACCGACGAATGGATCCGCACGCGCACCGGCATCCGGGAGCGCCGCTGGGTGCGCGAGGGCGAGACCAACGCCGGCCTGGCCCACGCGGCCACCTTGCGCGCGCTCGAGTCCGCCGGGCTCGAGCCGGGCCGGCTCGACGCCATCGTCTACGCCACCTCCACCCCCGACCACTTCGCGCCGGGCGGCGGCGTGTACCTCCAGCGTATGCTGGGCACCGGCGCCATTCCGTCGATCGACATCCGCAACCAGTGCAGCGGGTTCGTGTACGCTCTGGCCGTCGCCGACGCGTTCATCCGCGGCGGGCTGTACCGGTACGTCCTCGTGGTGGGCGCGGAAGTGCAGTCCACCGCGCTCGATGTCTCGACCCGGGGACGGAACACGGCCGTGATCTTCGCCGATGGCGCCGGCGCCGCCGTGCTCGGCCCAGGCGACGGCGGGCGCGGCATCCTGGGGTACGATCTCCACGGTGACGGGACCTACGCGGAAAAGCTGTGGGTCGACGCGCCAGGGTCGATGTACCATCCGCGGATGTCGGCCGGGCAGATCGAGGCGGGGCGGCACTTTCTGGAGATGGACGGGAAGGAAGTATTCCGGCACGCGGTGACCCGGATGCCCGAGTCAGTCCGGGCGGTGCTTGCCGCGAACGGATACACGACGGCGGACCTCGCGCTGCTCGTGGCCCACCAGGCCAATCTGCGCATCGCCGAGATGATGCAGAAGGCGCTCGATCTGCGCGACGACCAGGTCTACAACAACATCGAGCGGTACGGAAACACGACCGCGGCCACGATCCCGATGGCGCTCGACGAGTGCGCCCGCGCGGGCCGGCTCACGCCCGGCGACCTCGTGGCGCTCACCGCCTTCGGCTCGGGGTTTCTCTGGGGGAGCGCACTGCTCCGCTGGTGAGCCGGCCGCGCGCCGCGGACAGCGGCCCTAGCCTGCGTTCTGGCTTTCATCGAGCGTGAGCTTCCGGCCGCAGTTCGTGCAGTGCAGCGACTTGGGCAGCGAGAACCGCCCGTAGAGCGGGAACTGCTGCTCGGTCCCGCAGAAGGGGCAGCGGCCCTGCACGCCGCGGAAGATCGCGCCCTCGCGCAGGCGCAGCGTGCCGAGCAGGACCGCGAGGAGCAGTCCGCCCGGCACCACCACGAAGTGCACGATGGGAATCGGAATCGCGATGATGGCGACGGCGATGAAGGCGCCGAAGATGGTGGCGGCCCGCTTGAGCCGGTCCGCCGGGGCCAGCTCCGCCACCTCGGCTTTCGCCGGGGCGAGCGGAGCACCAAAACCGTGTAGCTGCAGTTCGATACTTCGAGTAGTCATTCAGGATCGAGCGGGTACTTGCGCAAGTAGTACTCCTGCGTCCGGACGGCCCGCGCCCGGTAGAGCTGCTCCTCGTCGTCGTCCGCGTCGCTCACGAACAGGTGGAGCGACCCGGGCCACATCGTGGCCTGCAGCGACCAGTTGGTGGACGGCGCGTGGAGCACCCACTGGAGGGCACCGCCCCCCGCGTCGGTCAGATGGATTTCGCTCGCCCGCTCGAGCGGCACCTGCGCCGGGATTCCGGCGATGGCCGCCTCGATCGGATCGAGGCTCAGTTCAGCGTCGGTCCACGAGCGGAAGGTCACCTTCCCGTGCACCGGCGACTCGGTTTCCGGCAACTCGAACTCGGCCTGCCACTCGCCCAGCAGATCCCACGCGTGGTCCATCGGGCCGATATTGGGCACCTGAACGGTCGGATGTCGCATCTGTGGCCTCCTTTCCCGAGTAGAGACAGGAGCAAGGACACGAACCTTCCACCCGCGGTACGTACTCACACTGTCGCTAGTCTGATGCCTGGGGGCACCCCGTCGGCGAATCTTTTCTCCTGACGTTTCGTACTGTAACGCGGCCTCCATGTCCTCAATAGAGGGTAACGCCATGCTTCAGTTGATGTTGACCGTAGCCGCCGGCCTCGCCGGCTACCTCATCTCCAAAAACTTCGTCCGCACGCGGCTCCGGTTCGTCGATGCTGTTCAGTCGACCTGGGCCCCGCTAATCGCGGGAGCGACGGCATTTGTCTTCGCCTGGCCGACGGTCCTGCTGCCGCTCGTGACCGTCACGCCGGCCGTGCTGTTCGGCATCGGCACCGGGCTCGGCACCGCCGCGGGCGCGAGATACATCAGGCGCGACGAATCGCGGCGACGTCTCGCTCCCTGAACGGATTCTAATGCGGTAGGCAAGACTTGCCCGTAGACTGGATCACACTTTCGGCGCCGTCCCGTAGGCTGGATCACATTTCCTCGGGTACCCGTCTATCTTCCGCGCCATGACGATGGTACACTGTGCCCGCTGTGGACTGGATCGAGAGCGGATGGCGTTTCAGCCGTTCCCGAATGAGCTGGGCAAGCGAGTCTACGACGAGATCTGCGGCGTGTGCTGGGGCGAATGGCTCAAGTTTCAGCAGCAGCTCATCAATCACTACGGCCTGAACCTCCGCGATCCCAAGGCCAAGGAATTTCTCATCCGCAACATGGAGCAGTTCCTGTTCAAGCCCGGGCAGGTGGGGGCCTGAGAGAGGCGGCGAGCCGTCCCGCTCAGCGCTCACCCTACCACAGCCCCCTCGCCCCCAGCCGGAACACCAGATCGATCCCAGGCCCGCTCGGCTCCATGTCCTCGGTAAGCCCGAGCCGCCACTCCGGGCCGCGCTTCGTCGCCAGGATCCACCCGAAATCGAGCGACAGCTCGCGCCGGTCGAGCGCGGGAATGGTCGTGTCGTGGTAGTACGGGCTGTGAAAGAAGAGGTTCGCGTAAAGCGACTGGCGTCCCCAGAAGCGCCAGCGCAGCCCCGAGCTCGCCGACACGAACGTCGTCCGCTGCACGGCGGCAAGATCGCCGTGCTCGGCGGTATATCCCAGGCCAAAGCTTCCTTCGTAGACCAGGGGCCGGGCAAGCGGGGCGCGCAGCGTGGTCTCGAGCCCCCACCCCACGGCGCCGCGGCCGTAGCCGGCCGGACCGGTCGAGGTGGGGAGCGCCACGGTCGCGATGGCCTGTAGATGCGGCCCGACGCGCAGGCCGCCCGCCAGGTGCAGATCGCCCAGGTAGAGATCGCTCGCACGCCGCGCGTGGACCGAGCCGTCGGGCAGCGCGAGCTGGTAGAGAAAGGCGTCGTTCGGTCTGAGCTCGCGGGCCTCGAGCGTGATGCCGAGCAGGCCGTGATACCAGTTGAGGAAGCCGTCGAGGAAACCCGCGTAGCTCCCCTGCGCCGCCGCGTCCGCCATGACGAACACCGAAGGGCTCAGGTCACGGACGACGCGAAGGCGGAGACGCAGCAGCTCGGCGTCCAGCACGTAATCGGCGCGAGCCGCCTGGAAGTATTCGACCGCGCTCCCGTAGTCCAGCGCGAGCGCGACGTCCCACCGGCCCGCCCGCGCCGGCCGGTACGGCTCGAATCCGAGCGGCGTGCGGGAATCGGCGACGGGGTTGATCGGAGCGTACGGCGGAAGCCCCTGCGCGGCCATGTGGCCGCCAAGGAGCGCGAGAACGATCACGAGCAGGCAGGCCGGCCGAAGGCGCGTCACGAGCGCCAAAGATAAGCTTGCTTGACAAACCCGAGGGCCGCCCGGTACGTTGGACCCATGCCCCAGTCACGGAACGTGTGGTTCTTCTACTTTACCAGCCCGGCGCGGCCCGATGGCCGTCCGGAGTCGGTAGCGTAGTCGAGCGCCCCCGACCGGACGTCATCAAAGCCCCGCCGGACCATCCGGCGGGGTTTTTCGTTGTTCACCTCTGGAGCAGAGCATGCGTGTAGCGATTCAAGGCACCCACGGGTCGTTCAGCCAGGCGGCCGCCCGCCGGCGCTGGCCGGACCATGAAACGATCCCGTGCCGGGAAGCGGCGGATGTGGTCGCGGCCGTGCGGACGGGCGCGGCGGAGGCCGGCTGCCTGCCGATCGAGAACTCGCTGATCGGGTCGGTCACGACCACGTACGATCTGCTCGAGGAGGCCTTCGGCGACGGGACGCTCCGCCTCACGCACGAGATCCTCTACCCGGTGCACCACACGATCATGGGACTTCCCGGCGCGAGCCTGGAGGGGATCAGGCGGGTGCTGTCGCACCCCGTCGCGCTGGGCCAGTGCCGGCGTTGGCTGGGCGAGCACCTGCCCGACGTGGAGCTGGTGAGCGCGTGGGACACCGCGGGCAGCGCCGAGCTCGTCGCTCAGGAAGGCAATCCGGCGCTTGCCGCCATCGCCGCCCGCCACGCGGCCGACGCGCACGGCCTGGTCCCGCTCGCCGAGCGGATCGAGGATGACCCGACCAACCAGACCCGCTTCCTGACGTTCACCCGCGCCGACGCGCCGGCCCTGCCGGCCGGCAGCGCGGGCAGCACGCGCTACAAGACGTCGCTCATCGTGCTGATCGACCACAAGCCCGGCATGCTGGCGCTCACGCTTCAGGCGTTCGGCGTGCGGGGCGTCAACCTGATGGCGCTGCAGTCCCGGCCCGAGCGGTCGGCGCCCTGGACCTACCGGTTCTACGTCGACATCGACGGATCGGCCGCGGACCCGCGGGTCGCGGAGGCGCTGGAGGAAGTGGGCGCGCTGGCCGCCCACGTCGTCGTGCTGGGGAGCTACGAGGCCTGGGTCGAAGGGTCGCGGCTCTCCGCGCCTCCGCCCACGCCGGCGCACCACACCCGGAAGCCGGACATCCCGCTCGTGGACCGGCGGCGGGTGCCCGAGGGCAGCCGGGTGTCGGTCGGCGCGGTGACGTTCGGCGGTGAGGAGCCGGTCCTGATCGCGGGACCGTGCTCGGTCGAGAGCGAGGCCATGATCCTCGAGACCGCCCGCGCGGTGGCCGACGCCGGCGGCGACATGCTGCGCGGCGGCGCCTACAAGCCGCGCACCTCGCCCTACGACTTCCAGGGCCTGGGCGTGAAGGGTCTCCGCTATCTCGCCGACGCGCGCGAGCGCACCGGGTTGCCGGTCGTGACCGAGGTGCTGAGCTGGGAGGAAGTGGCGGTCGTGGGGCACTTCGCCGACATGCTCCAGATCGGCGCGCGCAACATGCAGAACTTTACCCTGCTTCGCGCCGCCAGCCGGAGCGGCAAGCCGATCCTGCTCAAGCGCGGCGCGGGCGCCACCATCGAGGAGTGGCTGATGGCCGCCGAGTACATCCTGGCGGAAGGGAATCCGAACGTCGTCCTGTGCGAGCGCGGCATCCGCACCTTCGAGCGCGCGACCCGGCACACGCTCGACCTCAACGCCGTGGCGCTGCTGCTCGAGCGGACCCACCTGCCGGTCATCGTGGATCCCAGCCACGCCGCCGGCGTGCGCTCGCTGGTGACGCCGCTCAGCCTGGGCTCGCTTGCGGTCGGCGCGTGCGGGCTGATCGTCGAGGTGCATCCGGACCCGGCGAAGGCAATGAGCGACGGCGCGCAGAGCCTCGACATTCCGATGTTCGCCGAGCTGGCGCGGCAGGTGCATCCCGAGCGACCGGCGCGGGCGCGGGTGGCGCTCGTCTAGGGTCCCGGCCCGGGGGCTCGACGCAACGGGACCGTGAACGGCTCGGGAGTTTCCCGGGACGGCACACCGGTGGAGTTCCTGGTCCCTGACAGTTCACCACGGAACCACGGAAAACACGGACAACGGCCACGGAAAAAAGCCTTTGGTCAACCGCACACCGGCGCGGTCCCTGCTCCACGACCGGCGCCGGTGTGCGGTCACCCCACGTTTCTCTCCGTGCCCTCCGTGCCCTCCGTGCCTCCGTGGTTCGCTTTCCCCTCAGGCCCCGAACCCCGCCGGTGTGCTGTCACCACCAGCTGTTTCCGTGGCCGTTGTCCGTGTTTTCCGTGGTTCCGTGGTGAACTGTCAGGGACCAGGGGCCCCACCGGTGTGCCGTTCAAACGGGAGCCCGAATGACGAAAGGCGGATCGCCGCTGAGCGACGTTCCGCCTTTCGGTCTTGCCCCGGCAAGCCGCTATGGAACCGTGGTTCCCCGCCGGCCGATGAACAGGCGGTAGAGCAGCAGCAGGATCAGCGCCCCGATGATGGAGGCGATGATGCCCGGACCCTCACCGGGATTCTGATACCATCCGAGCGACCGCCCCAGGAACCCCGCCAGCAGGGCACCGACGACGCCGATCAGCATGGTGACGATCACACCGCCCGGGTCCTTGCCGGGCATCAGGAACTTCGCAATCGCTCCGACGATCAACCCAATGATCAAGGTCCACAAGAATCCCATAGTGCCTCCGAGGTGGGCCGAACCTATAGCCAACTCCTCGAAGAAGCTCTGTGAGGCACAGCACATCAGTCGTCGTGATCGCTCAGCCGCCCGGTGACCGTCTCCCGCTTGTGGTTGCGCATGATGTCGAGCTTGAACGACTCCCCTTGCTCGTAGCTGCGGAGGATCCGCAACAGGTGGGAGGGGCTGGACGGCTTCCGGCCGTCGACCGCCTGCACCACGTCGCCCGCCTTGAGGCCCAGGCTGCCGTCGCGCGGGGCCCGGATCACCAGCACCCCGTCCGTCGTGCCGAAGTACCCGCCCAGATCGGGGTTGAGCGGTGCCAGCTCCAGGTCACCCAGGGACCCGCCCGACAGGAACTCGAAGTGCCCGCCCGGCCCCATCTCGTCCATGAAATCGCCCACGGGCAGGCGGTCGCGCGGGCCCGGACCCGAGAACCGCATCATGAACCGGTGCCCGTCCGGACCCTGGGCGAAGGTGTCGGGCTCGTCCTCGGTCACCACGGAGACCGTCCGCCGGTCCTTGCCCCGGAGGAACTCTATGGCAACCGTATCGTTGGGCTCGAGCCGCGCGGCCAGCTCGATCAGGCGGAGGCCCGGGAGCGACTGGCGCCGGTCCGCCTGCTGCTCGGCCTCTCCGCCGGACAGCACTGACTTGCCGTCGAGCTTGGTGATGATATCCCCGGAGCGGAGCCCCGCCTTGGCGGCCGGCCCGTTGGGCGACACCGACTGGACGTAGGCGCCGAGCGAGTCGGTGTCCCGCGCCTGGAGGTTCACCTTGATGCCGAGCCGGGCACGCCGGTTCATCACGATCCGCATGAGCCCGTCGGGCCCGTCCACCCGCTGCTCGAACCGATCGGCCCGGAGCGAGTCGTCGTGCGGCCGGCCCTGGGCGGCGAGGACACCGGGGGCGGCGCCCACCGTCGTCGCGGTCAGCATCGCCATCAGAACAACACCAGATCGCATGTCTCGCTCCTTCGGGCTTAGAGCCCCACGTTGCTGGCGCGGGTGACGTGGACATCCACCAGGGCGTCGAGCAGGCCCACGCGCTCGCGCCACAGCTTGAGCACCTGCTCGTCGCGCGCCTGCTGCGCCAGCAGGTCGGCCATCTCCAGCTCCCGGTCCACCGTCGCGATCCGGTCCTCCAGCTCCTGGGCGATGCCGGCGGTGCGGCCGTCGAGCACGCGCTGGTCGGGCTGGTAGCGGCTCAAGGCGTTCTCGAGCGCCTGGGAGCGGGCCATCGCCGCCTGAATCTCCTGCTCGCCGGGATTGGTGGCCGGGTTGCCGCGGGGTCCCAGCGAGACGCCGAGCGCGATGGACGCGGCCGCCGCCAGCCCGATCAGGCCGGCCGTGCGCTGCCGGCGGTTCCGCCGCTCGACCCGGTACCGGGCCGAGACCTGGGGCCAGCGGTCGCGGCTCGGGCGCAGGGCGGGAAGGGCCTTGAGCCGGGCGACCCGCTGGTGAAGCCGCTCGAGCTCGGCCCGGCAGCGCGGACAGCCGTCGAGGTGGGCCCGGGCCGAGGCGTCGCCCGGCTCGAGCCCCGCCTCGCGGAGGCTGAGCAGCGCTTCCACGGTCAGGTGGGTCATCCCTCCACCTCCTCGCCGAGCCAGCGGCGCAGGCGCTGGTGCGCCCGCGCGAGCTGCGACTTCGAGAAGCTCGGCGTCTTGCCCATCATGCCCGCGATCTCGTCGTGGGTGTAGCCTTCGACGTCGTGCAGCCAGACCACGGCCCGGGAGGTCTCGGAGAGCCGTTCGAGGGCGGCCTCGAGATCCATGCGGAGCGCCGTGTCCTCCCGCCGTTGGCCGACGGCCTCTTCCTGGAGCTCGTCGGTATCCCGGTACTTGTTCCGCCGGAGACGCATGAGCGCCTTGCTTGCCGCGATGGTCCGCACCCAACCCCAGAGACTCCCCTCCTCACGGTAGCGCCCGATGCTGCGGCACACCTCGAAAAAGGTCTCCTGGAGCACGTCCTCGGCGTCTTCGGTGGTTCGGCAGATCCGGCGGGCAAGGTTGTAGACGGGCGCCTCGAAGGCCCGGTAGAGCTCTTCGAGGGCATCCTCATCCCCGGCCCGAGCCCGGGCGACCACCGATTCGGCGTTGGCGAGGAGGTACGAATCCATTAACTGGGTCCCGGTCATGGCGTTCTGAAAGATGCGGGGGCCAGGGACATGGTCGCAAAGGGGCGCCGGCGGTGAGCCCGTGCTCACATTCGAGATTCCACTGGAGCCCCGGGATGCGCTCGAGAACCTCGGGCCAACCGCACACCGGCGGAGTCCCTGGTCCGCGACAGTTCACCACGGAACCACGGAAAACACGGACAACGGCCACGGAATAAAGCCTTTGGTCAACAGCACACCGGCGAGGCCCCCGGTCCGCGGACCTTCACCACGGAGGCACGGAGCGGCCCGGAGGAAAGCACGGAGAACAGCAGGTGGTCAACCGCACACCGGTGCGGTCCCTGCTCCACGACCGGCGCCGGTGTGCGGTCACCCCACGTTTCTCTCCGTGGCCGTTCTCCGTGCCCTCCGTGCCTCCGTGGTTCGCTTTTCCCTCAGGCCCCGAACCCCGCCGGTGTGCTGTCACCCCTCGCCCGTTTCCGTGGCCGTTGTCCGTGTTTTCCGTGGTTCCGTGGTGAATCCCTGGCAATCCGAACCTCACTGGTATGCCGTCACTCCAACCTGCTCCCCGCGCCCTTCGAGATGGCCAATGATACCCGTGTCGCGCTCTCGGAGCCCGCTTACCGCTCCCCGCGGACCGGGCTATATATCCGCCCATGCCCGAGACCGCCGCACCTCATATCTGGCTGCACCACCTCGAAGACGAGGCCGATGCGGCTTTCCTCTACCGGGAGCTGGCCCAGGCGGAGCGAGACCCGCACAAGGCCGAGTTGTACCGGAAGCTGGCGTCCGTCGAGGACCGGCACGTGGAGATGTGGCGGACCCTCCTCGCGGAGAACGGCCACCAGGTCGAGACGCCGGGGCCCTCCCGCGGTGCCAGGCTGCGGGCCTGGATCGCACGGCGGGTAGGCGCGGGGGTGCTCCTGCCGATGCTGCTCCAGGAAGAGGGCCGCGAGGTCAAGGGCTATCTGAGCCTCTACCAGGAGGCGCCCGACGGGGTGGTCGGTCCCACGGCCCTGACCCTCGCCAAGGAATCCAAGGAGCACGCCGAGACGCTGGCCTCGATCAGCGGGACGGACGGAGAGCCCTGGCACAAGACCGGGGCCGGCGGATTCCTCCGCAACGTGGTGTACGGCTTCAACGACGGGCTCACCGCCAACTTCGGCCTGGTGGCCGGGATGCTCGGCGCGCAGGGCGGCGGTCTGGAGGTGGCGAGTCACGCCGTGGTGGTCGCGGGGCTCGCCGGGATGGCCGCCGACGCGCTCTCGATGGGGTCCTCGGGCTACCTCGCCGCCAAGAGCGAGCGGGAAGTGTTCGAGCACGAGATCGCGATGGAGAAGGAGGAGATCCGGCTCATGCCCGAGCTGGAACAGGAAGAGCTGAGCCTCATCTACCAGACCAAGGGCGTGCCGTCCGAGCAGGCCCAGGCGCTGGCCGCGCAGATCATGCAGGACCCCGCCCGCGCGCTGGAGGAGCAGGTCCGCGAGGAGCTCAAGATCGGCGAAGCGACCACGACTCCCATGCGCGAGGCGTGGATCACCGGCACCGCGACCGCGCTCGGCGCGTTCATCCCCGTGGCGCCGCTGCTGTTCAGCACGGGACGGGCCGCGATCTGGGCCTCCTTTCTGCTCGCCATGGTGTCGCACTTCGCGGTGGGCGCCGCCCGCAGCTTCTTCACCGGCCGCGGCGTGATCCGAAGCGGCATGGACATGTTCCTCGTGGGCCTGGGCGTGGCGGGCATCGGGTACCTGGTCGGCGACTGGATCGTCAAGCTGCTCTGATCACACGAGCGCGCCGCCCGAGCGCGGCGCGGGACCTCGGCCGGAAGGGCTCGAACCACGCCGAACACGTGCCTCGCTGCGCTCGGGATGAAGGGATGCCTACATGCTCCGCTGGGGCCTCTGCTGCCAATTCGTCGACGCCCCTATCAAGTTCCGCTCGGCGACCCATCGGTACGTCTCGACCCTGACGGCCAGGGCGCGCCGCGACTACCTGGGCGGCATCGCGGTGGACAACGGGCGCGCGCTCGTGGCCGCGGTGCGGCACTGCCACGAGCTCGGCATCGGCGCCTTTCGCATCACCAGTCAGATCCTGCCGCTCGGCACGCATCCGGAGAGCGGGTACACGCTCGAGCGCATCGACCGCCGGGGCACCGCGCGGGAGAGCTTTCTCGAGGCTGCAGCGCTCGCGCGCGAGCTTGACGTGCGGCTCAGCTTCCATCCGGACCAGTTCGTCGTCCTCAATTCGGAGCGCCAGGCGGTGGTGCAGAGCTCGACCGCGGAGGTCGAGTTCCAGACGGAGGTCGCCGAGCTGGTAGGCGCCGACGTGATCGTATTGCACGGCGGGGGTGGCGCGGGCGGAGTCGAGGCGGCTGTCGCGCGGCTCGGCCTCGCGGTCGAGCGTCTGAGCGCGCGAGCCCGGAGCCGACTCGCGCTGGAAAACGACGACCGGCTGTTCGCGCCGGCGGACCTGCTGCCGCTCTGCGAGCGGCTGGGCCTCCCGCTGGTCTACGACGTCCATCACCACCGCTGCAAAGGCGACGGGCTGTCGGTGGCGGAGGCGACCGCGCGGGCCGCCGCGACGTGGGGCGCACGAGAGCCGTACTTCCACATCTCGTCGCCGCGCGAAGGTTGGAAGGGCGGCGACCCCAGGCCCCACGCGGACTACATCGACCCTGCGGACGTGCCGCGGGAGTGGCTCGGGATGCGCGCAACGGTGGACGTCGAGGCGAAGGCGAAGGAGCGGGCGGTCCGGGCGATCTCCGAGGCGATCCGCTTCGCCTCGCGCCCGATCTCCCGCAGCATGCCGGTCGGCGCCACGTAGTACCCGCAGAAGTAGAGCCCCGGAACGCCCGACGCGCGCCCGCTCGAGCGCGGCGTACCCTCCGGGCCGAGCGCCGCCCCGGCGCCCTGCAGGAACGCGTCCACCCGCGGGCGGTACCCGGTGGCGAGCACCACCGCATCGAACGCCTCCCGCGTCCCATCGCTGAACGCGACGCCATCCGCAGTGAACCGCTCGATGCCCGGACGCACCGCGATCTCTCCTCGCTTGATCCGTTCGATCGTGCCCACGTCGATCACGGGTATGCGTCCCTCGCGGTGGATCCGGCTCAGCGGACCGCCCGCCGGACGTCGGAGGCCATGGCGCGTGAGGTCGCCGAGGACGGCGCGCAGAACCGGCGCGTTGAGCGCATCGGCGAGCCGCGGCGGCAGCGCTCGTTCCGCGATGGTGATCGCCAGGATGGGAATCCCGAACAGCTCGCGCGGGACGACATGCGGCGGCCCGCGCACCGCCAGGGTCACGCGTGCGCGATGCTCGCACAGGTCGAGCGCGATCTCCGCGCCCGAGTTGCCGAAGCCGACCACGAGCACGCGCCGTCCCGCGAAGCGCGTCCCGTTCCGGTAGCCCGAGCTGTGCAGCAGCTCACCGCCGAACGCCTCCTGACCCGGCCACGTCGGCAGGTTCGGCTCGCGGGTGTACCCGGTGGCGACCACCAGCACGCGCGCGGAGTAAACGGTATCCTGCGTCCGCACCTCCCAGCCGCCGCCGGCCGGTCGCGCGGCGGCGACGCGCCGGCCGAGCCTGATATCCAGCGGAAACGCCTTCGCGTACGTCTCGAGATAGGCGACCACGTCGGCGCGCGGGACGTAGCGCGGAAGGTCGCGCGGGAACGGCAGGAACGGCAGCCCGGATCGGCCTCGGTCGGTGTGCAGGTGAAGCCGGTCGTAGTGCGAGCGCCACGCGGCGCCGACCGCGTCAGCCTGCTCCAGCAGCAGCGCGGGGATGCCGAGCCGCGCGAGACAGGCACCGACCGCAAGCCCCGCCGGTCCGGCTCCCACGATCACAACGTGGGGCTCGGTCATCCGCGAATGGACAAGGCGTGACGGAAGACGTTCCGCGGATCCCAGCGAGCCTTGGTGCGCTGGAGCCGGGCGTAGTTGCCTTGATAGTACAGGACTGGCCACGGCACGCCCGACGTGTTGAGCGACGGGTCTGCGAGGTCGCTGTCGGGGTGGTTGATGAGCGCGCCATCGTACGCGTCGGCCGGCACCGGCACGCCACCGGTGTCGGCGAACAGGTCGCGGTACAATGCGCGCACCCAGGCGAGGTTCTTCGCTTCGTCCGCCGGGTCCAGCCAACCGGTAGTGCAGGCGATGTCGAGGATCGCCGCGCGCTGCGGCGACGCGGTCGCGTCGGCGGCCACGGTGTTGATCCGCCCGCCGTAGGTGGCAAGCCCGAGCATGCCGCCCATGACGTCGGTATCGCGACGGGTGAGATGGTCGTAGGCCGTTTCCATCTGCCGGTCGGTAAACCGCCGCTTGAGCAGCGCGTCCTTCACCTTGACGCTGACGCCGCCCGGCGGCCCGGCGAACAGGTCGGGAAACGGGTTCAGCGCGAACTCGAGCCACGGCAGTCGGGCCAGCTCCCGACCTTGAGGCGCCGGGAGGCCGTCGGCCAGCGCCGCCAGGTGCTCGTTCGCCTGACGCTCCGCCGCCGCGCTTGCCGTGCTGACGCCGCGGACGACGATCTTCCCGAACTGTTCCCGATGAAGCTCGAGCAGCGTCCACAGCGACGCATTCGGCGAGTCGGCGCCGCTGTTCCGCTCGCACCATACGCCGTGATTGGCGAGGAGACGCCGGAAGGCGGACCGGCCGATGTCGGCCCAGCTCCACTCGGCCCGGAACGTGGTAACCGACTCCGGCGCGGGCGGCAGCAGCCGGCGGGGGTTGTCGCCCAGGGCGCCGCTCGCCCGGAACCAGTAGCGGAGCACCACACCGAAGTTTCCGCCGCCGCCGCCGGTGTGGGCCCACCAGAGGTCGTGGTTGGGGTCGGCCGGGTCGCGGGTAGCGACGACGGTGGCCGCGTGCCCATCGGCGTCCACCGTCACGACCTCGACCGCGTGGAGATAATCGGCCGCGAGGCCAAGCTGGCGGCAGAGAAAGCCAAAGGCGCCGCCCACCACGTGGCCGCCCATGCCGATGGCGGGGTACTCGCCGAGCGGGACGACGGTTCCCCAGCGCTCGAACAGCGCCCGGAAGACATCGCCGACGGTGGCGCCCGCCTCGACGACGATGGCGCGCCGGGCCGCGTCGTAGTCGATCCGCTTCATCGGCGACACGTCCAGGATGACGCGCACCTCCGCGTCGGAGACGAAATTCTCCAGGCAGTGGCCGCCGCTCGTCACGGCGAACCGGCGTCTTTCCCGTACCGCGGCCTCGACCGCCGCGACCGCATCTTCCGCCGAGGCGATCATGCGGACGTCGTCGGGTCTCGGCGTGTATCGCTTGTTGAACTGCTTCGCGACGACGGCGAGGTACCGTGGGTCGTCGGGACCGATGGGGGGCGGGACGCCGCGCGGATGCGGCTCGGTGCGGGGCCCGGGCTGGTCCTCCGGAGTCGCTCCCTTCAGCGGGCCGCCTCGGGCTCGACGCGAGCCCCGAACGCCGCCGTCTCCACCCGGCCGGCGCGCTTCACCTGCACCCAGACGCGATAGCGACCCGGCCGGGGGAAGGCGTACGGAAACGACAATCGTCCGGCCGCGGTGTCGTGCATCGTCGCGGCCATCGCGGAATCCCGCGCCGCGATGCGGGAGCCGATCGCGCCCGCTGCGGTGTCGCCCGCCTCCCGCAGGGTGAAGGTCTCCTGCGCCGCCGGCGACACGGTCCCCATCGGATGGAGATGGATGAAGACCGACCCGTCGTCCCGCATCACGATCGCGTGCCCCGGCATGCCGAGATAGGGCGCGAGGGCCGCGAGCCTTCCGTCGGGCTCGCGGACCGTGAAGCGGAGCGGCGCCGGCGCGCCCGCGACCAGCGGCGCCTCGCCGCGGTCCCAGGTGATGGTGGCGCCGTCGGGCAGCGCGGCGCGGCGGCCGGTCGCGCCGCCGACGTAGGCCGCGTCGTCGCCGCTCGGCTCGGCGGCCGCCGGGATCGAGCCGGCGAGGTCCACGGTCGTCACCAGCGTCTTGGCGAACCCGCTCTCGTGCACCAGATCCGCGAAGACCCGGTAGCGGCCGGGCGGCAGGGCGGGCATCGGCGCGTCGAACCGCACCGAATCCGCCGTCCGCGGATGCAGGTGCGCAAAGGCGTCGAGGTCGGGCGCGCGCACGAGGAACAGGTGCATCAGCCTGCCGTGATCCGTCACGAGCGGCGGCCAGGCGTGCTGCCCGTGCGCGCGGAGCCAGGCCGAGTCGCCGCGCATGATCCAGCCGGAGTCCCTGATCTCGAGCCGGAGCGTCGGGGCGGCGCCGGATCCCGTCACGGCGGCGGCCGTGGCAAACGGCCGGTACATCCGGCCGACGAAGGCGCGGTCCTCGCCGCTCCACCAGCGCCAGCCCCCGAGCAACAGGAGTCCGACGAGTGCAGCGGCGCCGGTCATCGCGCGGCGTGCCGCGCGGCGCCGGGGCGGATCCGGGGCCCTGCCGGGCGGCAGCACGCTCTCGCGCACGGCGGCACCGACAATCGTGACGATGCCGGCGAACAGGAACAGGCCCGCCGCGCCGAGGATTACTCCGAGCCAACGGCCGAGCGGCAACCGGCGGTTGGGAACCGCGGCGACCGGCACCACCGTCGTGCCGGCGCCCTTCGCGCCCTTCACGGTGACCGTGACGCTGTTGGACCCGGGCGCCATGATCCAGAGCCGCGTGCCGTACCAGCCGGCCGCGCCCGCGATCGGATGCGCGACGTCGGGCGGCGGCAGGCCCGCGCGCGCGTCGTACAGGTTGACCATCGCGGTGACCGTGTCGGGGGCCGCGCCCGCCACCTGCACGTCCACGTCGGCGACGCCGGGAATGACGCCGGGCAGGCGCACGTAGACCAGCAGGTGGTACGGTCCGGCATCTCCCTCGTACCAGACGTCGGGGCTTCCCACGTGCGCCGAGCACAGCACTACCATGCCGGCGAGCCCGAGCGCGCGGGCGGCACGGGTCACCGCATCACCCGCGACATGCCGGCGCCCCACCAGAGCCCGACCCTGGACGATCCGATCGCGATGGCCACGGCCCAGCCGATGCCGCGCGCGAACGCCGCGAGGTCGAGGCGGCCGGCCGCGTCGGTCGGCACGTCCCAGAAGCTGTGCTGCCAGGCTCCCGGCCGCACCATGTATGGCCACTGGTCGCCCGCGAAGACCCAGTTGCGCGCGGCGGGCGAGAGGAGGAACTCGCCGAACCACCACTGCACAATGAGGAGCAGCAGCACGAAGCTCGCGCCCAGGCTCGCGGCCAGCAGCCAGTCGGGGCGCCGTCCGGCGCGGCGGAGCAGCAGGTCCATGCCGAACGCGGGCACGACCAGCAGCAGCGGGAACTCGGGCGGCAGCATGTGGGTGACGGGCGTGTAGATCGGCGCCAGCCTGGCCTCGGCGGGGAAGAGCTGGAGGATCCACATCGCCGCCAGGATGCTGGCCATGTACACCAGAGCCGCCGCGGTGGCGGAGTAGCGAAGCCGCCCGGCGCGGCCGATGGCGGCGAGCAGCACCGGGAAGGCGATCGCCGTCACCTGGTAGAAGTGCGGCCGGTGCATCGTGTTCGGGCGGCTGGCGTACTCGGAGATCATGGTCGCCGCCATCACCACCAGGAGCCCGCCGGCGAAGCTGAACGCCCGGGCCAGCCTCTTCACCTCTCCCGCGCGGGTCGCCCGGTTCTGCGCCGCCAGCAGCAGCAGCATCCCGCCGACCACCACCGAGATCATCCCGACGGCGAGCACCATGTGCGGCGGGCTCATGATCTTGACGTCGAGGCCGTAGGCGTTGTGCCACCAGTCGTCGAACGGGGCCGAGGTGATCATCACGAACGTGCCCCAGATGGTGACCCAGGCGCCGAGCGGCGCGCGGAATCCCCAGAACCGCACCGACTCGGCGCGCTCGGAGGCGGAGCCGGCGAAGGTGGTGCGGAGCACGAGCCAGCCGCAGCTCACGCCCGCGACGATGGCCCCGAGTTGCTCCAGCAGGTGCGGCAGGGTCCAGAAGGTGTCCCGGCCGATGCTCTTGTGCCACGAGATATCCCAGAGGATGCCGGCGACGATCGCGGCGGAGGAGAGCAGCACCGCGACCCGCGGCCAGGCCGCGGCCGAGCGTGCGGGGAGGGCGAGCTGGGCGTCGGGCAGGTCCGGCCGCGGCGATTCGGTAGCGAGGGAGGCCATGGTGGACAGCAAGTTGATGCGGACGTCGGGGCTGGGCAACGGGGCGGCGAGCGGTGAGCGACCCACCCCGCGACCTCGAGAAGACGGCCCAGGGCGCGGGCCGCCTCGAGCGTGGCGGGGCGCGGGGCCCCCGAACCCATCACCCCGACGACCGGCCGCCGGTGAGGGCCCGGGATCCGGTCATCGCCGTCGAGGGGCATAGAGCACATCCTTCCGTGGGGGGCCTCTCTAAACTGGGGGGTATCGGCGGGGTCCCGGCACCCCGGGACCGCTGAAGACAGCGGACAGCCTGTCCGCTTTCGACGCGGCGACGCCGCGGTCACCCTTGCCAGTGCGCGAGCGAGTCACGTATGCGAAACCCACGGTGGATCATCGCGGCGGCGGGATTCCTTTCCGCCGCCTGCGGCGGCAGCGGCAGCGACGTCACCGGCCCCCCCGCCGGCACCGCGCCGACCGCGAACTTCGGCGTCACCTGCACCGGTCTCACCTGCAGCTTCAGCGACAGCAGCAGCGCGGCCCAGGGCGGCGGCGCCATCACGGCCTGGCAGTGGAACTTCGGCGACAGCACAACCGCGACCGACCAGAACCCCACCCACAGCTACGCGGCCGCTGGCAGCTACAACGCGACGCTCACCGTCACCGACAGCGCGGGCACGACGGGCTCGGTCACCAAGCCGGTCGCGGTGCAGGCGCCGACCGCCGACCTCACCTGCACCAACGCGACCTCGCCCGGGGGCGCCACCACCTGCAGCCTCACGCTGCCCGAGCAGGCGAGCGTCACTGTCGTGACGACGGACAACATCCCGTGTGAGGCGCACGGGGACATCTTCGCGTTTACCGCGCCGGTAGCGGACACGCTGAGCAGGGATGTCTGCTTCGCGCCGGTCGGCACCCAGGTGACGCTGCCGTCCTCGCCCGCGGGGACCGTGGTGAGCTTCAACTTCGTTTCCGGGCTCACTCAGGACATGACCGCGGTGCAGGTCAGCGGCCAGTATCCGCAGTGGACCATCGTCGGCGAGGATGCCATCGGCGCGCCGTTCCCGCCGGACTTCGCGGACCTGGGCGTGACGTTGACGGTGACACCGGGGCCGTAAAGGGGAGTCACTGACACGGAGTCACCCTGGGCGACTCGCGCTCAGGGTGACTCGCGCTCAGGCTGGCTCCGTCGGTGACGCCGGGACGGCCCCCCTCCCCCACAGCCACGCCGCCCCGCGCACCCCGCTCGAATCGCCGTGGCGGTTCGGCACGATCTTCGTGACGACGCTGTCGGAGAAGACGTAGCGCGGCAGCCGCCGGGAGACGGCCGCCGGCAGGTCCGGCAGGTTGGACATGCCGCCGCCCAGGACGACCGCGTCGGGGTCGAGCACGTTGAGCACGCCGGCGAGCGCGCGGGCCAGCCGGTTTCCGTAGCGCTCGAGCGCCTCGCGAGCCGTTCCCTCACCGGCTGCGGCCGCCCGCACGATCTCCGGGCTCGTACGCGTCGTGCCCGAGAGCCGGGCAGCGTCGCGCTCGAACCCGGGTCCCGACAGAAAAGTCTCCACACAGCCCCGCTTGCCGCAGTAGCACTCGGGCGCGGTGGCCCGCTCCTCGTCGGTCATCCACGGCAGCGCGTTGTGGCCCCACTCGCCGGCGATCTGATTCGGCCCTTCGTGAATTCGGCCGCCGATCGCGATCCCACCGCCGACGCCCGTGCCCAGGATGACCCCGAACACCGCGCCGAGGCCCTGCCCCGCGCCGTCGATCGCCTCAGAGAGCGTGAAGCAGTTCGCGTCGTTTGCCACGCGGACCGGACGGGCGAGCCGCGCCTCGAGGTCCGCGAGCAACGGTCGTCCGTTGAGCCAGGTGGAGTTGGCGTTCTTCACCAGGCCGGTGGCCCGGCTCACGACGCCCGGGATTGCCACGCCCGCCGAGCCGGCGCGTCCGGCCTCGGCCTCGATCTCCACGACGAGCCGCGCGATGGCGTCGAGCGTGCCGGCATAGTCGCGTGGGGTGGCGACGCGGCGGCGCGCGGCGACGATCTCCGATCCGTCGAGCGCGATGGCTTCGGTCTTGGTGCCGCCGAGGTCGATGCCGATCTGCATCACGCGCCCCGGTCGCGCGGGGCGAGCGAGCGGAGCACCTCGGGCAGCTCGCGGAGCGACCCGAGGTACGCGCTGGCACCGGGCAACGCCTCGCGGCGGTGGGTCGTGAGCATGGCGACCACGCGCATACCCGCGGCCAGGCCCGATTCGACGCCGGCGGGCGCGTCCTCCAGCACGACGCAGGCGCGCGGCTCCACGCCCAGGACCCGGGCACCCACGAGGTATGGCTCGGGGTCGGGCTTGCCCCGGGTCCAGCACTCGGGCGTCACGAGGAAGCCGGGACGCGGGAGCCCCGCCGCCCGGAGTCGAGCGGTGGCCAGCCGCTCGGGGCCGGAGGTCACCACGGCGAGACGGCGCGCGGACGCCAGCAGCTCGTGCGCCCCGTCGAAGGCCGCCACGCCCTCGGTACGCTCCGCCTGGCGGTCGTCGAGCAGGGCTCCCTCGCGGGCGGGGTCGAGTTGCGGGGCGAGCATCGCGGCGGCATCCGTGCTGGTGCGGCCGAAAGGCAGCCGGTCCACCACGTCCGGCGGCAGCCCCCGCAGCTCGGCCCACCAGCGGAACGCCGCGATCACCGACCGGGTCGAGTCGATGAGCGTGCCGTCGAGGTCCGAGAGGATCGGAATGTCGGGAAGGTCCATGACGACCGGATGATAGCCGGAGCGGTCGGTCGCGGCAGCCGGCATTGGTGATCCCGGTCGCCGCAGCCCGGAGCGCAACCGCCTAACGTGGGCGGGCTTCGGGCGGTACACCAGGGACGGCGCCGCGGGCGACCGCGCGCCCAGCGGAAGGAGGACGTCATGCTGCGGCAGGACCCGGAATGGGTGATCTGGCCGGTGTCGTGGAGCGCGGTCTGGGTCGGCGCGCTCACCGCGCTCGCCGTCGGGTTGCTGATCGGACTCGTCGGACTGGCGCTCGGCGCCAACGAGGCTGCGCAGTACGTGGACTGGAAGAAGATCCACCTGATCGGGCTCATCTTCTCGGTGTGCGGCGCGTTCTTCGGGTATGTGGCGGGCGGCTGGGCGGCGGCGCGGATCGCCGGGCGGGTCCGGTCGGA
>JAICJD010000078.1 GCA_025928645.1 Gemmatimonadales bacterium
CGGCCGCGGCCGCGCCGACCGCGGCCCCACCGGCCGCGGCGGAGCCCGACGAACCGCCGGCCGAGCCGGAGAGGCTCGAGCCGGCCGCCGCGCCTCCGACCGAGCGCGCCGGGCGCGCCGAGCGCGGTGAGGCTTTCGTCGACTTGGGCTCGATGATTCTGGAGGAGTCGGCTCCCCGCGACACGCGCATGCGGATCGAGCGGCGCGAGCCGCAGGACGAGGACGAGCAGCGTGAGTTCGCCGAGATCCTCGAGCAGTTCAAGCGGGGGATCGAGGAGAACCTCGACACCGACGACTATCAGGCCCATTACGATCTGGGCGTGGCGTTCAAGGAGATGGGCCTGCTGGACGAGGCCATCGCCGAATTCCAGAAAGCGCTCCGCGCGCCCGAGGGCCGGCTCCGCACGTCGGAAGCCCTGGGCATGGCGTTCTTCGAGAAGGGGCAGTTCGCCGTGTCCGAGGCGGTCCTGCGGCGCGCCGTGGACGGGGTGGCCGGCGGCGACGAGGCCAAGATCGGCCTCATCTACTGGCTGGGCCGGTCGCTCGAGGCCCAGGGCAAGGCGCCCGACGCGATCACCAGCTACGAGCGGGCCATGGCCGTCGACATCCGGTTCATGGATCTGAGCGACCGGGTCCAGCGCCTTGCCGCGGGGCGGCGCCAATGAGCTCCCAGCTGGCTCCTGTCGGCCTCGCCGACCTGCAGCGGCCGGTGCGGGCGCGGCTCGAGCGCGTTCCCCAGGAGCTGCATCGGATCGTCGAGGCCGACTTCGGGCTCATCGCCCAGGTCAACTCGCACCTGTTCCAGATGCAGGGCAAGATGTTCCGACCCACGCTCCTGCTCCTGGCCGACGAGGCGACCGGCGCCGGCGATCCGCGGGCGATCACGCTCGCGGCGGTGATCGAGCTGATCCACGTCGCTACCCTGGTGCACGACGATTCGGTGGACCACTCCGTCCTCCGGCGCGGCATGCCGACCATCAATTCGCTGTTCAGCCACCAGGTGTCGGTCATCATGGGCGACTACCTGTACTCCCGGGCCGTGATCGAGCTGGTCCAGCTCGACGACCTCGCGCCGCTGCGGGTGCTGAGCCGCGTCACGAACGAGATGACCGTCGGGGAAATGCGCCAGCTTCTGGCGCACGAGCCGATGGAGTTCACCGAGGAATCCTACGATCTGCTGATCCAGGCCAAGACCGCCTCGCTGCTGTCGGGCGCCTGCGAGGTGGGCGCGCTCCGCGCCTCGCCGGGCGAGCGCACGGCCCTCCGCCGCTATGGCGAGGCGCTGGGCATGGCGTTCCAGATCGTGGACGACCTGCTCGACTACGTCGGCGACCCGAACATCACCGGAAAGCCGACCGGCTCGGACCTCCGGGAGCACAAGGTGACGCTGCCGCTCATCGCGGCGCTGCCGCGGATGGACGCCTCGTCGCGCGCGGCCGTGGAGACGCTCATGGAGACGGCGGAGCCGGCGGACGGCCAGATCGCCGAAGTGGTCGCCGCCGTGGCGGAGGCCGGCGGACTCGACTACGCCCGTGAGCGGGCGCTCCGCCTGGCCCAGCAGGCCGATGGGGAGCTGGACGCGCTGCCGCCCACGCCGGCCCGGGATGCGCTCCGTGCCGCCATCACCTACGTCGTGGACCGCAGGCGCTGATGGCCGGCCCCCACCGGCCCGGGTTCTACATCGGCATCCTCGTGGCGGGGTTCGTCGCGGGCGGCGCCCTGACGGCCCTGTTCCGCCAGACCCTTCCCGAGAGCGCCGCCCGGACCTTCTTCACCAGTACCTGGACGGCCAATTTCGGCCCTGTTTCCGCCGATCTCCTGGTGATAAACTTCACGTTGGGTCCGATCGGGCTGCACGTGTCGCTGCTGGCGCTTCTGGGCGTCCTGGTGGCGTACCTGATCGCCCGCTCGATCTTCTAGGGGGATCCCGTGGCCAATCTCGGTTTTACCGAAATCATGCTGATCATGGTGGTGGTGCTTCTGCTGTTCGGCGCCAAGCGCCTGCCCGAGGTGGGGGCGTCGATCGGCAAGGGGATCCGCGAGTTCAAGCGGAGCCTCTCGGACACGCAGGATGCCATCATGGGTCAGGACGACACCCAGCGGAACGTGAGCTCCAGGCCCGCCGACCCCGCGGCACCGCCCACCTCCGGCGAGCCCAAGCGGCTTTCGCAGTGAGGTGACGCGTAGAGGGGAAGGCATCCCCCCAGAGTCACCCTGAGCGAAGCGAAAGGGGGCATGCGTTTGGGCATGCCCCCTTTCGCTTCGCTCAGGGTGACTTCCGCGATGACGCTGGGCTGGCTACGTCGTCTGCGGCGTCGGCCCTTGCTGCTGCAGCACCTTCTTCCGGTCGTCCACCACCTTGGCCGACTTCCGAAGCGCCTCCAGATAGTTTCTGACGCGGTCCTGACGGGCCACATTGATCATGCGGGCCCGATAGGCCTCGAGATCCTTCGTGAACGCGGCGGAGTCGGCTTTGGTGTGCTCCAGCACCTTGAGCACGTAGATGCCCTGCTTCGTGTCGATGAGGCCGCTGTGCTGGCCGACGTCGAGCCCGAATGCGGTCCCCACCACCATCGGATCGTCCAGCGGCGGGTTCACCCGGCTGAACGGTCCGAATTCCTTGTACGGAAGCTTCATCGAATCGGCGACCGCCGCGAGCGTACCGCCGGCCTCGACCCGCTTGTAGTAGGTCTTCGCGACCTCACGGCCGCGGGCCAGCTTCTTCTCGGACCGGACCTGTGAGGCCACCAGGCCGTGCACCCGCGCGAGCGGCGGAACGCCGGCCGCCTGCAGGCTGTCGAGCCGGAAGACGTAGAACGCGATGCTGGTCTCGATGACGGGGCTGGTCTGGCCCTGCTTCGCATCGAAGGCCCAGACGCCCGCGTCCGGCACGACCAGATTCCCGACCTGCACCTTGGTGCCCTGCTGCACGGGCGCCGTCTTGCCGACGGGGAGGTGCAGCGCGCGGGCCACCGTGTCGAGCGCCGCGGGATCGGACTTCTCCGCGCCAAGCTTCTCCAGGCTGTCGGCCTGGGCGTCGAGCTGGTCGCGGTGCGCGCCCGACACCTCGATCGGGATGAGAATGTGCCGGCCCTTCGCCTTGTTGCCCTTGCGGCTGGTCACCTCGATGAGGTGGAACCCGAACTGCGACAGCACGGGCGGGGACAGCGTGTTGAGCGGCAGCTTGAACGCCGCGGAGTCGAACGCGGGGTCCATCGAGCCCTTGGTCCACTCCCCGAGGTCGCCGCCCTGCGCGGCGCTCACGCTGTCGGACGACTCCCGCCGCGCCACCTCGGCGAACGGCGCGCCGCCGGCGATCTCCGCGCGCACCGAGTCGATGCGCGCGCGGGCGGCGGCCGTATCCGCCGCAATGGTGAGCCGGGGCAGGGCCACGAAGCTCAGGTAGGCCGTGGCCGGACGGTCGAAGTCGTCGAGGTGCGCCTTGTAGTAGGCGGCGATCTCCGGCTCGCTCACGCTGACGGACGAATCGGGGACGATGTTGCGGGCGACGATCGCGGCCAGCCCGATCTTCACCTGCTCGTGCTCGTCGCGGTACTGCTCCCACAGCGCCGCGTCCGACAGGTAGATGTCGGCGGTGACGACGCGCAGCAGCTTGGCGCGCTCGATCTGCTCGCGGTACTGCGCCTCGAGCGACGGCAGATACTGCTGGGCCACGCTCGAGGTGAGCCACCGCTGGTACTTGGCGAGATCGAACTGGCTGTCGGTCTGGAACTCGGGAATCTTCTGGAATTCCGGGGGCGGCGAGGTGCGCAGCGCGTCCACGATCTCGTCGTCGGAGACCGTGATGCCGCGGCGCTTGTACTCCGCCTGCAGCACGGTGCTCTGCACGAACTGCTCCCACACCTGGTCGCGGATTTCCTGCTGGTCCTCCAGCCCGAGCGCGCCGGGGCTCTCGCGCTGCCGCTGGTCCACCGTCTGCTGGACCGCCATCTGATAGGTACGCGAATCGATGCTCTGGCCGTTCACCTTGCCGACGGCGGTCTTGGTGAGGAGCCCGGTATTGCCGGTGATGCCGCTCAGATCGACCACCAGCCAGGCGAAGAAGGTGAGCGCGACCACCACCATCAGCGGCTTGGCGGCGTTACGAAAAGCTTGCATAGGACGGCGAGACTCCGGACCTGTGGGGAAAAGAGCCTTAAGCTTAAGGGGATCAACAGCGAAGCTCAAGGCGGGGCGTGCCTTAGCAGTTGACAGCGCCGGGGTGGCTCGCTACTGTCACCACACCTCCTGCAATGATGTCGCGCGTTCTCCCTTCCACGCCGGCTTGAACCTCGACCAGCGGACCCCGCATGGCATTGAGCGAGATCGAGAAGCTGGAGCGACGGTACGCCGAGAACCCCCAGGGCCTCACCTTCGCTCCGCTCGCTGAGGTGCACCGGAAGAACGGCGACGTGGCGCGCGCGCTCGAGCTGCTGCGCCCAGGCCTGACGGTCCATCCGGACTACATCCCCGCCAGCATCGTCCTCGGCCGCTGCCATCTCGACCTCGGCGAGCTGCCGGCCGCGGAAACCGCGTTCACGCACGTGCTCAGCCTGGATGGGGAGAACGTGATCGCGCTGAAGGCGCTCGCCGACATCGCCGAGCGGCAGCTCCGCTTCGACGACGCCGAGCGCTGGCTCCGCACCCTGCTGGCCATCGACCGGAGCAACGACGACGCCCGGGCGCAGCTCGAGCGCGTCGAGACGTCGCACCGCCAGGCGGAGGCGGGGTCCTCCGCCTCGCCCGACGCGGTGCCGGCCACGCTGCCGGAGGAGCCGGGCCCCTCGGAGGCGGCCGCGCCGCCGACGGTCGAGGAGGGTGAAGGTATTCCCGCAGCGGGCCCGGTGGCGGCCGGGGACTGGGACGGGCCCGGGCAGGCTCCCGCGGAGCCCGCGACGGCGCTGGGTCTTCCGCCGCTTCCCGAGCCGCCCCCGGAGACGGTGATGGCCTGGGTCGAGGAGCCCGGCAGCGGCGTGGCCGGCGAGGCGCGGCCGCTCGAGCTCGAAGAGCTGGATCTGAGCGATGCGGGCTCCGGCACGCCACCCGAAGGCATGGAGGTCGAGCAGCCGGTCACCCTCGAGGAGCCGGTGCAGCCCCTCTCCGGTCTGGTCGGCCGGGAGGACGGGTCCGACCTCCACGACGCCGACGACGGATGGCGGGTCGAAACCGCCGAAGACATCGTGCTGGAGAGCAGCGGGTACACCGAATTCCAGGTCGCCAACGCGGCGGAAGAGCTGCTGACCGCGGGCCGTCCGATCGGTCACGATCCTTTGATGCCGGACGCGCCCGCCATCGAGACGGAGGCGGCGGAGCCGCCGGCGGAGTCGCTCGCGGCGTCCTCATCGATCGAGCGCTGGCCCGCTGGACTCGCTCCGTCCGGGCCGGCGGCCGAGGCCGACCGACCCGCCGAAGCCGACCGACCCGCCGAAGCCGGCGCATCCGAGACGCCGCCGGCCGAAGCCGCCGGCGCGGAGGCCGAGGCGCCGGAGGTCTGGTCCGCGCCCGTGGCCGAGCCGCCCGCGAACCCGGAGCCGGATCTGGTCGTGACCGAATCCATGGCGGAGCTGCTCCTGCAGCAGGGCCACGCCGCCGAGGCGCTGGTGGTCTATCGCCACCTGGAGCGACGGACCGGCAACCGCCGATTCCAGGATCGCATCGCCGACCTCGAGCGGCACTCGCACACAGCCGAGCCGGCGCCATCGCACGGTGAGCCGCTCGCCGAGGCCGCCCGCTCGGAAGCGGCGGCCCCCGCGGCCCCCGCGTTCGTCGCGCCGCCGCCGTCCTATTCGGTGCGCCAGACGGGCGGAGAGTCGGTGCGCGATTTCCTGGGCGGCGTTCTCGCCGGCCGCATGCCGGCCGCCCCGCCTGCGACCCCGCGGGCCGCGGAAGCATCCACCGGCGCGGCCGGCGCCGGGCCGGAAGGCGCGCCCACCCGGCCCGCCCACGACAGCCTCTCGCTCAGCTCGGTCTTCGGCGACGAGACCACGCCCACGCCGCCGGCGGTGCCGGCCGGGAACGCCGCGAGCCCGCAGGGCGGCGTTTCGTACGACGAATTCTTCGGCGGCGGCGGAGCCGGGGCGGCGCGGCCGCGGACAGCCGACGCGAAGAGCGACGACCTCGACGAGTTCCACGCCTGGCTCCAGAATCTCAAGCGCTGAATGCGCATCTGCGTCCTGAACGGCCCCAATCTGAACTTGCTGGGGCAGCGGGAGCCGGAGATCTATGGACGCGCCACGCTCGCAGACATCGAGCGCCTCGTGCGCGACTCGGCCCGTGAACTCAGTGTCGAGCTGGAGTGGTTCCAGACCAACCACGAGGGCGCGCTGGTGGAGGCCATTCAGCAGCTCGAGGGTCGAGCCGACGGCGCGCTGCTCAACGCCGCCGCGCTGACCCACACGAGTCTCGCCGTGCGCGACGCGCTGCTGGCCGTGCAGGTGCCCTTCGTCGAGCTGCATCTCTCGAACATCTTCGCGCGCGAGCCGGCGCGGCATCACTCGCTGGTCGCGGACCTCGCGGTCGGCATCGTGGCGGGGTTCGGGCCCCAGAGCTACGTCCTGGCTCTCCAGGCGCTGGCGGGCCGCCTGCGTGCCGGCTGATCGCCGCGGCGAGCGGCAGGCCGCCCTGCGGGCCGCGCTTGCCGAGGCAGGGCTCGACGCCCTGCTGGTCACGCATCTGCCGAACATCCGGTACCTGACGGGCTTCACCGGATCGGCGGCGCTGCTGCTGATCGGGGCGGAGACGGCCACGCTGGTCACCGACTTCCGCTACGCGGTGCAGGCGCCGCGCGAGGTGGACTCGGCGGCGGCCGTGGAGATCGACCAGAAGAGCGTGTGGGACCGGCTCGGCCGGGTCCTGGCGGCGGCGGCGCCGGCCGCGCTCGGAATCGAGGCGCAGGCCCTCAGCGTGCGCGACGCCGAGCGGGTCAGCGGGCTCACCCGCGCGCGCCTGATTCCGGCCGTCGAGCTGGTCGAGCGGCTCCGGGCGGTGAAGGCGCCCGAGGAGGTCGCGGCGGTGCGATCGGCCGCCGCGCTGGCGCAGGCCGCGCTGGAGGAGGTGCTGCCGGCCGTGGGGCCCGGGCTCAGCGAGCTCGAGGTCGCCGCCGCGCTGGAGGGCGCGCTCCGGCGGCGGGGAAGCGAGTGGCACCCCTTCCCGACGATCGTGGCGAGCGGCCCGCGCGCCGCGCTGCCCCACGCGCGGACCAGCGCCCGGGAGATCGCCGCGGGCGAGTGGCTGCTGCTTGACTTCGGCGCGCAGGTGGACGGATACTGCGCCGACCTCACCCGCACCGTCCTCGTGGGGCGGGCCGACGAGCGGCAGCGCACCGTGTACGAGCTGGTCCGTGACGCGCAACGCCGGGCGCTCGACCACCTGCGGCCGGGCATGACGGGCCGCGAGGGCGACGCGCTGGCGCGCGACGTGATCGCCGCGCGGGGCTTCGGCGACGCGTTCGGCCACTCGCTGGGCCACGGCCTGGGGCTGGAGGTGCACGAGGCCCCGCGCCTCGCGCCCACGGCCGAGGCCGCGCTGCCGCTCAACGCGGTGGTGACGGTCGAGCCGGGCATCTATCTTCCGGGTTGGGGCGGCGTTCGGCTGGAAGACGACGTCCACCTCGGGCCCGATGGCGCGGAGCTCCTGTCCGACGGGCGGACGGACCTGCTCGAGCTGACGTAGCATCCGGCACTCCACCACGCACGTCCACACGGCGACCGCGCCGCCGCGCCGGTCCCGCTCTCACTCGAGGAGGGGCACGTGACCCGGGTCGACCGCCGCCCATGCGCGGACCGCGCTCGCCGATGACCCCCCAGGAAATGAAGCAGCTCGCCGAGCTGCTGCAGCAGGTGCCGGGCATGAAGGCGATCGAGCTGCAGGACGTGCAGGGCCTCGCCCAGCTGCTGCGTGAGTCGCCGGAGATCGGCTCGATCGAGGTGAAGGGGCTGTTCGGCACCAAGGTGGTGATCACGCGCACCGGCAACGGCGCGCCCACCGTGGTGGCCGCTCCCGCCGCCTACGCCGCGGCCCCTCCGGCCGCCGCGCCGGCATCGGCGGGCGGCGAGGGCGAGGCCCGCGAAGCGCCGCGCGCCGGGGCCGGGCTCAAGGAGATCAAGTCGCCGATGGTGGGCACGTTCTACAAGTCGCCCGAGCCCGGCGCCGATCCCTACGTCAAGGCCGGCAGCCGGGTCTCGCCGGGGCAAACCGTGTGCATCATCGAAGCGATGAAGATCATGAACGAGATCGAGGCCGAGATCGCCGGCGTGGTGCGCGAAGTCCTGGCGGACGACGCGCAGCCGGTCGAGTTCGGGCAGGTCCTCTTCCGGGTCGATCCCAATGGCTGACGCCGCCCAGCCCACGACGCAGGCCGCCGCCGCGTCGAACTTCAATTTCAAGCACACCATCGCCCAGATGGTCCAGCGCAACGCGTCCGATCTGCTGCTCAAGGTCGGCCGCCCGCCCACGGTGCGGGTGAACGGCGAGCTCCAGGCGCTGGAGATGCCGCCGGTCAAGCCCGAGGATCTCAAGATGCTGGCGGAGCAGGTGATGACGCCGCGTCAGGTCAAGGAGTTCGCGGAGAAGAAGGAAGCGGACTTCGCGATCGGCGTGCCCGGCGTCGGGCGGTTCCGCACCAACATCTACCAGCAGCGCGGCACGCTCGCCTTCGCCTTCCGAGCCATTCCCTACGAGGTGAAGACGATCGGCGACCTGCACCTGCCGGCCGTGCTGGAGGAGATCGCGCTCAAGCCCCGCGGGCTCATCCTCGTCACCGGCATCACGGGCTCGGGCAAGTCCACCGCGCTCGCGGCGATGATCAACCACATCAACCAGAACCGGCGGGTGAACGTCATCACGATCGAGGACCCGATCGAGTTCCTTCACCGCGACGTGATGGCCAACATCTCGCAGCGCGAGGTCGGAAGCGATACGCTGTCGTTCGCGTCCGCGCTGCGCCACGTGCTGCGGCAGGACCCCGACGTCATCCTGGTCGGCGAGATCCGCGACATGGAGACGTTGGACACGGCGCTCAAGGCGGCCGACACCGGCCACCTGGTGTTCAGCACGCTGCACACCACCGACGCCACCCAGACGCTCAACCGGATCATCTCGTTCTATCCGCCGTACCAGCACCAGGAGATCCGCATGCTGATCGCCACCGCGCTCCAGGCGGTGGTCTCGCTGCGGCTGGTGCCGCGGGCCGACGGCCGCGGGCGGGTGCCGGCCGCGGAGGTGCTCGTCAACACGGCCGCCGTGGCCGACAACATCCGGGACATCGAGAAGGCGCTCAACATCCCCGATCTCATCGCCGAGGGCACGGTCTCCTACGGCATGCAGTCGTTCGACCAGTCGCTGATGAAGTGGTTCAAGGACGGCATGATCTCGTACGAGAGCGCGCTGTTCTACTCCACCAACCCGAGCGAATTCGCGCTCAGGGTCTCGGGCGTGGACTCGGCGTCCGACCGGAAGTTCACCGAGATCACGGGCGACTCGTCGTCCGCGCGGGCGCTGGACCTCACGCCCTGATGGGGCCGGGGCCGGGGCGCGCCACCTCGAGGAGTCACCCCGAGCGGAGCGAAGGGGGCATGCGCCGATGCATGGCTCCTTCGCTTCGCTCGGGATGACTCGCGGCACCGCCCCGTGTTCAAGAAAGTCCTCATCGCGAATCGCGGCGAGATCGCCCTCCGGGTGATCCGCGCCTGCCGCGAGCTTGGCCTGGAGACCGTCGCGGTCTATTCCGAGGCCGACCGCGAGTCGCTCCACGTGCGCTTCGCCGACGACGACGTCTGCATCGGGCCGGCGCCGAGCCGCAGCTCCTATCTCCGGATCCCCAGCATCATCGCGGCCGCCGAGATCACCGGCGCCGACGCCATCCATCCCGGCTACGGGTTCCTGGCCGAGAACGCCGAGTTCGCCGACACCTGCAAGGCGTCGAACATCACGTTCATCGGCCCGACCGGCGACCAGATCCGCCAGATGGGCGACAAGGCCACCGCGCGCCGGCTCGCGGCCGAGGCCGGCGTGCCGACCGTGCCGGGCTCGCCGGGCACGATCGACGATCCGGACGAGGCCCTGGCCTTCTCCGAGTCGATCGGCTTTCCGGTGATCATCAAGGCGACCGCCGGCGGGGGCGGGAAGGGGATGCGGATCGCGCACGAGGCGGAGCAGTTCCCGCAGCTCTTCGGCCTGGCGCAGAACGAGGCGCTCGCGTCGTTCAACAACGGCGCCGTGTACGTCGAGAAGTACATCCAGCGGCCGCGTCACGTCGAGATCCAGGTCATGGGCGACGTGTGCGGCAAGGTGGTCCACCTGGGCGAGCGCGACTGCTCGGTGCAGCGCCGGCACCAGAAGCTGATCGAGGAAAGCCCGAGCCCCGCCCTCACCGCCGGCCTGCGCGAGCGCATGGGCAACGCGGCGGTCGCCCTCGCCTCGAACATCGGCTACATCGGCGCCGGCACGCTCGAGTTCCTGCTCGACACCGACGGCTCGTTCTACTTCATGGAGATGAACACCCGGATCCAGGTGGAGCATCCGGTCACCGAGATGGTGACGAGCTTCGACCTGGTGAAGGAGCAGATCCGGGTCGCGGCGGGGGAGCCGATCAGCTTCCAGGGCGACGGACGCCGCCTCCGCGGCCACGCGATCGAGTGCCGCATCAACGCCGAAGATCCGTACCGCAACTTCCAGCCGTGCCCCGGGCTCATCACCGCGTATCATCCGCCGGGCGGCCCCGGGGTCCGGGTGGACACGCACGTCTACGCCGGCTACACGGTGCCGCCGTATTACGACTCGCTCCTGGCCAAGGTCATCGTGCACGGCAACGACCGGGAGGAGGCGCTCACCCGGATGGGGCAGGCGCTGGACAGTTTCATCCTCGAGGGCGTCACCACGACCATCCCGTTCCTCGCCCGGGTCATCCGCCATCCCGACTTCGCCGCGGGCAAGGTGGACACCCGATTCCTGGAGCGCGAGTCCCACCTGCTCCGGCCCGAGCGATGAGGCTGGAGGTCGCCTTCAGTCCGGCCGACATCACGGCCTCGGCGCTGCAGGGGCGCGCCGCGTTCGTGATCGACATCCTGCGCGCGACCACGACGATGTGCGCCGCGCTGCACCACGGCGCGCGCGCGCTCATTCCGGTGCCGTCGACCGAGGAGGCGCTCCGGCTGGCGCAGACCATCGGCCGGGACGAGGTGCTGCTCGCCGGTGAACGGCGCTGCGTGCCGATCCCGGGCTTCGACCTGGGCAACAGCCCACGGGAGATGACCGAGAGCACCGTGCGGGGGAAGACCCTCGTCGTGACCACGACCAACGGCACCCGGGCGCTGCTCGCGTGCCAGGGCGCCGGGACGGTCTATGGCGCGTGCGCGGCCAATCTCACCGTGTCGGCGGAGAAGGCCCGCGAAACGCTCGAAGCGGGTGGGAGCCTGCTCGTCGTCTGCGCGGGCCGGGACGGCGCCTTCTCGCTGGACGACGCCTACTGCGCCGGCCGGCTGCTCGCCGCCACCCTGGACGGCGCGCGCCCCCGGCGCGGACTCAACGACGCCGCGCACGCGAGCCTCGACCTGGTGCGCCGCTACGGCGACGACTGGGAGCGCCCGCTCCGGCGGAGCCGAGCCGGACGCGAGCTCATCCGACTGGGCTTCCGCGAGGACGTCCTCGACGCGGCCAGGCAGGACGCCTACCCGGTGCTCGCGCACTTCCACGAACGCCGGATGACCCCCGCGCCCGTTCCGGTATGAGCGCCGACTCCCGCCGGCGCCTGGGCGCGATCACCGCGCTCGTCGCCGGGTTGTTCGTGGGCCTGACCCTCCTGCCGCTCCCCCTCACCGGTCCGATCGGCCGCGCGCTCGGCGCCCGGCTCGTGGAGTATCTGGGTGCCGGCGCGCTCGGCATCCCGCTGCTCGGCATCGGGCTCGCGCTCGCGGGGTTCGAGCGGCTCGGGACCCTGGACATGAAGCGGGCGGCGTGCCTCATCATCGGGCTGAGCGTGCTCCTGCCGTACCTCGCGGGCGTGTTCGGCCACGTGAGGGTGGACGATCTCAACAGCCGCGACTTCCTCGGCTCCTTCGTCGGCGCGATCCCGGGGTTCTTCGCGGTCAGCATCGCCCGCGGCGTCGGGCCGGCGGGCGCGATGCTGGTGGGATTCCTCGCGCTCTCCGCCCTGACCCTGGCGACGTTCGCCTGGCACCCACTGCAGCGGCTCGAGCGGCAGCCGGTCGGGCCGCGCGGATCGGCCGGCCGGAACACGGCGCTCGGAGCCGGTGACGCGGCCGAGCCTGCCCGCGACGGCCGGAGAAAGGCCCCGAAGGAGCCGGCCGCAAGGGAATCGACGCAGAAGGAGCCTTCGGCCAAAGAGGCGGTGGCCGAAGCTGCGGAAACCGGCAGGTCGCGCGAGGAGAAAGGCGGCAAGTCGGATGGCCGTCCGGCCCGCACCAAGCCCGCCAAGCGCGTTGAGCCCAAACGCCCCGGCGGGCAGGAGCTGGGTCCGGTCTGGGACGTGGAGCTGCTCGAGCCGCCCCGCACGAAGGCCGTCGATGCGGGCGAGAGCGAGCTCGACGTCCTGCAGGAACGGCTCGAGGAGACTCTGGCCGAATTCAAGGTCGAGGGCGACGTCGCGGGCCGCACGACGGGGCCGGTGGTCACGCAATACGGCGTGCGGCTCAGGCCGGGCGTCAAGATGAACCGGCTGGTGAACCTGGCCGACGACCTCGCGCTCAAGATGAGCGCGCGCTCGATCCGCGTCGCGCGGATCCCCGGCCGCGACATGGTGGGCGTCGAGGTGCCCAACCCGAAGGCGCGGGTAGTGCTCCTCCGGGAGCTGCTCGAAGACGACGCGTGGACCTCGGAAGAGCGGCTGCTGCCGGTGACCCTCGGCCTTGACCTCGAGGGCCGGCCGGTCATCGCCGACCTCGCCAAGATGCCGCACCTCCTTATCGCCGGCGCGACCGGCACCGGCAAGTCGGTCGGGATCAACGCGATCATCACCTCGCTCATCTATCACTACCAGCACAAGGAAGATCTCCGCCTCCTGCTCATCGACCCCAAGATGGTCGAGCTGTCGATGTACAAGGACCTGCCGCACCTCAGGCACCCGGTCGTGACCAACAACAAGGAGGCGGCCCGCGTGCTCAAGTGGGCCGTGGGGGAGATGGAGCGCCGCTACGCCCTGCTCGAGGCCAACGGGGCGCGCAACCTGAGCGACTTCAACCGCAAGGTGGCCGACGCGAAGCCGCTCCGAAATCCGACGCCGCGCAAGATCACGCTGAGCGACATCGCCTCGGAGCTGCCGGACACACCCCCGCCCGTCCCGGAGCCCGAGGCCTATACCGAGGGAAAGCTGCCGCTCATCGTGGTCGTGGTGGACGAGCTGGCCGACCTCATGATGACGGTGCAGGCGGAAGTGGAGACGCCGCTCGCGCGCCTGGCCCAGAAGGCGCGCGCGGTGGGCCTCCACCTCATCCTCGCCACGCAGCGTCCGTCGGTGAACGTCATCACCGGCCTCATCAAGGCGAACTTCCCCAGCCGGATCGCGTTCCGTGTGGCCTCGAAGGTGGACAGCCGGACGATCCTCGACGGCAACGGGGCCGAGGCGTTGCTTGGCAAGGGCGACATGCTGTTCCTCGAGCCGGGCAAGAGCGAGCCAATGCGGCTCCAGGGCGCCTTCATCTCCACGGAGGAGAGCGAGCGCATCATGGAGCGCTATCGCACGTGGAAGACGCAGCGCGAGCAGGTCGGCCTCGTCGAGCCCACCGAGAGCAACATCCTCGACGAGGTGCCCGACCCGGAGGCTGGGGAGTCCGCAGGCGACGCCTCGTCCGAACCGGGCGAGCGCGATCCGCAGTTCAAGGAGGCCGCGATCGCCTGCGTGCAGCACCAGGGCGGCTCGACCTCGCTGCTGCAACGCAAGCTCGGGATCGGTTACGGCCGCGCGGCGCGGATCATGGACCAGCTCGAGGAAGCGGGCATCCTGGGCCCGGCCAACGGCAGCAAGCCCCGGGAGGTGCGGATCGGCCTCGACCAGGTCGACGAGTACTGCGACTAGCTACGGCTTGATCATCGGCGCAGCCGCGTCGGTGTCCTGCGTGGCCGCCGCACTCGACGCGCGGCAGTTTCGAGCCCCGCCGCCCGCCGGAATGGTGCCCGCCCCGCCACCAGCAGTTCCTACCTTGCCGCCGTGCACCCGACCGGACGGTTCGTCCCCGTTTCGCAGTGGACCGATGCCCGCCACCGGCGCGGCGTCTGGGGCGAGCGCGTGGCCATGGCCTTTCTCACCAGCTGCGGGTGGCGGGTCGAGGCGCACCGCTTCCGGCTGGGCCGGCACGACCTCGACGTGGTCGCGCGCCGCGGGTCGCTGGTGGCGTTCGTGGAGGTCAAGACGCGCGGCACGGCAGGCTGGGGCGCTCCGGCGGAGAGCATCGGGTGGCGCAAGCGGCGGACGCTGGCGCGCGTCGCCGAGGTCTGGCGGGAGCGCCATGCGCGGCCGGGAGACACGTTCCGGTTCGACGTGGTGGAAGTGGAGGTGGCTCGCGGCGGTGGCTACCGACTCGAGCACCTGGAGGACGCATGGCGTCTGGACCGTTGGTGACTCAAAATCGGTCACAGCAATACTCTTGATTCGGCTGATGTTCGGTTATATCTTGGTCCCTGCTGCATCAGTGTAGCAAAACAAGCCACAAAAATAGCGCGAGGATACACCATGGCCGCAGAAGAGACCCGGCTCGATGCCGACCGCCGGAAGGCCCTCGGGCTCGCCATCTCCCAGATCGAGAAGCAGCTCGGCAAGGGCTCCATCATGCGGATGGGCAGCGAGTCGGCCCGGGTGAAGGTGGCCGCCATCCCCACCGGAGCCATCAACCTCGATGCGGCTACCGGCGTGGGCGGCATCCCCCGCGGCCGCATCACCGAGATCTACGGCCCCGAGTCCTCGGGCAAGACCACCCTCACGCTCCACCTCGCCGCCAACGTGCAGAAGGCCGGCGGCGTCGCCGCCTATGTGGACGCCGAGCACGCGCTCGACATCGAGTACGCCAAGAAGCTCGGCGTCAACGTCGAGGACCTGCTGGTCTCCCAGCCCGACACGGGCGAGCAGGCGCTCGAGATCGTCGAGATCCTGGTGCGCTCGGGCGCGGTCGATCTCGTGGTCATCGACTCGGTCGCGGCGCTCGTGCCCAAGGCCGAAATCGAAGGCGAAATGGGCGATAGCCACGTCGGCCTTCAGGCCCGGCTCATGAGCCAGGCGCTCCGGAAGCTGGCGGGCGCCATCAACCGCTCCAACTGCGCCGTGGTCTTCATCAACCAGCTTCGCGAGAAGATCGGCGTGATGTTCGGCAACCCCGAAACCACCACCGGCGGCAAGGCGCTCAAGTTCTACGCCTCGCTCCGGCTGGACATCCGCCGCATCGGCCCGGTCAAGGAGCGCGAGGCGGTCATCGGCAACCACGTGCGCGTGAAGGTGGTGAAGAACAAGGTCGCGCCGCCGTTCCGGCAGGCCGAGTTCGACGTGATGTTCGACGAGGGCATAAGCCACACCTCGCTGCTGGTAGACCTCGCGTCCGAGGCCAACATCATCCAGAAGTCGGGTGCCTGGTACTCCTACGGCGATCAGCGCATCGGCCAGGGCCGGGAGAACGCCAAGCTCTTCCTCCGCGACAATCCGCCGCTCATGGCCGAGGTGGAGGGCAAGGTGAAGGAGCTGCTCGGCATGCACGCCGGCGTGGGCAGCGGCGCCGGGCCCACGGACGAGGACGAGTGACCCAGCCCGTTCTCACGGCGCTCACGCCCGATCCGCGCCGCCCGGGCACCGTCCGGGTAGAGCTGGACGGCGCCCGGTTCGGCGCGGTGCCGGACGAGGTGGTGCAGAGTGCCGGCCTGGCGGTCGGCTGCGCGCTGGACGACGAGCTGCACCAGCGGCTCGTCACCGCGGCCGACGCGGAGGGCGCGTTCCGCACCGCGCTCCGGGCGCTGGAGCGGCGGCCCTTCGCGCGGGCCGATCTGGGCCGCCGTCTGGTCCGGAAGGGACATCCGCGGCCCGCGGTGGAGTCGGCCATCGAGCGGGCCGCGGGCATGGGCCTGCTCGACGATGTCGCCTTCGCCCGCAACTACGCGCAGACCCGCGCGGCGCGCGGCCGGGGTCCCGCGCGGCTCACGCGCGATCTGCTCGCCATGGGCGTGGAGCGGGCCACCATCGATCGGGCCCTGGCCGAGGAGTGGCCCGAAGGCAGCGATCGGACGCAGGTGCCGCGCACGCTCGCGGTCAAGCGCGCCGCGCAGCTCGGCGATCTTCCCCGTCCGGTCAAGCGGCGGCGCGTGCTGGCCTATCTCGCGCGCCGTGGCTTCGCCGGGCGCGACATCAGCGAGCTGGTGGCCCGCGTCGTCGGTTGAGTCCCGCGGCGGCCCTCGCCCCTAAGTACGGCCGTCCCTATATTTTCCCCCCATGCAGTCCACCAACATCCGACGCCTGTTCCTCGACTTCTTCGTCGCCAAGGGGCACCGTGAGGTGCCTTCTTCGTCATTGGTGCCCGCCGACGACCCGACGCTGCTGTTCACCAACGCCGGCATGGTGCAGTTCAAGCGCACCTTCCTGGGGCAGGAGCACCGCGACTACAGCCGCGCGACCACCTGCCAGAAGTGCGTCCGGGCCGGCGGCAAGCACAACGATCTCGAGCAGGTGGGCCACACCAAGCGGCACCACACCTTCTTCGAGATGCTGGGCAACTTCTCGTTCGGCGACTACTTCAAGCGCGACGCGATCGCCTACGCCTGGGAGTTCGTCACCAGCCCCGAGTACCTCGGGCTCCCCCCCGACCGGCTCCGCGTCACCGTGCACCACACGGACGAAGAGGCGCGCGGCTTCTGGCGCGAGCTCGCCCGCCTCCCGGATCACCGGATCTACGGCCTGGGCGACAAGGACAATTTCTGGCAGATGGGCGACACCGGCCCCTGCGGCCCGTGCAGCGAGATCTACGTGGATCTCGAGTGGCGGCCGGGCGACCCCGCATTAGAAATCCACCAGGCGGAGTTCGAGGTCCTGGCCGAGGAGGGGCGCTTTCTCGAGATCTGGAACCTGGTGTTCATGCAGTTCGACCGGTCCGCGGACGGCACGCTCACGCCCCTGCCCAAGCCGTCGGTGGACACCGGCGCCGGGCTCGAGCGGATCGCCGCGGTCATGCAGGGCGAAGACGACAACTTCCACACCGACCTGTTCCAGCCGCTGATCGACCGGGTGGGCGAGCTGGTGGGGCGGCCGTACGATCGCGCGTCGGCCGACCGGGCGTCGTACCGGGTGCTCGCCGATCACGCCCGTGCGGTGGCGTTCCTCCTGGCCGACGGCGTGTACCCGAGCAACGAGGGGCGCGGGTACGTGCTGCGCCGAATCCTTCGCCGGGCCGTACGCCACGCGTGGCTGCTGGGGCGGCGGGAGCCCACGCTCGCGCCCCTCAC
>JAICJD010000057.1 GCA_025928645.1 Gemmatimonadales bacterium
CCGCGTGTAGTCGGAAACGCTGAGAAGGCCCAAGTCCCGCGTCAGGAGCAGGAGATAACCGCATTCCGAGACCGACCCGAGGGAGATGTCGACGTAGCGGCGCAGCTCACGCGGTCCGCGCGTCGCGGCGCCTTCGGCCAGCGTCGTGGGAACGGCCGCGGCGGCGCGGCGGATCCGGGACGTGAGACCGTACCGCTCGGTGGCAGGCCATCCGATCGTCACCTGATAGACCGCCAACGCCAGCTGGTGCGCCAGCCTCCAGCATTTGAGCCGCTCGTGCGCCATCATCCTCACACGAACGCGCCCCCGTCCTGAAACCCGACCACCCCATCTCCGCGCCGAGGTACATTCTCCTTCACCCCCGACCCTTCCACTCACCCGACACCCGACACCTCCCCGCCCGGTCCTCTCCGTCCTCTCCGTCTTCTCCGCCCTCTTCGCCTACATTACATCATGCGCCTCCCGGTGTTCCCGCTCTCGGCGGTCCTGTTCCCCGGCACGCCGCTCCCGCTTCACATCTTCGAGCCGCGCTATCGCCAGATGCTGGCCGACTGTCTCGACGGCGACCGGCGCTTCGGCATCACGCCCACCGGCGGCGAGCGCGAGGCGCCGGACCCCGGCATGGTCGGCTGCACTGCCGAGGTGCGGGTGAACCAGCCGCTACCCGACGGGCGCTCGAACATCGTGGTACTCGGCGGCGTGCGCTTCGTCGTGGGCGGTCTCCTCGACGAGGCGCTTCCCTATCACGTCGCGATCGTGCAGCCGTTCGATGACGAGCCCGGCACCGAGCCTCCGCCCGAGCGGGCCGACCTGCTCCGCGAGACCTTCGTTCGCTACGCCGGCCTGATCCGTGAGCTGAGCGATGTGGATCCGCCCGACCCCGACCTGCCCGGCGAGCCGGTCCCCCTCTCGTTCCACGTGGCCGCCGGCATCGAGGTGGACGCCCGGGTCAAGCAGCGGCTCCTGGTCGAGCGGTCCACCGCGCGGCGGGTCGAGGCGCTGCTGCTGGTCCTGCCCGCCATCACCGTCGCCGCGGAGCGCGCGCTCGTAGTCCACCGCCGCGCCCACAGCAACGGCCGCGGCCACGCCCGGCCGAGCCTGCCGCCCGCCTGATGTCTCCCGCGCTGATCGAGGAGCTCGGCCGCATCGTCGGGCCGCGCTGGGTCCGCCACCGCCGCGCCGAGCTCAAGACCTACGCGATGGACGGCCTGCCGACCCGCGAGTCGTACCCGGGCGTGGTCGTGATTCCCGCGAGCAGCAGCGAAGTGCGCGAAGTCGTGCGCCTGCTCCACCTCGCCGGGGCGCCGTTCGTCGCCCGGGGCGCGGGGACCGGACTCTCGGGCGGCGCCGTGGCGGATCCGGAAACGGTCCTCATCGCCCTCACCCGGATGAACCGCATCCTCCACGTGGATCCGGTCCGCCGTCGCGCCGTGGTCCAGCCGGGCGTGGTCAACGCGCGGCTGTCCGAGGCCGTGGCGCCCCTCGGGCTCCACTACGTGCCCGACCCGTCGAGCCAGGCCGCCTGCACCGTCGGCGGCAATGTCGCCGAGAACGCGGGCGGACCGCACTGCCTCAAGTACGGGGTGACGACCAATCACATCGTGCAGCTCGAGGTGGTGTTGCCCGACGGCTCGACCGTCGAGCTGGGGTCGCCGCACGGGGAGCCGTGGGGACCGGACCTGGTCGGACTGTTCGTCGGCAGCGAGGGCATGTTCGGCATCGTCACCGCGATCACCGTGCGGCTCGAGCCGGTGCCGGCGAGCGTGCGGACGCTGCTGGCCGATTTCCCCACCGTGCGCGCCGCCAGCGAGGCGGTCTCCAGCGTCATCGCGACCGGTATCGTGCCCGCCGCGATGGAGATGATGGACCGCGCCTGCGTGGCCGCGGTGGAGGCGTCCATCTACGCCGCGGGCTATCCCACCGACGCCGCGGCCGTGCTGCTGGTCGAGCTCGACGGACAGCCCGACGCGGTCGAGGCCGAGTCGGAGACGGTGCGCGCGATTCTGTGCGAGCGGGGCGCGCGCTCGGTGCGGAGCGCCTCGAGCGCGGCCGACCGCGCGCGGCTGTGGCAGGGGCGGAAGAAGGCCTTCGGCGCGATGGGCCGCATCGCGCCCGATCTGGCGGTGCAGGACGCGGTGGTCCCCCGCTCGGCGTTGCCCGACATCATGGACCGCATCGCCGAGATCCGGGACCGTCACGGGCTCAGCATCAGCAACGTGTTCCACGCGGGCGACGGCAACCTGCACCCCAACATCTCATTCGACCGCGGCGACCCCGACCTCGTGCATCGGGTCCACGTCGCCTGCCACGAGATCATGGCCGTCTGCGTCGCCGCCGGCGGGAGCATCACGGGCGAGCACGGCGTCGGCTCCGACAAGCTCGACTACATGCCGTGGATCTTCAGTCCCGAGACGCTCGCGGCGATGCGCGCCGTGCGGCGGGTGTTCGATCCCGCCGAGCGGGCGAACCCCGGTAAAGTGGTCCCCGTGCACGCGTGCCGAGAGTGGCGCGCGGCCCGAGGCGCCCAATGAGCGACGTCGTGCACGGCCGCCTCCGCGCGCTCCTTGGATCGGCGGGAGTCGAGCGGGACCAGGCCGGCCTGCCGCGCGCCATCCCCGACTCGGCGGACGCGCTGTCGCTCGTTTGTCGGCTGGCGCACGAGGAAGGCTGGAAAATCCGGGTCGAGGGCCACGGCACCTGGCTCCCGGCCGATGCGCCGGCCGATCTCGCGGTCAGCACGCGCGCGCTCGACCAGGTCGTCTCGGTGAGCCCCGCCGACCTCGTCGCCACGGTGCAGGCCGGCACCCCGCTCGAGGCGCTGCGCCGCCGCCTCGCCGACGAGGGCATGTGGCTCGCGCTCGATCCTCCCGGTCGGCCCGAGCGCAGCCTGGGCTCCGTCATCGCCACCGCCACGTCGGGCCCGCTCCGCCACGGGTTCGGTCCGGTGCGAGATCACGTGCTCGGCTGCACGGTGGCCACGGGCGATGGCCGCCTGGTCACCACGGGCGGCCGCGTGGTCAAGAACGTGGCGGGGTACGACCTGACCAAGCTCCAGGTCGGCGGGTTCGGCGGGTTCGGCATCGTGGCCGAAGCGCACATCCGGCTCCGCGCGCTCCCCCGCGCCGACATTACGCTCATCGCGCGCGGCCCGCGCGACGCGCTCACGCTCGCCGCGCGAGACGTGGCGTCGGCGGAGCTGGTGCCGGCCGCGCTCGAGCTGCTCTCGCCCGCGCTCGCGGCGGAGGCCGACTGGGTGCTCGCGGTCCGCTTCCTCGGCACCGACGCGGCGGTCCAGGGAGATGTGCGCCGCCTCGCGCCGGTCGGCAACCTGGCGTGGCAGCCGCTGCCGGCGGACCGCACGGCCGCGTTCTGGGGCCTGGTCGCGCGCGGCAGCCAGGGCGGGCCCATCACGCTTCGGCTCGGTGTGCTGGGCGACGGCGTGGACGATACCATCGACCTGCTCGCGCACGACCTGGACGAGGGCCTCCTCTCCGCGGGCCCGGGCGCGGGCATGATCCGCTGGACCGGCGACGCCACGGTCGAGCGGCTCCGAGCCGTGCGCCGCGCGGCCGCCGCGCGGGAAATCCCCATGACGCTCGAGCGCGCGCCCTGGGCCGTGCGCCGAGCGCTGGGCCACTTCGGTGCGTACCGCGAAGGTGTGGGCCAGCTCGTCGGCCGCCTGCGCGACACGTTCGATCCGGGGCAGTGCCTGCAGGTGGCGCTCGAGGCGGCGGCGGAGTGACGGCGCGGCCGACCGCACCCGACTACTCGTCCCTCGATCCGTGCGTGCACTGCGGGTTCTGCCTGCCCGCGTGCCCCACCTACCTGGCTACGGGCGACGAGTCCGACAGCCCGCGCGGCCGCATCGTGCTCATGCGCGCCCTCGAGCGCGGTGAGATCGGCGCCGACGACGCCGCTCTGCTTCAGCACCTCGACGCCTGCCTCGGCTGCCTGGGCTGCGAGCCGGTCTGCCCGTCGGGCGTAGGCTACGGGCGCGGCATCCAGACCGCGCGCGAGCAGCTCTTCGCCAGGCGCGGGCCGTCACCGCTCGCGGCCGCCGTGCTGGGCGTGTTCCGCAGGGACCGGGTGTGGCGGCCGGCGTTCACCGTGGCGCGCTGGCTTCGGGCCACCGGGCTGCCGCGAGTGCTCGCGGGCGGCGGCAGGGCCGGGTTCGGGATGGGAATGCTGGCCGCGAGCGCGCCCGCCACGGCGCGCGGGGGTGCGCCCGGTCGGCGCCTGGCTCGGCCGTCAGCCGCTGCCGCCGCCCCCACCGTCGCGTTGTTCCGCGGCTGCGTCATGGATACGCTGTTCGGCCACGTGCACGACGCCACCCGGCGCACGCTCGAGGCCAACGGCTACCGCGTCGTCGAGGTCGAGGGCCAGGTGTGCTGCGGCGCGCTGCACGAGCACGCCGGCGACCGCGCCGCCGCCGAGTCGCTCGCGCGGAGCAACGTCGAAGCGCTGGCGGGTTCGGCCGACTGGATCGTGGTGAACAGCGCAGGCTGCGGCGCGCTGCTCAAGGCGTACGGCCACCTGCTCGGCACGGAGGCCGCCACCGAGCTCGCCGGTCGGGTGCGCGACGTGTCCGAGCTCCTCGCCGATCGCGGGCCGCGGCCCGGCGGCGAGCTCCCGCTCGAGGTCGCGTACGACGCGCCCTGCCACCTGCAGCACGCGCAGCGGGTGCACGCCGCGCCGCTCGCCGTGCTCGGGGCCGTGCCGGGGCTTCGCCTGCGCCTGCTCCCCAGCTCCGACAAGTGCTGCGGCAGCGCTGGGATCTACTCCGTGCTGCGCCCCGACATGGCCCGCGCGGTGCTCGACCTCAAGATCCAGAGCTTCGCCCAGGCCGACCCCCGCCCGGACGTCGTCGCCACCGGGAACCCCGGCTGCCTGATGCAGATCGGCGCGGGGCTCCGGGCCGCGGGGCTGGCGATTCGGGTGGTGCATCCGGTGGAGCTGTTGGATGAGAGCTATCGGCGAGCGAAGATTTATGGGTAAGGCAGACGGTCAGACGGTCAGACGGTCGGCGCGGTATACTGTCATCCCGCGGGAGCGCCAGCGACCCAGGGATCTTGCCCGGGAATGGCTCGAGCGGCGCGGAGAAGCTCCCTCCCCATCGCTTCGCTCGGGGTCGGAATGACAGGCGCGCTGATCGTCCGACTGCGCCGACCGTCCGACCGTCCGACCGTCCGACCGCTACCTGCTCACCCGCCCGCCTCTCTGTCCGACCTTCCCGAAGTCCGGCATCTCGACGATCAGCCCGTGGTCCTTCGTGTTCCGTGACGTCCCCGCGACGAGCTGCTCGTTGTAGCGGTCCAGCCAGAAGTCGAACGGGTCGCGCGGGTCGGCGTCCTCGATCATGAGGTCGGTGTCGTCCATGGTGAGCTTGCCGAACCGGAGCACGCCGCCCCGGAAGAACATGTAGTGATCCGCCTTCGGCAGTGGCGGGGTGAGGGGCTCGACCTTCTTTCCCGCGGGCGGCTCGAAGATCTGCACGATCTCGCTGTCGTTCACCTCGACCCTTCCGACCTTGCCCTCGACGCTCGGCGGCGGCAGCAGCTTCGTCGGCGACAGGAGAAAATCGTCCCGCTGGATCCTCACGCCCTTCGCCCGGTCGGTGTTCACCAGCTTCTGCAGGTGGAGTCCGAAGAACTTCATCAGGCCGCCGACCTTGAGGCCAACGGCCTTGATCGTCGTCGGGTGCAGGCGCAGGTCGCCCTCGGGCGTGAGCGACAGGTCGCCCAGGACGTCGAACGAGATCCCGCGCATCCGCCCTCGCTGGCGGATGCGCCCGTGCTCGACCGTGACGGTGAGCGATTTGAGCGGTGAGCCCGGATACGCGAAGGTGTAGCGGTTGAGCAGCTGGCTCAGGGCCGGCCCGGAGACACCGATCCGCGCCGTGTCGAGCTCGAGCACGAACGAGCGCTTGTCGTCGAGATACGGCGGGTGCTCGGGCGAGGCGCGCCGGAGCCGGCCGCGGGCGTACTGCAGGTCGAGCACGATGGTGCTGTCCACGTGGAACGCGACGTTCCGCATCTGCACCTGAACCGAGCGTTCGGGCTCGTTGCGGGCGCGGGCGAGGTCAGTGCGGACGGCCGTGTCCCGATCCTGCTCGCCCCGGGCCGCACGACCGGTCGGGGGGGCGCCGACCGCCGGCATCGCCGCCGCTCGGAGGCCCAGGATCGCGCACAAGACCGCAGCGTACGTCGCCCGCACCGCGTCTCCCGCTCAGGATCCCCGCAATCTAATCCCCGCTGCCCTGCGCCTCCGTCACCTTCCAGAGCCGCACGCCGTTCGTGCGTCCCGACCGGGCGTGCAGGCCATGGCCTGGTGTCATACCCGAAGCGAATGCTCGAAGCGGAGTCGCCTCTTGCCGTCAGGGGCCGATGGGCGCCCGGAACGAGCCGCGCGCCGTCAGGGCACCGGTGACCGCGCCGTCTTTCAGCAGCGACCCGCTGAAATGGAAGGCCCCTTCCAGCTCGTCGCCCGACGCGCGGGTGACGGTCAGGGCACCTTCGGTGACGTCGGCCTGCTCGCTCTCGGTGCTTCCCGGCGACGCACCGGGCCCGAAGCGGGAGTATCCTGCCTGGCAATCCGCGCCGGGGGTGAGCGGGTAGGTCGCGGGCGCGGGCGGCGTCGACCCCGGGCACTGGACGACGAGCACGTGCAGCACCGGCCCCTTCTGATCGATCATCCGAACAGCGAAGAGCGCTCCGGATGCCTCGGTGAAGATCACGCTGGCGTTCGGGGCGCCGGACAGGCTCTCGGCCCGCGCGCCGCCGAGGGTGACGCTGAAGGTGTCGGGCTCGAGCGTGGGTCCGCTGCCGTCCGAGCACGAGGCGGAGGCGGCGACGAGGAGCAGGCCGCAACTGCCGGCCGACAGTCGGCGAAGCGACACGCGTGACCTCCCTGGAACGCGAGGAAGAATGATATCGACCGGCGCCGGTGACGTGCTCGGGCCGCGGCGCCACACACCTGGCCGCCGTCAGCCCGTGCGGCTCTTACCCTCCCTGATCTTCCCCGTTATTCCTTCCCGCATGACGGCAGCCATCCTGTTCGATTTCAACGGCGTCATCGTGGACGACGAGCCGCAGCACTGCGACGCGCTCGTCGCCACGCTGGCGGACTACGGCTACCCGCTCGACCGCGACACCTACTACCGCGACTACCTCGGCTTCGATGACCGCGAGTGTTTCCGCTTCTCGTTCGCGCGCATGGGCCGCGCGACCGACGAGGCCGCCCTGCACGAGGCGATCGAGCGGAAGCACGCGCACTACGCCCGCGCGGTGCGCGAGGCGATGCGGCTCGTGCCCGGCGCCGGCGCCTTCATCGGGCAGGCGGCCGCGGACGGGCTCCGGCTCGCCATCGTGAGCGGCGCGCTCCGGCGCGAGGTCGAGCTGGTGCTCGGCCTCGCCGGCCTCCGCGCACACTTCGCCGAGATCGTGGCCGCGGAGGACGTGAGCGCGTGCAAGCCCGACCCGCAGGGCTACAACCGGGCGCGCGCCGCGCTGGCGCTCGAGCCGTCGCGCTGCGTGGTGATCGAGGACTCGCTGCCCGGACTCGCGGCGGCGCGCGCCGCGGGGCTGCGCTGCGCCATGGTCGCCACCTCGCACGGCGCGGGCGAGTGCGCCGCGGCCGACCTGGTCTGGCGCGACTTCGAGGGCCATACCCCGGCCGAGCTCTGGGCCTCCTCCCGGCATCACCCTGAGCGGCGCGAAGGCGCGCATGCCTGAGGTGGATCTCCGGTTCGACCGCGCGCGACTCGACCGCGTTCGTCACGGCGCGACCGCGGTGGTGTCGACCCCGACCGTGGTCCGGGTCGTGGGGCCGGGCGCGCTCACCTGCCTCCAGGGGCTCCTCACCAACGACCTCGAGCGGCCGGGCGACGGCAGCCTGGTGTACGGCGCGCTGCTCACGCCCAAGGGCATGATCGTGGTGGACGCGTGGGTCCTCCGGCAGGGCGACACGTTCACGCTCGTCATGCCGGAGTCGGGCCGCGCGGCGGCGCTCGAGCTGTTCACCCGCCAGCTCCCCCCGAGGCTCGCGCGCGCGACCGATCTCACCGGCCAGGCGACGGTCGCGTGGCTGCTCGGCGCGCACGCGTTCCAGGCCCTGGCCAAGTCGGGCGTGGGCTCGCCCGAGTCGGCGGGCCGCGTGGTGTCGGTCGGCGGCGAGCTGAGCCCGGTGAGCGTCGCGCTCGCGCCGGAGTCGGCCCCGTTCGTGGCGCTCGTGGTCGGGCTCACGCCGGCGGTCGAGCCGCTGGTCACGCGGCTCGAGGCGGCGGGCGCGCACCGGGGCGACGAGGCCGACCTCCACGCCGCTCGGGTGCTCTCCGGCTGGCCCGCGCTCGGCGCCGAGATCGACGAGCGCACGCTGCCGCAGGAGGTGCGCTACGACGAGATCGGCGGCGTGTCGTACACCAAGGGGTGCTACCTCGGGCAGGAGACCGTCGCCCGGGTCCACTTCCGCGGCCACACCAACCGCGAGCTCCGCGGCCTGCGCTGGGCGGACAGCGAGCCGCTCGAGGGCCGGGTGATCGTGCTGGGCGAGAAGGAAGTCGGCAGCGTCCGCTCGACGCTCACGCTGGAGGACCGGGTGCTGGGACTCGCCGTGGTGCGGCGGGAAGTGGAGCCGGGCGAGACGGTCGTCGCGGGCGGACGGGATGCGACGGTGGTGGGGTTGCCGTTCGGGGCAGAGGAGCTGGATGCGTAGACGGGCGGTCGGGCGGATAGGCGGGCGAGCAGGCGGGCGGGCAGGCTGGCGGGCAGGCTGGCGGATCGCGCTGCGCTTCGCCTGACGCGCCTTTTCATCTTACGCGTCTTTTCATCCCGGGCGCAGCGAGGGATCTCGCCCGGAATGTTTCGAGCTGCTCCGGGCAAGGTCCCTCGCTGCGCTCGGGGTGAAGAGCAGAGGCCTGCGCGCCCGTCCGCCCACAAAAAGGCCCCGGATCTCTCCGGGGCCGTTCCGCAAGCGAGCCGCTCGGCTTACTTCGCCGTCGTGTCCCGCGCCATCGTGGAATCGGACGACATCGCGGTGCTGTCGTGAGACATGCCGCCCATGCCGGTGTCGGTCGCGGCGGGGGCCATCGCGGCGGTATCCGCGGCAGGCGTCTCGCTCCGCTTCGGGCCGCAGGCGGCGATCGCCACCACGGCAGCCACCATCAGGATCTTCTTCATCGTCGCGCTCCAGATATGCTAGGGGTTTGGAACTCCGCCCGCCTCGAGCAGCACCGTCGCCGATAGGTACGGCGCCGAACCTAAGCGCGGCGAGGCGTTTGTCAAGCGGGGTTGACGCGTCCGTCCGGACGCCCCCCGCGCTAACCGGCGGTCGAGTATAACTTTGCCAAACAGGGTCAGCCCGGCAATCCGCCGGGCGCCCGACCTTCTTACGCATTCGAGCAGCGACCGACATGACTTTGCCACGCACGCTTGGTGACCTCAAGAACAGCCCCTGGGCCGAGTCGCCCCTCCGGAGCCGGCCCGTGCGCGACGAGATCCGCGCCAACCTCCTCGCCCGCCTCGCGGCCGGCGGCCCGCTCTTTCCCGGGATCGTCGGCTACGAGGACACGATCCTGCCCCAGATCGTGAACGCGCTCCTCGCCCGGCACCACTTCATCCTGCTCGGCCTCCGCGGCCAGGCCAAGAGCCGCCTCCTGCGCGAGCTGGCCGGGCTGCTGGACGAGCGGATCCCGATCGTCGCCGGCAGCGAGGTGAACGACGACCCGTTCGCGCCGATCTCCAAGTTCGCCCGCGAGCGCCTGGAGGAGTGCGGCGACGCGACGCCGATCGCCTGGCTCCGCCGCGACCAGCGCTACGTCGAGAAGCTGGCGACGCCCGACGTCACCATCGCCGACCTGATCGGCGACGTGGACCCGATCAAGGCCGCGCGCGGGGGCCACCTGCTGAGCGATGAGCTCACCATGCACTTCGGGCTGCTGCCGCGCGCCAACCGCGGCATCTTCGCCATCAACGAGCTGCCCGACCTCAGCGGCAAGGTGCAGGTCGGCCTGTTCAACATCATGCAGGAGGGCGACGTCCAGATCAAAGGCTACCCGGTGCGGCTGCCGCTCGACGTGCTGCTCGCGTTCACCGCGAACCCCGAGGACTACACCGCGCGCGGCAAGATCATCACGCCGCTCAAGGACCGGATCGGCTCCGAGGTCATCACCCACTACCCGCGCACCGTGGCGCTCGGCATGGAGATCACGGCGCAGGAGGCGTGGGTCCGTCGCGGCGGCCGGGCGCTCGACATCCCCGACTTCGTGCTCGAGGTGATCGAGCGCGTGGCGTTCGAGGCGCGCGAGGACAAGCGGGTGGACAAGCGCTCGGGCGTGAGCCAGCGGCTCCCGATCAGCGTGCTCGAGAACGCGGTGTCGAACGCGGAGCGGCGGGCGACGATGCTGAACGAGGATCGGGTCGTGCCGCGCGTGAGCGACGTGTACGCCGCGGTGCCCTCGATCACCGGCAAGCTCGAGCTGGAGTACGAGGGCGAGCTGCAGGGCGGCGACACGATCGCGCGCGAGCTGATCCGCCGCGCGTCCGGCAAGGTGCTGGAGGACCGGATGGGCGGGGCCGACCTCGGGCGGATCGTCGCCTGGTTCGACCAGGGCGGCGCCCTCAAGGTCCCCGGCGACGAGAAGGCGGAGCTCTGCTTCAAGGGCTTCAGCGTGGTGCCGACGCTGGTGGACACGGTGAGCGAGTTCGGGCTGTCGCCCAGGTCCGATCATGCGCGCGCGGTGGCCGCGTGCGAGCTCGTGCTCGAGGGGCTCGCGGCGCAGAAGCGGATCAGCCGCTCCGAGGAGCTCGGGTATACGCGCATGAAGCCCGAGCGGAGGGAGCCGGGCTATGGCAAGGGAGGCATCTCGTTCGGCTGACCCGCCTGCGGCGCGCGCACGTCGCGCGTCCGGCGGGCTAGGGCATGTCGAAGGCGAGTGGGTGGAAGACGCTCAGAGGGTCAGACGGTCGGACGGTCAGACGGTCAGAGTACCTGGCCTGACCGCCTAAACCCCTGGCCGCTCATCCGACCGTCCGACCGTCCGACCGTCTGACCGTCCGACCGTCTGACCTCTGCCGTCCGACCGTCCTCCTCACCACCCCAACGCCCTCGCCCGCGCGACAATCACCTCCGCAGCGCCGTCGAACCCGACCGCGCCGGTATTGATGACGAGATGGAAGTTGAGCGGGTCTTCCCAGTCGCGCCGGTAGTACTCGCGGAGGTAGCGGGCGCGCATCTTGTCGGTGTTGGTCAGGACCGAGGCGGCCTTGTCCGGGCGGCAGCCGAGACGCTCGGTGGCGACCTGAATGCGAAAGGCGCGTGGGGCGACCAGCTTCACATGCAGCGCGTCGGCCTCGCGGGAGAGGACTGCCGGCGCCGCGCGTCCCACGAACACCACCCTGCCCTGCGCCGCGATCTCGGCGACCACGGTCTCGGTGATCTTCACCAGGTCGGCCTCGGGGACGTCCACAACCTCGCCCGCCGAGGCGGGCGGCGGGAAGACCTCGGGCGAGGCCGCGGCGAGGGTCCGCGCCAGCCGCTCAACGAAGGTGGACACCCGCTCCTCCCGCTCGGCCACGCGCTCCGGCGGGAGCCCCGCCCGCGCCGCGACCTCCTCCACCAGATCGTTGTCCACCACGCGCCAGCCGAGCGCGGCGGCCACCCGTCGCGCGATGTCGGAGCCGCCGGCGCCGAACTGGCGCGAGATGGTGATGAGCATGGGGGCAAGATGCGGGGCGTCCGGAGATGACGAAAGGGGGAGGATCAGGCAGACGGTCGGTCGGACGGTCGGTCGGACGGTCGGTCAGACGGTCAGACGGTCAGAGTACCTGTCGTGACGCTTGCGGGCCTGCGGGCTTATCTGACCGTCCGACCGTCTGACCGTCCGACCGTCTGACCGTCTGACCGTCCGTCCGCCTGCCCGCCTTCTCCGACGGTCCTCCAGATCCGCGCCCTGGCCCCCGTCCCCCTCGTCCTCCGCATCCGCCACGACACGGACCCCGCCACGAGCAGGCACACCACGCCGCCGGCGCCCACCGCGAGGCGAACGCCGAAATGCTCGGCGACCCAGCCGGCCTCGAGCGAGCCGAACGGGGCCATGCCAAGCACGACGAAGGAGTAGAAGCCCATCACCCGGCCGCGCAGGTGGTCGGGGGCCTGGACCTGGAGCATGGTGTTCGCCGCGATGCCGTTGAGCGCCATGAGGCAGCCGGCCACGGCGAACAGCAGCATGGCCGACCAGAACCCCGGCGCCATCGCGGCGGCGGTGAGCACGATGCCGAACAGCACGCCCGATCCCAGCACCAGCCGGGCGCGCTGCGTCCTGCCGCCGAGCCCCGCCATGAACAGCGCGGCGACGGCGGCGCCGACCCCGACGGCGGAGACGATCGCGCCGTAGCCGGTCGCGTCGAGGCCGAGCGCGTCGCGGGCGAACACCGGCATCATGGTCATGAACGAGAAGCCGAACACCGCGAAGGTCGCGATGATGGTGACCACGGCGCGGGGCCAGCGGTTGCCGAACACGTAGCCGAACCCCTCGCGCATGGCGTCCAGCGCCGCCGCGTGCGCGGCCGCCGGGCGCTCCTCGACCTTCATCGCGACGAGGCCCGCGATCACGGCGAGATAGCTTGCGGCGTTCACGAAGTAGCAGGCGGCGAGTCCGACGGTGGCGATGAGCGCGCCGGCGATCGCCGGGCCGACCACGCGCGCCACGTTGAACGCGCTCGAGTTGAGCGCGATGGCGTTCATCAGGTCGTCGCGCCCGACGATCTCGGCGATGAGCGCCTGCCGGGTCGGCACCTCGAACGCCGCGAGAAAGCCGAAGAACACCGCGAGCGCCATCACCCAGTGTACGGTGATCCGGTCGGTCGCGATCAGAATGCCGAGGGTGAGCCCTTCGAACAGCATGAGCGACTGGAGGACGAGCACCAGCCGGTGCTTGTTGACCCGGTCGGCGACCACGCCGCCATAGAGGGTGAAGCAGAGGATCGGCAGCGTGCCCAGCGTAGTGACCAGACCGACCTGGAACGCGGAGTCGGTGAGGTGGAGGACCAGCCAGCCCTGCGCGACCGTCTGGATCCAGGTGCCGCAGAGGGAGACGAACTGGCCGATGATGAAGAGCCGGAAGTTCCGGTGGCGCAGCGCGGAGAAAGCGGCCGGGGGCACGGCCAGAAGCTAATACGGTCGCGTGTGGCATCGCGGGCATGGGCGCGAGCCAGCGCTTGGGGGGCGAGCGCGCGAGCCGAGGGTCGCTCGCACCCAGCTCCGGGACGGCGCCGCCGGCCGCTCAACCCGAACCCCTGCGAGCGTACCAGGCCGTCGCCCGACCGTCTGACCGTCTGACCGTCTGTCCGCCCGCCTCTTACCTCCTCTCCCCACCGGCGTTATGCATTCTCAAGGAGGCACCGAATCGCATGCGCTTCACCACCTACAGCAAATACCACCCCGAGCTGGCCGACGCGGTCAATCTGCAGGGGCTGCTGGACCAGCTCACCGACTTTCTGCTCCAGAGCGGCTTCGCGGGCGGGTCGCCCTCGTTCTGGCACGACGACGCGCCCGACGGGGAGCGCTCGATGGACGCGCTCCGGCAGGCGATCCTGCAGGCCCTGATCGATTCCGGGCAGCTCACGCCGGACATGCTCAAGGTCCTACGCGGCGAGTCCACCGGCGACGCGGCCACCGACAAGCAGATCGAGGGTCAGCTCGGCGAGCTGCTCGACAAGATCGTCCAGCGGCTGATCGACGAGGGCTACCTCAACGTCACTCAGGCGCCGCAGGTGCCGCAGGGCTACCAGAGCATGTTCGGGCCCGGCGGCCAGGCGCGCTCCGCGGCGCAGCAGGTGCAGTTCAACCTGACCGAGAAGGGGATCGACTTTCTCGGCTACAAGACGCTCAAGAACCTGCTCGGCAGCGTGGGCAAGTCGAGCTTCGGGGCGCACGACACGCCGTATCTTGCCACCGGGGTCGAGGCGGAGGGGGTGAGCAAGCCGTACGAGTTCGGCGACGTGCTCAACCTCGACGTGCCGGCGACGCTCACCAACGCGATCGCCCGCGAGGGGCTCGGCGTGCCGCTCAACATCGAGTACCAGGACCTGATGGTGAGCCAGAGCGAGTATCGCTCGAGCTCCGCGACGGTGCTGATGCTCGACTGCTCGCACTCGATGATCCTGTACGGCGAGGACCGGTTCACGCCGGCCAAGAAGGTCGCCCTCGCGCTCACCCATCTCATCCGCACCCAGTTCCCGGGCGACAGCCTCCGCGTCGTGCTGTTCCACGACTCCGCCGAGGAGATCCCGCTCAGCGCGCTCGCGACGGCGCAGGTGGGGCCGTACCACACGAACACGGCGGAGGGGCTCAAGCTCGCCCGGCGGATCCTGCTGGCGCAGAAGAAGGACATGCGGCAGATCATCATGATCACCGACGGCAAGCCGTCGGCGCTCACGATGGCCGACGGGCGGATCTACGTGAACTCGATGGGCCTCGATCCGCAGATCCTGGCCGCGACCTACCGCGAGGTCGCCAACTGCCGCCGCAGCGGGATCATGATCAACACGTTCATGCTGGCGCGCGACCGGAGCCTGGTCGAGTTCGTGAAGCAGGTGGCGTCCATCTGCAAGGGGAAGGCGTACTTCACGAACACCATGACGCTGGGGCAGTTCATCCTCATGGATTTCATGAAGAGGAAGACGAGGCGCGTCAGCTGAGCTGGCGACGTCCCCCTCGACGCCTGTCGTGCCGCCTCGGCCTGGCGGCGGCCACCATCATCAGCGGCGCGTCCTGCGCCGCGTCGCCCCGGCCGGCGCCGGCGAGCCCGCTGGAGAACATCGCGCTTCGCGCGAGCCAGGCGCCGATCGTGGGGCTGGCCGACATCGTCGCGGTGGATACGCTGGTCGGCAAGCGGGTGCGCGTGCTCGGCTGGTGCGCGTCGGCGCCGGGGCTGCTGGCGGGGATGCTGGTCGGGGCGCGGAGCGGGGCGTGGTACCTCGCGACGGCCGATACGACGGTCGAGGTGCGCGGGTCGGTGCCGCGGGCGTGCGATCCCGAGGTCTTGCGGCAGACGCTGGTGCTCATCTTCGCGCAGGTGGTCGCGGCGAAGCCGCACAGCCGCGAGCGGCTGCTGCTCCGGCTGCCCGACTAGCGGCGGACGGCGGGCCGGAACAAGGTTTTGGGCGACGGTGCACGGCGGGCAATGGCCGGGGAACGAGGGCGGCGGGCCGACCACGCCGCAGGGGCTGCGGCCCACCGCCCTCGTACCCCGGCCGTTGCCCGCACCACGCTCCGCTCACCTTCGGCGCCCGGGCGCCCGGTCCGCCGCTGGTCGGACGGCTCGTCGCGGCCGCTCGACATTGCGCGGGGCTCTCGGCAGTCGGCGGGGCCGGCCATTGCGCGCGACGCATCCTCACACGCGGTCGGTTTCCTGAGCGCGGCACCGGTCGGTTCGCTTTCCGCTTAGCTTTGGTCCAATGGCAGTGATCCATCCCGTTGCATCCACCAGACCCGCTTCACTCGAATCCCTCGCCGTGTCCATCGTCGCCTGCGAGCGGTGTGCGCGGCTCCGGGCGCATTGCATCGAGATCGGGCGGGTGCGGAAGCGGGAGTTTGCCGGGGAGGAATACTGGGCGCGGCCGGTGCCGAGTCTCGGCGATCCGGCGGCGCGGCTGCTCATCGTCGGGCTGGCGCCGGCGGCGCACGGGGCGAACCGGACCGGGCAGTTGTTTACCGGCGACTCGAGCGGGAGCTGGCTGTTCGAGGCGCTGCACCGGTATGGCTGGGCCAGCCGGCCCAACGCGCTCCGGCGCGGTGACGGGCTCGTGCTCACCGACTGCCGGATCACCGCCGCCGCGCACTGCGCACCGCCGGACAACAAGCCGACCCGCGAGGAGCTGGCGCTGTGCCGGCCCTATCTCGAAGCGGAGCTCACGCTGCTCGCCAACGTGCGGGTCGTGCTCGCGCTCGGCCGGATCGGGTGGGAGGCATGGCTCCGCGCGAGCGGCTGGTGGGACCGCCTGCCGCCGAGCGACCGGCCGCCGTTCGGGCACGGGCTCGAGGCGGCGCTGCCGGACGGGATGACGCTGGTCACGTCGTTTCACCCGAGCCGGCAGAACACCAACACCGGGAAGCTGACGCGGGAGATGTGGTACGGGGTGTTCGAGGCGATCCGGGCGCGGCTCGGAAGCGCGGCGACGGTGGGCGATTCAGGTGAGAGACGACCGGGGCGGGGATCCGGGTGCTGAGGTTCACCACGGAACCACGGAAAACACGGACAACGGCCACGGAAAAAAGCCTTTGGTCAACGGCACACCGGTCGGGTTCCGTCGCTAGGTGAACAAGCGAACCACGGAGGCACGGAGGGCACGGAGGACGGCCACGGAGAACCGACGGGACCTCGGTGGTGTGCGGTTGACCTCAAGCTTTCCGTGGCCGTCTCCGTGCCCTCCGTGCCTCCGTGGTTCGCTTTTTCCATCGGTCCCGAGTTCCACTGGTGTGCTGTCACACCACTAGCAGTTTTCCGTGGCCGTTGTCCGTGTTTTCCGTGGTTCCGTGGTGAACTGTCGCGGACCACGAACCCCACCGGTCACGACCCCCGGCAGAACCTCCCGCCCGACGCCGCCAGCCGCTCGAGCAGTGGCGCTGAGGTCCAGAACGCCGGGTCGCCGTGCGGGTTGCGGGCGAACTCGCGCACGCGGCGGAGAACCACGGGCAGCCCGATCTGATCGGCGTGGTACATCGGGCCGCCGCGCGCGCGGGGGAAGCCGTAGCCCGTGAGGTAGACGACGTCGATGTCGCCGGCGCGGGCGGCGATGCCCTGCTCCAACAGCCGCGCGCCCTCGTTGGTCAGCGCGTAGACCAGACGGTCCACGATCTCCTCGTCGTCGATCCGGCGTGGCGCGAGCCCGATCGCCGCGCGGTGCTCCCGGATCAGCTCGTCGACCGCGGACGACGGGACCTGGTGCCGCGGTCCCTCGGGGTAGTCGTACCAGCCGCCGGCACTCTTCTGGCCCAGCCGCCCCCGCCGGACCAGCTCGTCCGGAAGCGTGGAGTAGCGGTACCCGGGGCGCTCCGCGCGGCGGCGCTCGCGGATCGCGAAGCTCACGTCGTGTCCCACCAGGTCCGCGACGCGGCATGGCCCCATCGCGAACCCGAACGCCTCGATCGCGCGGTCCACCTGCTCGGGCGTCGCCCCCTCCTCGACCAGGTAGCACGCCTGCTTCATGTAGCCCTCGAACATCCGGTTGCCGATGAAGCCGTCGCACACGCCCGCGACCACCGCCACCTTGCCGAGCGAGCGGGCGAGCGCGAGTGCCGTCGCCAGCACCTCGGGCGACGTCGCTCGGCCGCGCACGACCTCGAGCAACCGCATCACGTTCGCTGGGCTGAAGAAATGGAGGCCGACCACGTCCGACGGGCGGCCGGTGAATGCGGCCAGCGCGTCGAGGTCGAGCGTGGACGTGTTGCTCGCGAGGATGGCGCCGGGCTTCATCGCCCGGTCGAGCGTCTCGAACACCCGTCGCTTGACGTCGAGCGACTCGAACACGGCTTCGATGACCAGGTCCGCGTCGCGGAGCTCGTCGAAGGCGAGGGTCGGCTGGAGCCGCGCCAGCCGGCGGTCCCGCTCGTCGGCGTCGAGCTTGCCTTTCTTCACCTGCGCGTCGTAGATGCCGGCGATCCGCGCGACCCCGCGGTGGAGCGCCGCCTGATCGACCTCGACCAGCCGCACCGGAATGCCGGCATCGAGCAGCGCCACGGCGATCCCCGCGCCCATCGTCCCCGCGCCGACCACACCCGCGACGTCCACCGGGCGCACGGCGGTGGCCGGCGTGACGCCGTCGACCTCCGCGGCTTGGCGCTCGGCGGCGGCGGCGTGCTGGAGCGCTTTCGAATCGGGTGCGGGCATGGATCTCGATCCTCTGTTCACCACGGAACCACGGAAAACACGGACAACGGCCACGGAAACGGCTTGTGGGTGAACGGCACACCGGTGGGGTTCGGGGCCTGAGGAAAAAGCGACCGCGGAGGGCACGGAAAACAGCCACGGAGAGCACGGAGGGCGCCTGCGAACGGAGGGCACCTCGGACCCGGACAACATCAAGTTGGTGGTGGTCGCTCCGTGCCCCGATGTGCTCCGTTTCCCAGGGCCCTCCGTGTCCTCCATGCCTCCGTGGTTGCTTTTGACCAGGAATCGAACTTCGCCGGTGTGCCGTTGACCAAGAGCCGTTTCCGTGGCCCTTGTCCGTGTTTTCCGTGGTTCCGTGGTGAACCTCAGCACCACGAACTCCACCGGTGTGCTGTCCACCGCCTCCCGCTCCGCAGCGAACCCCTCTAGCCGCCTGTCCGAAGTCGGCCGCGGTCGACCTTGCCCAGGTGCGTGGTCGGGAGCGAGTCCACGAAGATGACCTCGCGGGGACACTTGTACGGTTCCAGGCGGTCGCGGACGAAGGCCTTGAGCTCCTCCGCCAGATCGTCGCCGCGGTGGTGGCGGGCGACGACGTACGCATGCGGCTTGACGAGGCCGTTCGGGTCGGACACACCCACGACGGCGACCTGGGCGATCTCCGGGTGAAGCAGGAGGCAGCTCTCGAGCTCGGTCGCCGAGAGCCACTTGCCCGAGACCTTGAGCATCTCGTCTGCCCGGCCGCCGTAGGTGTAGTAGCCGTCGGCGTCACGGCGGACCAGGTCGCCCGTCACCACCCACTCGCCCCGGAAGCAATGCTGGGTCTTGTCGAGGTGCTGCCAGTAGCCCAGCGCGCGCGAGCCGCCGCGGACCCAGAGGTGCCCCATCGTCCCGTCGGGGACTTCCCTGCCCTCCTCGTCCATCACCCTGACCTCGAAGCCGGGCACGACCTCGCCCAGCGTGCCGCGGCGCACCCGGCCCGGGCGGTTCGAGAGGAAGATGTGCCACATCTCCGCGGTGCCGAGGCCGTCGAGCAGCGGCACGCCGAAGCACCCGTCCCACCGGGCGTGCAGCTCCTCCGGCAGGCCCTCGCCCGCCGAGGTCGCGAGCCGCAGGCAGGAGAAATCCTGGCGAGCGGCGTCGGGATGGCTCACCATCTGATTGATCATGGTCGGCACCGCGACCAGGATGGTCGGCCGGAAGCGAGCCACGCGCTGGAAGATCGCGTCCGCGGTGCAGCGGTCGTCGAACAGCACGCTCGAGGCGCCGGCGGCGAACGGGAACAGGAGGTTCGAGCCGGTCGCGTAGCCGAAGTACAGTTTCGGCACCGAGAGCGTGACGTCGTTCTCGGTGTAGCACAGGATCCGCGCCGCGTAGCACTGCGCGGTGTTCCTGTACGAGCGGTGCGGCTGCACCGCGGCCTTGGGCTGGCCGGTGGTGCCGCCGGAGAAGAGCCAGATGGCGGGGTCGTCGGGGTGGGTCGGGAAGTTCCGCCAGACCGCCGGCGCCGCGTCCACCCGCGCGCGCCACTCGCCGTCGCCCACCAGCAGCAGCACCGGCGCGTGCGCCGCTCGGCTGGCCGCCGCGCGAAAGGTCTCGGCGTGTCTCGCGTCCACCAGGGCCGCGGCGGCGCGGCTGTACTCGAAGAAATACTGGATCGCGTCGGGCTTGAGCTCCGGGTTGACCATCACCACGACGGCGCCGATCTTCAGGATGCCGAACAGCGCCGCCACGTAGTCCGGTCCGTCAGGCAGCGCGACGATCACCCGCTGTTCGGGCAGCACCCCCGCCGAGCTGAGCACGTTGGCATAGCGATTGGCCAGCGCCTGCACCTCATGGTAGCTCGACCGTCCGGCATCGGTATGCAGCGCGGTCCGGTCTCCCCGGCCTTCGCGCACCCGGTCATCCAGGAAGAAGTCGGCGATGTTGAGGTGGGCCATGGTCGTGAGGACACAATAACCGTGCAGACGCTTGCCGCAATGACCTGGGAGGAGGCGCGGGCCGCGGGCCCGGGCTCGGCCGCCATCCTCCCCGTCGGCGCGGTCGAGGCGCACGGGCCGCACCTGCCGCTCGAGACCGACGTGATCATTGCCGGGGCGATGGCCCGCGCGGGTGCTGCTCGGCTCGACGCGCGGGGCACGAGCGCGATCGTGCTGCCGGCGCTCAGCTACACCGCGGCGTCGTTCGCGCAGGGCTTCGCGGGGACGCTCTCCATCCGGCCCGAGACGGTGACGGCGACGGTCGTGGACATCGCCGGCGGGCTCGCGCGGCAGGGCTTCACGGTGCTCGCGATCGCGAACGCGCACCTCGATCCGGCACACCTCGCCTCGCTCGACGCCGCCGCGAGCGCGGTCCGGCGCGAGCTCGAGCTGGCGGTGGCGTTTCCGATTCTGGCGTCGAAGCCATGGGCGCTCCGGCTGGGCGACGAGTTCCGGAGCGGCGCCTGCCACGCGGGAAGATTCGAGACCTCGATCGTGCTGGCCGAGCGGCCCGAGCTGGTGCGGGAGAGCGCCCGCGCGTCGCTCGCGCCGAACCCGGCGTCGCTCTCGCGGGCCATCCGCGACGGCAAGCGGACCTTCGAGGAGGCGGGCGGGCCGCGGGCCTATTTCGGATTTCCCGCGGAGGCGAGCGCCGAGGAGGGCCGCGCGACGATCGAGATCCTCGGCGAGATTCTCGACGACGCGGTCCGGGCCGAGCTCGCAGCTCGCACCGGAGAGGCAACATGAGTGGCGTTGCCGAGCGCCTGACCGGCACCCGAGCGCAAACATGAGCCCGGCCGCCGATCGCGTGGCGGTCGTCACCGGCGCGGGCCGCGGGATCGGTGCGGCCACCGCGCGGGCGCTGGCCGACGCGGGGCTCGGCGTCGTGCTGGCGGCCCGGAGCCGGGACCAGATCGAACGCCAGGTCGCCGAGCTCGCGGCGCGCGGGCATCGAGCCAGGGCCGTGGTGTGCGACGTGACCGACGAAGCCGGCGTCCGCGCGCTGGCCGACGAGGCCGCGGCGCTCGGCACGGTAGCGGTGCTGGTCAACAACGCGGGCGCGGCGGGATCCATGCCCATCGCGCGCACGACCCTCGAGGAGTGGAACCGGCTCATGGCCGTGAACGCGACGGGCGCGTTCCTCTGCACCCGCGCTTTTCTTCCCGGCATGCTCGAGCGGCACTGGGGGCGGGTCGTGAACGTGGCGTCCACGGCGGGACTGAGCGGGGGCAAGTATCTGGCAGCCTACACCGCGGCCAAGCACGCGCTGGTCGGGCTCACCCGGGCCGCGGCGGCGGAAGTCGCGGGGAGCGGCGTGACTGTGAACGCGGTGTGCCCCGGGTTCGTGGATACGGAGATGACGGCGGAGACCGTCGCGCGGATCGTCGCCAAGACCGGCCGCACGCCGGAGGAGGCGCTCGCGGCCGCGCTCGCGTCGGTGGGGCAGACGCGGCTCATCCCGGCGGGCGAGGTGGCGGCGGCGGTCGTCGCACTGGCAAACGGCGGCGACGCCGATCCGCCCAATGGAGAGACCCGGGTGCTGTACGGGAGAGACTCGATGAGCAGCCGTCTCGCGATCGTCAATCCGGAAGAGCTCGGCGCGCCCAGGGGCTGGAACAACGGGCTGCTGGCCCCCGCCGGCGGCCGGGTGCTATTCATCGCCGGGCAGACCGCGCGCGACGGCTCGGGCCAGGTGACGGCGGCGGAGTTCGTGGAGCAGTTTGACCGGGCGCTCGGCAACGTGCTCGCCGTGCTCGAAGCGGCAGGCGGCCGTCCGGGCGACATCGGCCGGTTCACGATCTACGTCACCGACATGGCCCGCTACCGGGCGAGCCTCAAGCCGCTGGGCCAGGCCTACCGCCGCCGGATGGGGCGCCACTACCCCGCGATGGCGCTGGTCGAGGTCAAGTCGCTGGTGGATCCGGGGGCGCTGGTGGAGATCGAAACGACGGCGGTGGTCGGGGCCTGATGGTTCACCGTCTGAGATCGGGGCCTGATGATTCACCACGGAACCACGGAAAACACGGACAACAGCCACGGAAGAAGACTAGGGTGACAGCACACCGACAAAGTCCTTGCTCGTGGAACCCGAATGGTGTGCGGTTGACCAAAAGCTGTTTTCCGTGGCTGTTGTCCGTGTTTTCCGTGGTTCCGTGGTGAATCATCAGGCCCCGATCCCAGACGGTGAACCATCAGGCCCCGACCACCGCCGTCGTTTCGATCTCCACCATCGCCCCCGGATCCACCAGCGACTTGACCTCGACCAGC
>JAICJD010000107.1 GCA_025928645.1 Gemmatimonadales bacterium
GGGGCCGCTGGGGGCGGGGCGCCCCCCCGGGAGGGGAGTCACCCTGACCCCACGCGCGGGGTAATGGGGACTTGCGTCTGTTCTTGCCCCCTTTCCCCCTCGCTGCGCTCGGGGTCAGGGTGACTCCAGTCCCGGGGTGACTCCGAGCCACGAGCTGCCACCGGCGGCCGCCACCAACGGTCCCACCTACCGCACCAGCGCCCCCGCCACCAGCGCGAGCAACGCCAGCGTCCCGCTCACCGAGCTCACGATCTTCTGCCGCGTCCGCAGCTCGTCGAAATAGGCGGCGCCCGGACCGGTGGGGTCGAGTCGCGACAGCTTGGCGGCGGTGGGGAGCCCGATGAGCAGCACGAGGAGCGCGCCCAGCAGCCCCGCCCCCTGCATGATCACGAGCCACAGGCTGAAGCCCACCAGCTCCCCGGTCCGTCCCGCCACCGAGAAGGTCAGGATGAGCCCCGAGAGCACGGCGAGCAGCGCGCCCGGCGCGATGACCGCCTTGTGGACCGACGCCTGGGCCCGCGTGATCGCCCCGACGCCCCCCCGGTCCTCCCGCTTTCCGGCCACGCCCGCCACCATGGCGGCGATCCCACCGCCCAGCCACATGGTGAAGCCCAGCAGGTGCAGGAAAAGCCAGAAGCGGATCATGCGGTGACCGAGGACAGGATCGCCGCGTCGATCGGCTGGCGCCCGCCGAAGCCCGCCTCGATCTCGTGCCAGTGCGTGATCCGCTCCTCCCCCAGCCGCCAGCACAGAAAGATCGGCCGGTCCTCCCGCAACGAGTAGAAATCCACCAGCCCGGCCTCGAAGCCCTTGAAGACGCAGCCGACCGCCTCGAGCTCCTGCAGGTAGCGGTTGATCCGCTCGGCATGCATCGTGACAGTCTCGCGGGCGGCCACGAGCTCCTGGGTTTCGCCCCAGTCGGCGCGGGCGCCGCCGGTGAGGATCTCGAACCGGCTCACCGCGGCCCGCCAGGCGGGATACTCGGACGTGAGGTCGTGCACGATGCGCCGCACGAGCGGGAGGGTCCGCTCGGCTTCGCGCAGGGTGAACAGCTTGAATTCTGGCATCGCTAGCCCCAGACGATGTCGACGTCCGGAATCTGCTCGGGATGGCTGATGAAGCCGATCACCAGGCCGTCGCCGTCCACGACCGTGATGGTCGGCCGGAGGTGCGATTCGCTGGCGTCGAGATCCATCCGCACCTGGTAGCCGGTGAGCTCCTGGTCCGGGCCCACCACGGGCGAGTTGGTGCGCATGAGCGCGTCGGCCCGGGTGTGCCACGGGTGTTTGCCCTCGGCGAGGCACCGCGTGACGAGGTCGCGGTCGCTCAGCGTGCCGAGGAACCGGCGTGTGCGGTGATCGTCCACGACCGGGACGACCGAGATGTTGCGGGTCTTGAACATGATCGCCACCTCGCTGGCCATCGCGCCGGCCACCGCGACATGGGGATCCGCGACCATCGCCTCCGAAGCTTTCATCCGCTCAATTTGCCCCGAACGACATGGCGGTCAAGTGCGCGCGCGTGGCCTCATAGCCGTCCTCGGCATAGCGGCGGACGCGATCCACCTGGAAGGTCGCGTTGCGCTCGACCCGGGGACGGACGTAGGCAAGGGGTGGCCGCGAGGGCTCCGCGCGCCACACCGCGAGCTGGGCGGCCGTGTGCGCCGCCATGAGCGTGCCCACGGCCTCGTCGTGGGCGCGAACGACCGGAGGCATGGCGGCCGCCGGGCCCGCCGGCGTATCGAAGCCGGGGCCGACGTCCACCGCCACCACCGGCTCGGCGACGACCCGGGCCGCTGCCTCGAGCGGCAGGACGCCGCGGAGCCCGCCATCCCCGCAGCGGCGGCCCAGCAGGGGCGCGGCGGGAAAGTAGAGCGGCAGCGCGCAGCTGGCGCACAGGACGTCGATGAGCGGCGCCTCCGAGCCGCCCGCGCCGAACAGGAGCAGCTCGCCCGAGTCGAGGTCCACGACGCTCACCGTGAGCGCGACGCCGAGATCGGCAAAGCGCCGGGCGGGCACCAGCGCCTCGACCGCGCTCCGGAAGGGATCCGGGCGGAACAGCGAGCGTGCGTACAGCCCGGCCACCACGGCGGTGACCTTCCGGACCAGGCCGGACCGTCCCGCCCGGGCGAGCCTCACCAGGAGCTCGTCCGGCGGCACGCCCGAGGCCAGCCCCGCCGCGATCACCGCGCCCATGGACGTCGCTACGTAGCGGGCCGGTACGAGCCCGAGCTCCCGGAGCGCCCGCGCGGCGCCCAGGTGCGCCGCCGTCTTGGCGCCGCCGCCGCTCAGCACCACCGCGACCTTCCGGCCGCTCATCGGGTCCGTGAGTTCTTCCGGTGCGCCTCCGCCCGCGCGTAGCGCGCCCGCTGCTCGTCGGTCTCGGGCACCAGCCGGGGAACCCGCTGCGGCTTCCCCGCGGGATCGATGGCCACGAAGACGACGTGCGCCGTGTGGGTGTGCCGTCGCTCGCCCGTGCTCACCTGCTCGGCGTAGACCTCGACCGTGATGTCCATGGACGAGTTGCCCACGAAATCCACCGTGGCTTCGCACGTGACCAGGGAGCCCACCCGGATCCGCTCGCGAAAATCGACCCGGTCGATGCTCGCCGTGACGGCGGGCCCGCCGGCGTGACGGATCGCCGCGACCGCCGCCGCCTGATCCACCAGCGCCATGAGCTCGCCGCCGAACAGGTCGCCCAGCACGTTCTGCATGTGCGGCATCACGAAGGTGGTGATCGTGCCGACGCTGTGCGACATGGGGCGCGATTCGGGAACCATCTCCTCACCCTCTCAATAGTCGACCGGCCGCAGATAGTACTCGCCGATCGCCGTGGCGCTCAGCATCGCGACGGTCGGCAGCCGGCGCTTCCAGTGCGTGGAGTCAAGCCGCGTGCGCACCAGGTCCACCTCCGCCTCGGTGAAGCCGAGCGCCTGGATCTCGGGTGCCTTGTAGCCGAGCAGAATCCAGTGCAGGATCGCGTCCGCCCGCGGGTAGCTGATGCCGAAGTCGCCCTCGTCGGTCTGGCCGGTGATGAGGTCGGCGCTCGCGGGCTTCGACACGATCACATCCGGCACGCCGACGTATCGCGCCAGACTCCACACCTGCGTCTTGAACAGATCGCCGATCGGGTTCACCGGCGGCGAGTCGTCGGCATGCCAGGTGAAGTAGCCGAACAGCCGCTCGGTCTTGTTACCCGTGCCGAGCGGCAGGGCGCGCTGAGCCGCGCTCAGGTCGAACAGCGTGATCATCCGGGTGCGCGCCATGATGTTCCCGAGCCGGCCGGGATCCGGCGGATCGCTTACCGCCGTCGCGAGCCCGTCCACGGCCGCGCTGATGTCCACCGTTTCGGACCGGATGCCGAGCGCCTCGATCACCAGCTGCGCGTGCGCCAGGCTCTCGGGGCTCGACGTGCGATAGGGCATCCGAACCCCGAGCACGTTGCGCGCGCCCAGCGCCTCGGCGGCGAGGTACGCCACGAGCGAGCTGTCCACGCCGCCGGAGAGCCCGATCACGACCCGCTCGAACCCGCGGCGCCGCTGCACCTCGTCCCGGATGAACTCCACCAGCCAGCGCCGCGTGAGCTCGGGGTCGATGGCGAGCGGATCCCGGTCGGGGGTCGCGCGCATCGGGATCGGTGGAAGCGCCGGCCGGGAGCTCCCCTGCGCGGACGTATGCGCGGGCGGCGTTCTCTTTCCGGCCGTGTCGGCAGTCTGACCGCCCGGCTTCACGCCGCTCGGCCGCCCGCCGCGCCGTGCCTCGTGCAGCGACCCGAGCAGGTGGGGCAGTCGCATCTCCAGGTCCGCCAGGAGCGGGAGGTCGGTCCGCGCCCGGGTGATTTCCTCGAAGTCGAGGGTGGCGCGGAGCACTGCCTCGTCGAACACCGCCGCCTCCGCGAGGATGTCCCCGCGCGGCGTCGCGATCAGGCTGCCGCCCGGAAACGCCTTGCCTCCCTCGAATCCGACGAGCTGCGCCAGCGCGACGTAGACGCCGTGCTCCCCCGCCATGTCCTGGGCCAGGCGGGTCCAGCGCGCCAGGCTCGCGGGCCGGCCCGGCGCCTCGTCGGCACCGAGGACGCCGCGCGCCGGGCTCGCGCTCGGGATGATGATGAGCTGCGCGCCGGCGAGCGCGGCCAGCATCGGCGTGAACGAATGCCACGCATCTTCACAGATCAGGATGGCCGCGCGGCCCCACCGCGTGTCGAAGGCCTGCACGCCCCGCCCCGCCTCGACGAAGCGCTCTTCGTCGAACACGCCATAGGTGGGAAGGAAGATCTTGCGGTGCACGTGGCGGATGCCGGCGTCGGGTCCGCCGAGCGTGGCGTAGAGCGCGCTGTTGAACAGCCGGTTCTGGTGCACCTCGTAGAAGCCCAGCGCCACGTCGAGCGGCGCGGCCTGGGCCTCGCGGTGCCGGCAGGAGAGGTCCTCGAAGAGCCGGTCGGCGGTGACGGCGAGCTCGCGCACACCGCCCTCGAGGAAGTACCCGGTGAGCGCCGCCTCGGGCGCCACGATGAGTTCCGGCGGATCCGGCTCGGCGCCGAGCTCGCGGAACACCGCGCCGAGCCGGGCGAGGTTCTCCTCGTAAGCGCCCTTGCGCGGACGGAGCTGTGCGATGGCCAGGCGGAGCACGGCGGAAATGTATACCTTCCGGCATGCTCTGGTACATCGCCGCGGGAAGCGCCATCGGTGGCGTCGGCCGTTATCTGCTCGGCGGAGCGATCCAGCGCGCGTCCGCCGGCACCTTTCCGGTCGGGACCCTCTGGATCAACCTGACCGGGTCGTTCCTGCTCGGCCTCATTCTCCGGTACGGCGTCGACTCGCCGACGCTCACGCCCGAAGTCCGCGCCTTCCTGACCGTCGGTCTCTGCGGCGGCTACACGACCTTTTCCACCTTCAGCTACGAGACCGTGGCGCTCATTCAGGACGGCGAATGGGCGAGGGCCGCGCTCTATGTCGCCCTCAGTCTCGGACTTTCGCTGCTGGCCACCTGGCTCGGGATCGTGGTCGCGCGCGAGGTCGTTCTCGTGCGGGGGAATGCATAGGTGTCGGACAGGCAGCAGACGCGCATCGGGCTCGGCCCACCGGAGAGAAAGGCCGTGCCATGCCCGGATTGACCGGCGAGCGCACGCTCATGCGCATTCACATCGGTGAGCGCGACAAGTATCACGGCAAGCCGCTGTACGAGGCGATCGTGTTGCTCCTCAGGGAACGGGGCTGCGCCGGCGCCACCGTGCTCCGCGGCATCATGGGTTTCGGCGCGACGGCCGGCATTCACAGCGAGAAGGTGCTCCGCCTTTCGCTCGACCTGCCCATCGTGGTGGAATGCGTGGACACCGCCGACAGGATCGAGGCGGTACTTCCGGAGCTCGACGCCATGATCGGCGGCGGCCTCATCACGCTCGAGCGGGCCAACGTCGTCATCCATCGTGGAGCCGAAGGCCCGCCGGAGAAGGCGTGAGCTCGCCCTTCGAGGCCGTCCAGGGCATGCCGAATGCCTGCCAGCTTCTTCCGACGGTCATCACCGGCGGACAGCCATCGGCCGCGCACCTGGAGTCGTTCAAGGCGGCCGGCGGTGAGGTGATTCTGGACCTCCGGGATCCGATGGAGCCACGGCCGGTGGACGAGGCCGCGCTGGCACATTCGCTCGGGCTCGAGTACGTGAATGTTCCCGTCGGCGCGGGGACGCTGACCGATGAGACCCTCGACCGGGTGCTCGGCGTTCTCCACCGCTCGAGCGGGCGACAGGTGCTGGTGCACTGCGCCAGCGGCAACCGGGTCGGCGGGGTGCTCCTCCCGTTCCTGGTGAACGACGAAGGCTTCGACGAGGAAGACGCGATCGGACAGGCTATGCGTGTGGGCCTGCGGAGCGCGGAGCTCATGGAATGGGGGCTCGACTACGCCCGGAGGCACCGAGGGGCGTGAGGCAACCAACGGCTGAACGCGAAAGGGGCATGCCTGAGGCATGCCCCTTTTCACTTCGAGCCTTGACTGGTGGGAATCACCGTCTCCGGAATCCCCCGCCGCTTCCGCCGCCACTACCACTCCGACCACCGCTCGTGGCGCCCCCCCTGGACCCGCCTTCGGACGGCGCGGACCGCGGCGCCGAGAAGCTCCCCCGGTCGCCCCCTCGATCCGACGGGGGATCCGCCCGATAGACCGGCGGCGGCGCGGACTGTGGTTCCGCCCGTCGGGGCTCGGCTCGGGGCTCGGACCGGCTGTCAGGCCGGGAGATACCGCCCCGCGAATCGTCGCCCCGTGGCTCGGAGGGACGCGCCTGGATCTGCGGGGCGGGACCCGCGTCGCTGCCGCGCGACTCCTCGCCCCGCTCGACGGCCCGGCGCGGCCGGATCTCCGTCGGCAGGTTCCGCGCGTCCCGGCTATCCCTGCTGTCGCGGATCATGCTCCGCGTCTCCTCCGGCTCCCGGGCCCGGCGCGCCGTCACGTCATCCCTCTGGGTCATGCGGTTCTCGACCCGCCGACCGCCATCGCGCGATGGCGCCGCCGCCGGAGCCCGCTCTGGATTGCGCCGCGCGGTGACCCTGGTTGCAGGCCGCGCCCGGCTCTCGAGGGAAGGCCTGCCGACGTTCCCGGCCGGCGCGTCGGTCACCCTGCGCATCGGCGTGGCCGTCGGTGGCTGGCCCGCCTTGAGCCTGGGCGGCAGATACACGGTGTTGACCGCCGCCGGGCCGCTGAGTCTGCGATCGCGGTAGCCGGCGAACGCGCTGTTCGACGGGCGATAGCGGTACGGCGTGTGATTCAGCCCGCCGCGGTAGCCGTGATTGTACCCGCCATAGAACGGCGACGGGTACACCGGGTAGTACACCGTGTTGTAGTACGGCCTCGGATAGAACGGCCGGTAATAGTGGTACGGCCGGTAGTAATACGGGTCGTAGAAAAAAGGATCGTAGAACGGATCGTACGTCGCGTAGAACGGATCGTAGAAGCGCCGGTGGTAGGGCCGCCCGAAGAACAGCCCGATGGACACGCTGTACGGCGACCCGTAGTACGACTGTCCGCAGCCCCAGTAGCTATAGCCGCAGCCGTACGAGCTGCCGTAGAAGTCGGAGTAGTAGCCCGAGTCGTAGTTGGAGGCATAGACCACCCGCTCCAGAACATCGTAGCTCAGGATGTCATAGTCGAAGCTGTTGTCGACCATCCGGCGGACGAGCTCGTTCAGCTCCTGCTCCGGGTCGGCGGTGAGGGGCTGGGGTGCCAGGTTGCGGTAGTCCCAGTGATCGCCGAGCACGAATTGGTCGAAGCGGAACGGATCGTGGGAAACCGCCGCATAGACGGTGCCCCGGCCACGATGGTCGTCCACCGTGAAGGCCTCCCGGCCGCCACGGCCGCGGATCTCGTACTTGTGACCGCCGCGGACGAAGTTGTCGTCGCCGGGGTCGAGGGGGAACAGCACCCGAAGCGTGCCGTCCGGCTCGACGTGAAAGACTGCCAGATAGCCGTCCTCACGGGTGCGCACCTGGACCTTGGCGCGGTCCCCCGGGAGGAACCGGCGATCGTTGCTGATCCAGATCTGGATGGCTGGGTCGTCCGCACGCGCTGCGGGGACGGGGCCCGCGGCCGGAGAGCCGGCGGCGAGGAGCGATAGGAGCAGGGCCGTGGTCATGGCGCCTCCCGAACTACTTCCGTTCCAACGTGGAAACCTTCATGGTGCACCGGGCTGGCGAAAACATCAATTTCCCTGACTGCGAGCCTCGTGCCACAAAGCACAACCATGGAAATCCAACACTTAGCCCGGGCGGGGGGTTCCCGACCGTCCACTTTTCTGGACGCCGAGGACGGCTCCCGGCCCGCTCATGGCTTGCTCGTCTCCCGCCCGCCATTCCAGCGGTGCCAATACATGCGCATTTCCGTCACCAGCATTCCGTCGGTCTCGCAGAAGATCGCTCCCCGAGCGTCAACCCACTCGCCGGTGCGTTTCCGCCGGAAGACGCACTTGAACTCGGTGGAGAACCAGGGCCCCGCCGCGTAGATCTCGCCCGACGTGAAGGTGATCTCCGACTGGCTGTAGGGAACGTCCAGCCACCATCGCCGGATGGCCGCCGTCCCGCGAATCGGCTCCGAGAAGGGCGTCTCGAGGAAGACGGCCTCCGGGGCAAACACCGACATGATGCGGTCAACGTCCGCCCGCGCCCACCCGGCGCCCAACGTGTCCATAAGGCTGCGCCCCAGGGCGCGAGAATCCGGCGCCGTCTCGACGGCGGCCGCTGCCGGAGGTACGTCGGGTGGCATACCTCAACATACAGCGAACCTGCCCGGGGCGCCGTGACCCTCGTCGCGACCGGCATGGCTATCACCTGGGACGGTAGGTCTCGAAGAACCCGTGCCCGGTGTCGCTCACCTCGACCCCGCCGACCCGGCCGGTCAGCCGGAATCCCCCGCGCATTTGAAGGAACAGCCTGTGGCCACCCGCGGCCTGCGTCTGGCTGGCGAGAGCGTCCTCCACACCGACGACCAGTCGCACCGTGTCTCCGCCGCGATCCGCCACGAGCGTGAACCCCTGCGGAGCGGAGGCGCGCGAGGCCCCCGTGGCCGGCGCGTTTCCTTCGTACTCGACGCGATCGAACCGGAGCACCTGGCGCGCGCCGAGCGAGTCGACCAGCGCGAGGAAGAACGGCGATGTCACCGCGCCCCCGGAGTCTTCCCCGCGCTCCGGACCGTAGATCCCACCGTAGAGCACGCTCGAGGTCCGCCCGCTCGCGGCTCCCCATTCCCACGTGACGTCGCGCCAGACTCCCCAGTTGTGGTCATGGTATGCCGGAGCACGTTCGACGCGCACGCACCGGCTGCCGGCGCAGATCGAGCCCGTCGCCGTCGCGGCGAGTCCGGGCACCACGTAGCCGGAGAGGAAATCCTCATCGCGCAGCTCGACGGGCGGGAAATAGCGGTTGGGCATCGGCGTCACCTCGAGGTGCAGCCGGAGCGGACGCGACCCGCCGGCCTGTGCCTCCAGACGGTAGACCCCATCGTGCTGGCGGACCGTGCTGGGGCCGATCGTGAGATCGGCGCCCGTGGTGTCCAGGCGCGTGGCCCCGGCCGGCGATTCGGCCGCGAACCGCTCGTAGCTGCCGTCGGGACGCCGATGGGTCACAGTGAGGCGCCCACCCCAGCGGCCGGTGGGCACGGCGCCGCCGATCAGGTAGGTGATGTACCACCATTCCCGCGGCGAGATCACCACGTTGTAGTACTGCCACTCGCCCCACGCGCTGTCCGGCCGCGGGGGCATGTGGAACCGGTCGAGCTCGTCGTAGAGCTGCTGGGCGGTCGGCGCGACGTACTCCGAATCCGCCGGCGAGTCGCGCCACTCCCCGCGCCGCACGTCCAGCCCCGCGCCCAGCGCCGCGGCCCGGCTCGGGATCTCGCCGCCGGCACGCACCGGCCGGGGCCGGCATGGAGGCCCGGCCTTGCACAGGTAGAGCAGCTTGCCCTCGATCGCGGGCGCCACGGTCCGGACGATCGCCGCCTGGCGCGGTCCGCCGAGGACCTGGCGCGTGAGGAAGCGGGCGCGGTCGATCGAGAAGAACATGCCGCTCAGCCCACCGCTCCGCATCGCCTCGATGTCGATGCCCTGCGGGAGGACGGTCACCTCCCCGCCGCCGACCAGCGAGACGTCCCTGCTCTGCTCGAGCATGGCCTGGCCCACCGACAGCAGCACGACCATCACACCTACGCCGATCGAGAAGCCGAGCAGGAGAAAGAGCGAGCGGACGCGCCTGACGCCGAGGTGCCGGAAGGCGAGCGTGAAGAGCATCAGTCCCGGATGGCGCCGTCGAGCATGTGAATCACCCGGCCGGCCTCGGCCGCGAGGCGGTCGTCGTGGGTGACCACCACCAGCGTGGTGCCGTCCCGGTTGAGCCGAAGAAACAGGTCCAGGATCTCGCGTCCGGTGGCGGCGTCGAGCTCGCCGGTGGGCTCGTCGGCCAGCACCACCGCCGGGCGGTTGGCGAGCGCACGGGCGATCGCGACCCGCTGCATCTCGCCGCCGGAAAGCTGGGTGGCCCGATGATTTTCCCGCTGCGCCAGCCCGACATAGTCCAGCAGCTCGCGGGCGCGGACCCGACGCTCCGGGCCGCGGACGCCGGCCTCGGCCATCGGCAGCTCGACGTTCTCACGCGCGGTGAGCACCGGCAGGAGATGGAAGCGCTGGAACACGAACCCGAGGCGGGTGAGGCGCAGCCGGGTCAGCTCGCGGTCGCTCAGGGCGTCCAGCCGGGTGCCCGAGAGCTCGACCGCCCCGGCCGTGGGAGTATCGATGCCGCCGAGCAGCTGGAGCAGGGTCGATTTGCCGCTTCCGGAAGGCCCGACGATCGCGGCGTAGTCGCCCGAGTCCACCCGGAGCGAAACGCCGCGCAGGGCGTGCACCGTCTCGCCGTTCATGGGGTAGTCCTTGCGCAGGTCCCGGGCGATGAGCGTCGGCGTCACGTCGCCTCGGCGCGGAGGGTCGCGGCGATCGGCGTCCGGGCGGCCAGCCACGCCGGGTAGAGCCCGGCGAGGGAGCCGGTGAGGAGCAGGACCAGGGCCGCGAAAGCGAGCGCGCCGGCCCGCGGCACGAAGAAGGAGAACGCCGCCGGCAGGCCCGGAAAGCTGGTGAGGATCGCGTCGAGGTAGCGCGCCGTCGCGAGCCCGAGCCCGATGCCGAGCCCGCCGCCAACGATCGTGAGCGCGGTGCCTTCGGCGAGCACCTGCCCGACGACGGTGCGCCGGCTCACGCCGATGGCGCGGAGCGTGGCGATTTCGCCGAGCCGCTCGCCCACGGCGATCGTGAGCAGGGTCGCGATGAGCAGCACGGTCACGATGAGGCTCATGCTGCCGAGGATGTAGGACAGCTGCCGGAAGTAGACCAGCCGCTCGTGGAAGGTCGCGACCAGATCGGCCACGCTGCTCACCTCGACGCTCGGAAAACGGCGCCTGAGCGCGGTGACCAGCCCCGGCACCGCCGAATCCTGCCGCGCTTTCACGACGATCATCGAGGCGCGATCCTCAGCCGGACTGCTGGAAAGGCGCTGCAGGTCCGAGAGCACCATGCCCACCGAGGGCTGGCCGCGATAGTCGTACAGCCAGCGCACCATGCCGCGCACCACCAGCCGGCGGCCAGCGGCGGCGGTCACAACCTGAGGATCGAGCCGCCCCACCAGGGTCAGCGTGTCGCCGATGCCCGCGCCCAGGAGACGCGCCGCGGGCTCGCTCAGAAGGACGCCGGCGCCGGCGCCCGACGCGAGATCCCGGCCGGCCTGGAGCTGGTAGAGCGACTGTGCCTCGGGCTGCAGCCCGTACGCGAACAGGGTGATGAGCGAGTCGCCCCGCCGGGCGTAGAGCGAGGTCCCGAGCACCGCGCCCGCCGCCTCGAGGGCAGGTTCCCGTCGGAGCGCCGCCACGATCGCCGAGGCGCCGCGGATCGTCGCCTCCGTGTCGAACGGCAGCGTGCCCTTGGGCGTGAGCCGCATCTGGTACCCACGCCCGAGCAGCAGGTCGGAGAACGAGCGATCGATGCCGCCGCTCAGCATCACCATGTCGAGCAGCATCGCGGCCGCGACGGCGATGCCCGCGAGCGAGAGTCCGGTACGCAGCGGCTGCCGCGCCAGGCGCTTGACCGCCCAGGCCGCACCCGTCATCCCCGGCCCCACAGCACCATGGGGCGGGTCCGCACGAGCCGCCACGCCGCCGCGGCGCCGGCCACCAGACCCAGCGCGAGCGAGAGCGCGACGCTGAACCCGACGATCCCGGGAGTGATGAGCGAGAAGGTCAGCGCCGTATGGAAGAACCGGCGGTAGTAGGCATTGGTCGCCGCGCCGGCCGCCAGGGCGAGGGCGGTGCCGACCGCCGAGCCAAGCACCGCGATCACCGCCGCCTCGAGCAGCAGGGCACCGAAGATGGTGCGCCGGCGCACGCCCACGAACCGCATGACGGCGGCGTCCATCCGGCGCTCCTCCACCTTGAGCAGCATGACGCAGAGCAGAAATACCGCGCTCGCCACGATCGTGATCACGGCTATCGCGCGGTGGAAGCGGCTTACCACCAGAAAGGTCTGCGACGATTCCGAGGCGATCGCGGCGGACGGATAGGCCTGATAACCGAAGGCGCTGCGGTCGAGCCGCGCGGCCGCGCTGTCGGGGGCGATGCCGGGCCTCAGTGCCACCCCGAAGCGGTCCACCCGATCGGGGGCGCCGAGGAGCCTCGCGAGATCGGGCAGGTGCATGCGCACGTAGCGATCCTGCTTCGTGATCTGCGCCGGATCGGGCCGCGGCTCGTAGATCGCCGCCACCACGCCGACGCCGCGCATCGAGTCGGGCGCCGCGCCGAGCCGGAGCGTATCGCCGACCCGAAGCGAGAGCTCCCCCGCGAGACGGCGCTCCACGGCAATCCCCGGCAGCTGAGCGGCGGCGGGGGCTGGACGCACGAGCGCAAGGACTGCGACCAGCGCGAGGAAGGAAGGTGGGAGGGCAGACCGCATCGCCGGGCTCCGCCGTGGCTCCGAGCCGCGGCTCTAGGAACGATTCGAGTGCACCGGAGCACGCGGAGCGCGGGTGCCGCGAGCGGCCGGCGCCGTCGTGGTGGCACGGCCGCATCTGGAAGGAAAGTTAATGCCGGAAGGGGTGCTCGAAGCTCAAATAAAGGAAGAGCGCGTCAGGCTCGGCGGGCTCGCCCAACGCCACGGTGTACGCCAGACCCGGAACGATCTGCAATCCGCTGGAGAAGTCGAAGGCCCAGCGTAGTCCCGGGTTGAGGAGCCACAGACCCTGATTGACAGTCCGGCCGGGCCCGGACACCTCCGGGCGGCGGGTCCA
>JAICJD010000279.1 GCA_025928645.1 Gemmatimonadales bacterium
ATGGACGGCAGCGGCAGATCGTGGACCGCGAGCCACCCGCGGCGATAGGCCAGTCGACGCGTATCACTGACGACGCGGTACAGCGCCGAGGCCGGCAGCAGCGCCAGACGGGCGAGCTTCGCGTCGGGACGCCGGCTGGTCCAGAGCCACCGCATCATCCGGTGGGTGTCGCCTCGGCGGCTCACGCGCGCTGCCCGTCGGCCGCGGCGGCCGTCCCCGCGATCTCGGCCAGCCGCGCCTCCGCCTCCGCGAGGCCGGCGGCGAGACCCTCCTCACCCGGGGCGACCGTGAACGGCCGCCCATACAGGATGCGCACCCGCGCGCCGACCTTCGGAATCATGAAGCGGTCCCAGGAATGGAGTCGCCACGCGCGATCCGCCTCCGCGTGGAGGGGCACCACCGTGCCGCCGCCCCGCTGAGCCGCCGCGATGATACCCTGCTTGAGCTCGCGGCGCGGGCCCCGGGGCCCGTCGGGCGTGAATGCCACCGCGCGGCCCGCCTCCAGCTCGCGCACCGCGCCGAGCAGCGCGCGGGCCGCGCCGCGGGTGCTCGAGCCGCGCACCGCCCGGTAGCCCAGGGTGGCGGCGAAATCGGCGAGGTACTGGCCGTCGCGCGCCTCACTCACCACGATCGCGATGGACTGCCGCCGGTGCTGCCACAGGAGCGGCAGCAGGACCTCGTGCCACAGCAGGAACACATGGGGCCGCCCGGACTGGTACAGCGGCCGCCACCGCTCTTCGTGCACCGCGCGGATGCGCCACGACGCGGCGAGCGCGAGAAACGCCGGCGTCCCCACCACCCGCGCCGCGGCGGGCGACACGCGGAGCCTCACGCGCCGAGCAGCTCGTCGGCCAGCGCCACGACGCGCGTCGTGGCGCCCGGATCGCCCAGCCGGGTCCGCACCAGGGCGAGCCCCTCCCGCTGGGCGATCGTGCGCGGATCGCGCGGATCGAGCAGCGGGCGGAGTGCCTCGACCAGCCGCTCCGTCTCGGCCGCGTCCTGCAGCAGCTCGGGCACGACCTCGCGCTCGGCCACGAGGTTGACCAGACTCACCCAGCGCACGGTGCGGAGCCGCTGAAACATGTGCCACGTCAGCGGGTGCACCTTGTAGGCGACCACCATCGGCACGTCGGCCAGCGCGGCCTCGAGGGTCGTGGTCCCCGACTTGGCCAGCGCCGCGTCCGCGGCGGCAAAGATCGAAATGGGATCCTCCGTCACGATCTCGAGCGGGCCCGGATCGGGATACCCGCCGCCCGGCGTGCCCGCCACCAGCACGCGATCGCACCGGCCCGCCTCGAGCAGCCGGCGCGCGGCGTCCCGGAACGGCGCCCACAGGCGGCGGATTTCCTGGCTCCGGCTGCCGGGAAAAATCCCGAGCACCCGCTCCTCCGGGCGGACGCCGAGCCTCGCGCGTGCGGCGGCGCGCGTGGGCCACCCGGTCCGGTCCACCAGCGGGTGGCCGACGTAGTCGCTCCGGAGGCCGAGCTCGCCGAAGAATCGCTGCTCGAACGGGAGCACCACCGCGAGCCGGTCCACCGCCGAGGCGAACCGGCGCGCGCGCCCCGGGCGCCAGGCCCAGAGTTGGGGCGCAATGTAGTAGAGGACCTTGGTCCCCGCCCGCCGGGCCGCCTCCGCTACGCGGACGTGGAAGCCGGGGTAGTCGATCAGGATGACCAGATCGTAGCGGCCGGCGCGGAAGTCGGCCCGGAGCGCCCGTAGGAGCCGGAGGTGCGCGCCCAGTTTGGTGACGACCTCCACGAGGCCGAACGCGGCGAGGCCTTCCATCGGGTACCGGATCCGCGCGCCCGCCGCCGCCATCCTCGGGCCGCCGAGCGCCTCGATGACGGCATCCGGATAGCGCTGGCGCAGCGCCGCGACGACGCCCGCGCCGTGGAGATCGCCCGAGGGCTCGCCGGCGGACACGAAGATGCGAGGTGACGGGCGGGCGATCATCCGGCCGCGGGGACGGCAAGTGGCGAGGTCCGCACCGCGGCCGCCACCCGGAGCGCGAGGGCGAGCGCCGCCCGGCCTTCCTCACCGCTCACCACGACCTCGCGGTCGCCCCGAACGGCGTGAACGAAGCTCCTGAGCTCGAGCCCGAGCGCG
>JAICJD010000170.1 GCA_025928645.1 Gemmatimonadales bacterium
CGACGAGCCCGGCGAACAGCGCCGGCTTGGCGCCGACCCGCCCGGCGACGATGCCGAACAGGAACGAGCAGGGAATCCCCACGAACTGCACCAGCAGGATCGCGCCGATGAGCGCGCTCTGGCCGATGCCCAGCTCGGTCCCGTAGGCCGTGGCCATCTTGATGATGGTCTGGATGCCGTCGTTGTAGATGAGGAACGCCAGCAGCATCAGGAAGGCCTGGCGGTAGCCCCGGAGCTCGCGGAAGGTCTCGCCGAGGCGGGTGAACGCCGCGAGCACGGGGAGCTCGCCGGGGCGCTCGTCGCTCTCCAGCCGTCTCGGCGGCTCGGGGACGCGCCGGAACAGCGGGATCGAGAACACCGCCCACCAGACCGCCACGCTCAGAAAGGCGAGCCGCGCGGGCAGCGTGGCGGCGTGCTCATCGAGCCCGGTCCCCGCGGGCAGGCCGAACCACGCCGGCTTCTGGATCCACGCCAGGTTGAGGGCGAGCAGGATCCCGCCGCCGACGTAGCCGAGGGCGTAGCCCGCGGTCGAGACCTGGTCGATCTCGTCCGGCCGGGCGACGTGCGGGAGCAGCGACTCGTAGAAGACGAACGCGCCCGCCACGCCGATCAGGGCGAGCACGAAGAGCCCGCTCGCGAGCGCGAGATCGCCGCGCTGCACGAAGAAGAGGCCCGCCACCGCGGCGACGCCGAGGGCCGTGAACGCCGCGATGAACCGCTTCTTGTTGCCGCCGTAGTCGGAGACCGCGCCGAGGATGGGCGACGCGAGCGCCATGATGATCAGGGCGACGGAGTTGACCGTGGCGAGCCGCTGGGTCGCGCCGCTCTCCGCGAGCGAGGCGCCGGCGACCTTGACGTAGTAGATGGGGAAGACGGCCACCATGATGGTGGTCTGCATCGCGCTGGCGGCCCAGTCGTACATGGCCCAGGCGCGGAGCTCCGGGCGGGCGAGGCCAATGCGGGCGAGGAGGCTGGGGCGTGGCATAGGGTGCTAGGAAGATTAGCGGGGAGGTGAGCCGTGCAAGGCTCTGGCGCTCGACGGAGGCGTAGATCCGGGCACGGGGAGCGTTGCTGATCCGGGCGGGCCGGGCGCTCCTCCGGGGCGCTGCGGAACGCTCTACTACGGAGCCCCGGCAAACTGCGCCGGGTCTCCTCCGCGGCGCGTTCCAACGCGCCCTCCGGAGCACCCGGCCCGCCCGGATCAGCAACGCTCCCCCATGGCAACGCTTCATCCCGAGCGCAGCGAGGGACCTGCTTCGATGGTCCCGGACCACCGCTGATCTCCTACGCTGGTCCCCGAGCCAGCGAGCCAGGTCCCTCGCTCCGCTCGGGATGAAGGTCATCGGCGCCCGCGATAAAGGCGTTGCCTGGTGCCGCGCCGTCTCAGGCCGCCGCGCGGGCCTCCCTGGCGCTCCGCGCCAGCGACAGGCCGACCGCCCCCGCCAGCGTGAGCACGATGACGGCGAGGCTCGCCAGGATGGGGAGGTGGACCCAGGCGCTCACGGCCATCTTGATGCCGACGAAGACCAGGATCAGGGCGACGCCCGGCTTGAGGTAGACGAAACGGTCCAGCATGCCGGCGAGGACGAAGAACAGGGCGCGCAGGCCGAGGATGGCGAAGACGTTGGAGCTGTAGACCAGGAACGGGTCGCGGGTGACGGCGAAGATGGCGGGGATGCTGTCGATCGCGAAGACCAGGTCGGACCACTCGACCACGAGCAGGACCAGCACGAGCGGCGTGGCCAGCAGCCGGCCGCGGCTGGTGCGGCAGGTGAAGTGGGCGCCGTCGTAGCTGCTCGAGAAGGGCAGTACCCGGCGCGCCAGGCGGACGATGGGGTTCTTCTCCGGATCGATGCGCTCGTCCTTCTGGAACAGCATCCGCACGCCGGTCAGGATGAGGATCCCGCCGAAGACGTAGATGATCCATTCGAACCGCGCGAGCAGCAGCGCGCCCAGCAGGATCATCAGGAGGCGCATCACGATCGCCCCCAGGATGCCCCACTTGAGCACCTTGGGCTGGGCGGCGGCCGGGACGCCGAAATAATTGAAGATGAGGATGAAGACGAAGAGATTGTCGACGCTGAGGGACAGCTCGATCAGGTAGCCGGTGTAGTACTCGAGCGCGTGCTGGCCGCCCTCGCGCCACCAGAGGAACAGGCCGAACAGCAGCGCGAAGGCGATGAGCCCGCCGCTCCAGCTCATCGCCTCCTTGAACGACAGCGTGTGGGCGCGCCGGTTGAGCACCCCCAGGTCCACGACCAGGAGGGCCACCACGATGGCGGTGAAGCCCAGCCAGACCGCCAGGCCGTGATGGCCCACTTACCGGCCCGCCGCCATCGCCTCGAGCCGCGCCACCCGCTGCTCGATCGGCGGGTGCGTGCTGAACAGGCCGGCCAGCCCTCCGTGGGCCGCCAGCGGGTTGACCTGCGCGAGCGGGGCCGCCGCCGGCGCTACCTGCATCGGGATCCGGTGCGCCAGGCCGTCGAGCCGCCGGAGCGCGTGGGCCAGGGGCAGTGGGCGGCCCAGGATCTCGGCGCCGACGCGGTCGGCCTCGAACTCGCGCTGGCGCGAGACCGCGAACTGGATCAGCATCGCCCCGATCGGCGCGAGCAGGATGAGGCCGAGCTGCGCGAGCGGGTGCCCGTCGTCGTCGCCCCGGCCGCCGAACATGATCAGGTAAGGGATGTTGCTGATCGCGCCGGCCATGCCCGCGGCGATCGTGGTGATCAGCATGTCGCGGTTCTTCACGTGGGCCAGCTCGTGCGCGAGCACGCCCTCCAGCTCCTCGGCCGGCATATACTTGAGGATACCGGTGGTCACGGCCACCACCGCGTGCTCCGGGTTGCGTCCGGTGGCGAAGGCGTTGGGCTGCTCGTGCGGCGCGATGGCGAGCTTCGGCATGGGGAGCCCGGCGCGCTGGCGCAGCCGGTTGACCATCCGGTAGAGGTCGGGCGCGTCCTGCTCGGTGACGATGTGCGCGCGGTACATCCGGAGCACGAACCGGTCCGAGAAGAAGTACATGATGAAGTTGAACGCGCTGCCCAGGACGAGGGCGAACACCAGGCCCTGCGATCCCCCGAGCAGCTGGCCGGCGAGCAGGAACAGGCCCATGAGGCCGGCCATCAGGACCATCGTCTTGATGTTGTTCATGCGTGTCTCCGTGGCATCTGCCGTCTACAGCAGTATCGAGGGGTCTAAAATGAAAAGAGCGAGACCCCGTCCGCTCCGCTTTCGCGTGGACGAAGGTCTCGCTCTGATGGCGGAGGTTTCCCTCCCTCACCCCGGCTGGACCGTGCCCGAAGCCTGTCGGACAGTCTTGACGATCCAGTCGTCCGCTCGACGGCGGATGAGCTACTCCCCTTCTAGCGAGGAGAAATGTAGGCGCCCCGGGCTTCCGAGTCAAGCCGACGCCTGTCAACGAGTTGCAGCGTTGCGTAGCGGTCCGAACCCCTCCCAGCCGCGGGCTGGGGTTGGTGGAAGGGGAGGTGATGGATGGAGGTCGGCGCGGGGTCGTCGAAGGGAGGGGTCGGGTTCGGGAGAAAGGGGTGAGCGGGAAAGACGAGGGAGTGAGCGGGGAAGACGAACGGGTGAGCGGTGAAGACGGGCGAGGGAGCGTTGTAGACGGACGGGTCAGGCGAGCAGAAGGCGGGGTCAGGTCGATCGAGGGTCGAGTCGGGGCGGTCGACCGTCGAGTCTGGGTTGACAGGAGGTCCCCAGGCACGATGGCGGCCCGCGGATGGGATGCGAGACCGGGTCGAGACTGGAAAAGGAGCGAGCTGGAGTCGTCGAGGGGCGGGTCGGGAATGAAGGGCGTCGTCCTAGGTCGATGGAAGGGCGAGTCGGATCGACAGAGGGCGCGGTCAGCTCGATCGACGACGGAGTCAGGGCTGAAGACGGCCGGGTTCGGAGTGAAGAAGGCGCAGTTGGGAGCGCAGAAGGCGCGGTCGCGGTTGTCGAGAGGCGGATTTCGAACATCGATGGGCGGGTCAGGGCAGAAGATGGTCGAGTCGGGTCTGAAGACGGCGTCGTCGGGTCTGAAGACGGCGGGGTCGGGTCTGAAGATGGCGGGGTTTGGTGGGAAGACGGCGGGGTGGGGTGCGAAGAAGGCGCGTCGCGTGCGGTTGAGGGAGCGGGGGGCGACGAGGGTGGCTGGGAACGCACCGCGCGGAGCCCCGTGAAGACAGTAGAAGACGCGCCGCCGCAGAGCGAAGCCGGCGTCGCCGGCGTTTCCGAGCGATGGTCGATTGTCCTCTCCGGAGGACACTTTCTGGACAACCGCCGCGCGGGACGTGGTCGTTGCCTCGGCAACGAGGCAGGAGCGTTCGGGTGGCTGCCTGGGCGATTCACGTCGCGGTGAGCGGGGTCCGCGCAATCGTCTCCAAGACCGTCCAGGTCGGCGCCCACCTTCGCGCCCCTGCCGCACTTTTCGGCTCTTTGCTGACCCCCGCCGTCTCTCTAGCGTGTCCGGATGGCCTCGCCGCAACCAAAGCTCCTCGACCGGGTCCGCCTGGCGATCCGGGTGCGACACTACAGCCGGCGCACGGAGGAGTGTTACGTCGGGTGGGTCAAGCGCTACGTGCGCTTTCACCGGCTGCGCCACCCTGGCGAGCTCGGTGCGACGGAGGTGCAGCGGTTTCTCGTCGCCCTGGCCGACCAGGCGAAGCTCAGCGCCTCCAGCCAGACCCAGGCGCTGAGCGCGCTCCTGTTTCTCTATCGTGACGTGCTGCAGCAGGACCTCGGGCCGCTCGACCGGGCCTGGCGGGCCAAGCAGCCGACCCGCCTGCCGGTAGTGCTCGACCGGGACGAAGTGACGCGCCTGCTCGCCCGGCTCGACGGCGCGCCGCATACCGTGGCACTTCTCCTCTATGGCAGCGGGCTTCGGCTGCTGGAGGCGCTCGAGCTCCGGGTCAAGGACGTGGATTTCGCCATGCGCCAGCTGCTGGTCCGGCGGGCCAAGGGCGGCAAGGACCGGGTGACAATGCTGCCTGAGGCGGTGGGCGCCGAGCTCGAGCGGCAGCTCGAGCGGGTGCAGCGGCTGCATCGGCGGGACCTCGCGGCGGGCGCCGGCGCGGTGCGGCTGCCGGACGCGTTCGCGCGCAAGGCCCCTGGGGCGTCGACCGAGTTGTCGTGGCAGTTCGTGTTCCCGGCGCGGCGACGGTTCGTGGACGGCGCCGGTCGCGCGTGGCGGGATCACCTCCACGAATCGGTCGTGCAGCGGGCGGTGAAGCAGGCGGCGGCCGCGGCCGGGCTGGCGAAGCGGGTGACGTGTCATGCGCTGCGGCATTCCTTCGCCACCCACCTGCTGCAGGACGGCTACGACATCCGGACCGTGCAGGAGCTGCTGGGCCATCGCGACGTGGCGACCACGATGATCTACACGCACGTGCTGAACCGGGGTGGGTACGGGGTGCGCAGTCCGGCGGACCGGCTGGAGCGGCCTCGCAGGGTGCCGTAACGTGGCCGGCTGGCCGGCAGCGACGGTCGTCCCCACCCCCTACTACCCGCATTTCGTGCTGATGCTTGCATTCCCAGATCCCGCCATGTCGCAAACGGGGCCCTCGACTGTCGCAAATGGGGCCTTATGCTGGGGGCGCCCGTGTTCCAGATTTGTGGCTGCGGTCCGGTCGAGCTGATCGCTCCCAATCTGAAAATTCGCTCTTGCGCATATAGCCGCGTTGGATGCGGGATAACGGGTGGGGAGCTGGGAAATGGGATGGGTGCTGGGTCGCTAACGGCGGGGCTATGGGTCTGGGAGTTGCAACACATTAATAGTTAGACAGCAGCACAAAGATGATCTATCCACCTGAACTGCACCCAACCGATGTTGAGCAGATCGCGCTCCCTTCGGGCGAGACGATCAGCGTGCCAAAGAGTCGACCTCAGTTCACCGCGTGGAGTGGGCCTGCGATTCCTTGGACATATGGGGGTAAGGCTGCCCTCGACCTGGATGGAAAACCCGTCTTTGCCGAAGTGGTCATCTTGGAGCTGTTCAGGCGCGTCGGTTGGAACGGGGCTTGGATCGACAGCTACGGGCGGCGCTTGTGGGCGGGAATGGGGCAGCGAGCGGTGCTGCCCTCCCGAGAGCACGACTTATTGGAAGCAATTCGAGCTCGAGCCGGTACCTCAGGCGGGTGCTTCGATGTCCTTGCTTACCGGGACAATCAAGTGATGTTCGCGGAGGCGAAGCGGCGCGGACGTGATCGGATCCGGCTCAGTCAGCGCCGATGGCTACAGGCAGCGCGTGATGAAGGGGTGGGCGTCGAGGCGATGCTAATCGTGGAATGGAGCCTCCGGTGACCGTTCTGCCTGGATCGCGCGGGCTGCTGTCTAACCCCGCAAATGCAGCCGAAAGGGCGCAGGGGGCCGGTGCTCCGCACGGGCGCGGCACTCCTCGGGGCCAGCAGCGGAAGCGTTGATTGGTGCGGGCGCGCAAATGATCGCCTGCAGCTGATTTGCATGTCGTTAGACAGCAGCACGTCCTTCGGGGAGGGCGGCCATGACGCCACAGGCTACCGTGGAGGCATTCTGGTCGGCGCTCGGGCGACGCACGTGGCAGGAGGCGGCGGACCTTATCCATCCCGACGATGCCGCACGACGCCAACGATCAGACCTGAACATGATCGGAGCTTGTCTGGCCGCGAACGAGTGGCGTGAGGCGAGCGGGGGAGCGGTTGGCGGGTTGATGGTGGTGGAAACACCCGACCTGGATCTAACTCTTGGCTTCCGAGATCGGCCGGTCAGCTCGTTTCCTGGAGCACCACTCCTTGGGGAACTCGCGAGTCTGCCACCGAGCGTGTTTCTGGCTCGCTCATTCGCCGCCCAGGCGCATCGCGGCGAGCGCCTGGTTGGCCCAAAGTTAGGCCTACCCCAGTTCGAGGTCGTCCGGACCGTCGAGGACTCTCCTGACGGGGCCTATGTCGAGTTCCGCGCACCTGAGCTTGAGCCCGATGACGAGGACGATGGCATACATCGAGTGAGTCTAAGGCGTTACGCGGGCTCTTGGCGACTGCAGCTGGAGCTGGACGAGTTCACGGCGCCGCTCCCATGGGCGGGAGAGCTGTAGGTGCCGATCATCGTCGCAGGCTGCTGTCTAACCCGCAAATGCAGCCGACAGGCCGAAGGCAGTTGAGTACCGCTCGGGCGCGAGGCTTCGGTGAACGGCCAGTGGAACGAACGTTTGTGCGGGCGTGAAGATGATCGCCTGCAGCTGATTTGCCATCCGTTAG
>JAICJD010000273.1 GCA_025928645.1 Gemmatimonadales bacterium
CGGGCGATGCGCTGGTAGTGCGAGAACACCCGCGCGATGCCCGGGTCGCGGCTGAAGTAGGCCACGTAGTCGAGGCGCCGGTAACCATTCTGGGGCCGGTCGCGCGCGGCGCGATACACGATCAGGAGACGGGGGCGCCGAGTCTCCAGGTCCTCGCGCACCGCCTGGTTCAGGTAGCGCTCGCTCGGGCTCATCTCGGCGGGCGTGCGGTAGCGGAGCGGCTCCGGACGGTGGAGGGCGTCGAGATAGTCGGCGGCGAGGATCCAGAGCTGGGGAAAGCGCGAGGCGGAGTGGGCTCCGCTGTAGTTGATGAGCGGATAGGTCGAGCCGATGTGGTACGAGAAGACGAAAACGGGCTGGCCGGGCGCCCGCGAACGCACGAGGCCGATGAGCTGCTCGAGCTGGGACTCCTCTGAACCGCCCGCCCGGCCGAGCGCCAAAGCGGCGTTCTGGACTCCGACGACGACTACCGTGCCCAGGAGGGCCAGCACGGCGGCCGCGCGATAGAGACGGCGGGCCAGCGCCTCGGGCCTCCGGACGTCGAGCGCGGCCAAGGCGAGGAGCATCGTGGCCAGCGCAAAGGACGGGTAGAAGTGATAGCGGAGGCCCTTCTGCTGCGCAGCGCCCGCCACCAGGCACGCCACGGCGGCGAGGGCCGCCGCGTCCCACAGGGCCGGGTGCCGCGCATACTTCCTGAGCACGGCCCACGCGAGCAGCGCAAAGGCCGTGAACGGCACGCCGGGACCGGTCACCAGGAGGTGCAAGAACGGATCATACAGGAAGCGGGAATACGGCCCTGCCAGCAGGGCCACCAGCCGCAGATATGCTGGAGAGAACACGAGCACCGCGACGGCGTACCCGACGATGAAGATCGCGCTGGCGAGCGTCTCGGGCGGAGGCGGCCAGGCGCGCACGCGCCGGTCAAAGATCAGCCACGCCTCGATCGCGAGCCACAGCACCAGGAAATGCGGCTTGAGGGCGAAGGCGATGCCCGCGAGAAGCCCGATTCCGGCGGCCCACGGTGCGCGCAGCGGCGACCGCTCGGCACGCAGCGCCGCGAGCAGCAGGTAGGGGAGCAGCAAGGCGAGAACCAGGTGCTCGCGCTCGCCGTAGTCCTGGCCGGTGAGGGGAAACAGCGCGAAGGCGGCGCCCACGCCGAGGCCGGCGCGGGTCACCGGCTCATCGGGCAGGAGCCGGCGGAGCAGCGGCCGGGCGGCCATGAGCAGCGCCAGCACCGCGATCGCGACTTCGGTGCGGTACGCCGCGATGGCGGATATGCCCAGCAGGCGGCCGGCGAGGACGGCGGGCAGATTGAGCGCGATGATGAGCGGCGGATTGATCTCGACGACGTCGACGTACAGGCGCTGCCCCGCCAGCATGCGTGCCGCCGCGTCGAGCAGGAAGCCGGTATCCGGCCGCGCCCAGGTGCGGCACTCGGCGGCGAGGCCGAGCGCGACGGCGAGCACACCGACCGCGACGAGGGCCGCCGGGGTGACCGCCGGCCGCCGGACGGCAACCGTCAAAGCTTGGAGGGTGTGGCGGGCTCGAGCGCCGGATCGGACCAGGGCGCGAGGTGGGGAGCGTTGTAGGCGCCGCTCATGTAGCGGCCCCGGATGACGAACAGATCGCAGAACATCCGGGCGGAGTCGGTCACCAAGTTCACCTTGGAGCCGGGCTGGTGGGTCCAGTTGACCGGCACCTCGGCGATCTTGTAGCCTCGGCGCTGGGCCATCATCAGCACCTCGACGTCGAAGCTGAAGCCGCGGACGCGCATGCGGGAGAAGAGGTCGTGGGCGACGGGACCGGGAAACAGCTTGAACCCGCACTGGGTGTCCTTCACCCCCGGCACGGTGAGGGCTTCGACGATGCCGTGGAAGATGCGGCCGATGACCCGGCGGTAGAGCTTGGCCCTCACGGTGACCCGTCCGTCATGGAGCGCCCGGGAGCCGATGGCGACGTGGGCGCCCCCGGCGAGAGCGGCCTCGAGCCGCTCGACCTCGCTCAGCGGGGTGGCGCCGTCCGCGTCGGCAAAGAGCACGAGGCGGCCGCGAGCGTTGACGACTCCCGAGCGGACCGCGTGGCCCTTGCCGTGGTTCTCGGCCAAGCGGATGAGGCGCACCTCAGGGTGCTCGAGGGCGAACTGGTTCACCACCAGGCTCGTGCGGTCGAGGCTCCCGTCGTCCACCACGATCAGCTCGGCCTGAAGGCCGCGGGCCCGGCAGTAGGCCAGGTAATCCCGGAGGGTGGGCCCGAGACGGGCCTCCTCGTTGTAGGCTGGGATGACGATGGACAGCTCGGGCGATGGCTTCATGTGCTC
>JAICJD010000175.1 GCA_025928645.1 Gemmatimonadales bacterium
CAGCAGGCAAAGGCCCAGAAGAAGGCGGCCAGACTCACGCTCACGAGCAGGTGCCGAAGCGGGCGCTCGGAAAGCCAGCCTTCTTCCCAGAGGAGCTCTCCCGCTCCCTGCCACGTCCTCGCCCGCAGCCGAGCCATGCCCGCCGCGATGATCAGCGGCGCGAGACCGCCGATCAACATGACCCGCAGCATCGGCACGTCCTCGGCGCGCTCGGCGGTGCCCGGCAGTTGGCCCCAGACGGCCAGCACGACCGGCACCCAGAGCAACGCGATGGCAGGCAGAATGTGCTTGAGCTCGCGCACGCTGGCCGGCACCCGACGCTGGCGTAGGAGCAGCCCGGCGGTCACCCGCTGGCGCCCGGAGCGGCGAGGGCCTGCGTAGCGGCGCACCGACAAAGGCGCGGCGCGTCCGCATCAACGGATCTCCGGAGCCTCCACCTGCCGACCGGGGGCATTCGCCTCGCTCGCTAATAAGGAAACGGCGCGCGCACCTGGCGCACCCGTCCAGACAAGTTGGCCTGAGGCTGTCGCTTGGCGGGGGGAGGTCTTTTCAAAATCCGCGCCGAACAGTACATCAAGGGACGGCTCCCCGGTACCGCCGGCCGGTGGCGCGGAGCCTGCAAGAGCGGCCTTTCACCTCGCCTTACCCCCTGGAGCGACCGCATGGCCCCCGTATCCTGGATCCTCGCCATCGTAGGCGGCTTCCTCGCGTTCCTGCTCGTGGCCGGCAGCGCCGCCGGCGTCTTCCGCCGAATCGACTTCTACTCCGCCCTGGGCGTGTCTCCGCTTCCCGTCCTGGCGATGTACTTTTCGGCGCCCGGCTTCTTCCAGGCCATCCGCGAAGGCGCCCCGCCCCGCGACGTGCTCACGATCGGCGGCCCGTTCCTGATCGGCCTCGTCACCCTGCTCGGCACCTTCGCCTCGTTCCGCCAGCAGTCCGGCGGCGGCCGGCAGCATTGGAGCTGAGCCTGTTCATGCTCGGCCGGAGGAAGACGCCAGTGTCCCGCGCTTTCCGCACCGAGCACCTCCGCTGGATCTGCGTCTGAGCCGCACTCACGCCGTGCTGCTGGGCGGGCTGGCGCCCGCCGCCCTCGCGCTCGCCCTGCTGGTCGGCCGCTCGTCCGCGGAACGGCCGGGGACTCCGCCGGAGGACGGCGAGCGCGGGGACACCGTACTCGCGGCGATGGAACGCGTGCTCCACCGCGACGGCCTCACGGCGGCCCTCGACTCGCTCGAGCGGCGGGCCGCCCGCGACACATCCCTCGGGCCGGCCGGCCACCAGGTGGCCCACGCGCTCGGCAGGGACGCCGTGGCCCTTCGGGACGGTGACGCCGAAGTGATCCGCGAGTGCCGCGCGGTGTTCGCATCGGGCTGCTACCACGGCGTGGTCGAGGCGGCCCTGCGCGCCGCAGGCCGGATCGACATGCCCCGGCTAGAGCGCCTCTGCCTGGGACTCGCCGACAGCGCCGGTCCAGCGCCCGCTTCCGAGTGTCTCCACGGCCTCGGGCACGGGATCTTCGGCGCACGCGGTGGGGACCTCAGGGCGACTTTGAGCGACTGTGACGCGCTGTCCACCCCGCGTCGTGCCCGCTACTGCCACCTCGGCGCGTTCATGGAGGCGGTGAACGCCGCGGTCGGCGTCGCGCGCCAGGGGGGCCACATGGGTCACGCGCACCACGCACCGGCACTCACGATCGACCCCGCCGATCCCTACGGCCCCTGCCGAGCCTTCGGCGATCCCTATGCCTCGTCCTGCTGGCTGTTCCAGGGCTACGTGATCCTCAGCACGACCGGGTTCGACGCCGCCCGCGCTCTGGCGGTGTGCGACGGTGCGCCGAACGGCCGCGCGGCTCGCTGCTACGAGGGCGTGGGCCACCAGCTCACGGGGCTGTTCCAGCGGGGCGATGCCTGGATCGTCGAGCAGTGCGGACAGGGCCGTGCCGAACTGGCGCCGAAGTGCTCCGCCGGCGCCACCTTTGCGCTCGACGCGATGGACTGGAGCGGCGGACGGACAGCGCGGTTCTGCGCCGCCGTGCCCGACGGCTGGAAGAGCGACTGCTGGGGCGCGGCGGCAGACGGGCTGCTGGACCTCGCCACCCCCGGCCGGCGCGCGGCGTTCTGCGCCAAGGCCGAGCCGGCGTGGGCGGGCGCATGCCGGAAGGCCGCCGAGCTCGACACCGCGACACCTCACTCGTGAGCTCCGCCGCGCGCGCGATCGACCCCGCCGACCGCTCACTCGGCATGCTCACGGCCAACCTGCTCACGGTTGTCGCGGGCGGGCCGCTCGCGGCCGTGCTCGCGGCGGCCTGGGCCGCGCGGTGGGGGTGGGCATCGTTCGCGGCCGGTGTGTACGGGCTGCTCGATGCGAAACTCCTGCTCTTGACGGTGCTGCCGGGCATCGCCGCGCACGAGCTGGTTCACGCGGTCGCCTGGGCTGCCGCGGCGCGGCGGCCTCTCGGCGCCATCGAAGTCGGCATCCGCTGGCGCAGCCTCGCGCCGTACGCGCACCCGCGCGAGCCGATGCCGGCCGGCGCGTACCGGGTCGGCGCGGTCATGCCGCTTCTGCTCCTCGGTGTGGTTCCATCGCTCGCGGCGATCGCCGCCGGCGCGCCCCGGCTCATGGCGTGGGGACTCTTCTTCGTGTTCACCGCGGGAGGGGACGTGCTCGTGCTGTGGCTCATCCGGCGGGTGCCGGCGGGGAGGCTGGTGGAGGACCACCCGACACGGGTGGGGTGCAGGCTGGTCGGGGGACAGGCGGAAAGGCGAGCGGCCGGACGGGTGGGAGGGTCTGACGGTCGGGCGGTCAGGTGAGAACGGTGACGGGGGTGGGACGCGCGTCCGGGCGGGGGCTTCGGAACGAACGCGGGCAGAGCGTCGTCGAATACGCGTTGATATTAGCGGGCGCGTCGGTCGGGATCGCGATCGCTCTCCTGATACTGCGGGACAGCCTGGGCGGGACGCTTGCGGGCACCAGCGCGCGAATCGACGCCGCGGCGACCCTCAACGCGCCGACGATTCCCGGCGATCCCGGCGGCGGGGTGACGGCTGGCCAGCCGTCGGGCGGAGACGATGACGGCGGCGGACACGGCAATGGGCAGCACGGAAACGGCAAGGGAAACAGCGGGAACGGGAACGGCAACGGCGGTCCGAACGGCCGGAAGAACTAGCGTCCGTTCGCTCGATTGGCCGGTGCTCGTCGCGCTCGGGGCCCTCCTGGGCTGCGTCGGCGCGCTCGTCGCCGCCTCGCGGTCGCTCACCCAGGGGCATCTCGCCTACGCCCTGGACGATGCCTACATCCACATGGCGATGGCCCGCACTATGGCCGAGACGGGGGTCTGGGGCGTCACGCCACAGGCCTTCGGCTCCTCCACGAGCTCGCCCCTCTGGACGGCGCTGCTCGGCGGCCTGTTCGCGCTTACCGGGCCCGTGGATATCCTGCCACTCGTGCTCAACGCGATCTGCGGCTGCTTGGTGCTCGCGCTCTACGGCGGCGAGCTGCGCCGGGCGGGACTCTCGGGCTGGAGGTTGGCCGCCGCGCTGATCGTCATGATCGTCGGGGTCCCGCTCGCGCCGCTCGTGCTCATCGGGATGGAGCACACGCTCCAGGTGTGGCTCAGCCTGGCCTTCCTCATTCTCGCGGTACGCGCGCTCGAGCCCGATTTCGGGAGGGAGACTCGGCGACCGCTGTATGCGCTGCTGGGACTCGCCCCCCTGCTGGCGGCGACCCGGTACGAGGGCCTGTTTCTGGTCGCGGGGGCGTGTGTCGTGCTCGCGTGGCGCCGGCGGCCGGGAGCCGCGCTCGCGCTCGCCGTGGCCGCCTGGCTGCCCGCCGTCGCCTACGGAATCGTGTCACGGCAGCACGGCTCGCTGTTCTGGCCCAACTCGCTGCTGCTCAAGGCCGCGCCCCCGGGCGACTTCGCCCGCAACGCGCTGGAGCAGTTCGCCGGCGCGCCGCACCTCGTGATCCTCGCGGTGGCCTGCCTCGTGCCGCTTCTCCTCATGCCGAGAGGAGCCCGCGGGGCCCTGGCGCCGTGGGCTGCGATCGTGCTGATCGGGCTGGCCCTCCACGTGGCGCTCGCGCGGATCGGCTGGTTCTACCGCTACGAGTCGTATCTGATGGCGTGCGGGATTGCCGCCGCGACCGTGGAGATCGCGTGGCTCCGCCAGAGCGGGCGGTTTCATTCGGTGCGCGCGGGAGCGCTCGCCAGGGCCGCCGTGCTCATCGTCGCCGCGCCACTGCTGTATCGGGGCATCGTCGCCATGGCGCGGACGCCGAGGGCGACCGCCAACGTGTACCAGCAGCAGATCCAGATGGGAAGGTTCGTGCACCGCTATTACGGGGGGAGCACGGTCGCCGTAAACGACATCGGCGCCGTGGCGTACTACGGCGCGGCGGGGCTGCTCGATCTCGGCGGGCTGGCTGACCTCGACGTGCTCCGCGCCCAGCGTGCGGGCCGCTTCACCACGGAGATGATGGATTCGATGGCGCGGGCGCGCGCGGCGAAGGTCGCCATCGTCTACCCAGGGTGGTTCGAGCGCTACGGCGGGATCCCTGCCTCGTGGACCCCGGTGGCGCGGTGGACAGTGCCGGGCCCGGTGCTGGTGCTGGGGGACGCGAGCGTCACGTTCTATGCGATCGAGGGAAGCGAGGCCGCACCGCTCGGGCGGCACCTGCGAGGCTTCTTTGCCGAGCTGCCGTCAGGCGTACGGCAGGATCTCACGACAGCGGTCAGACGCTCAGACGGTCAGACAGGGGATGCCGAAGGTGCCGTAGATGCGGCGGCTGTGGGCTCCTTGGGCGTGGCGGTGGGGCGGATCAGCACCAGGAGCAGCGCGGGAAGCCATACGGCGAGGAGGTAGGCGGGCCACTCGGCGACGGCGCGGATCTCGAGCGTGGTGCCCGAGCCGATCAGCGCCTTGATCTCCATGGCGCCGAAGGTGAGTACGGCAAAGAGCCAGCCCTCGCGGCGTGTTCGCGCGAGCAGGAACAGCGGCAGCACCTCGTAGGCGCCGACGGTCTGCGGCATGAGCGCCAGCAGGCCGAGCAGGCGGCCCTCCGACGTCCGCCAGCGCAGCCAGGCCAGGAGCAGCAGAAAGCCGCCTGGCCGGAGCACCGGTGATCGGTGAGGCGCGCCGCGCAGCGCCTCGCGCCATTCGCCCGGCCATGCCGGATAGAGCAGGAGCGAGAGGGCCATGACCGCGAGGCCGCCCACGACGGCCCAGCGCGAGGGCCGCCAGGTCCAGAGCACCGCGCCGATGGTCGGCTTGAGGAGGAGGAGCGGCGCGATGGCCGGAAGGACGGCGGCGGCCAGCAGCACGGGCGTGATCGCGCCCTGGGTCAGCGCGTCCAGCAGCGCGCCGGAGAACAGCACCGACATGAACCCGCGCCCGATGCGGAGGCCGGCGAGGCAAAGGAGTCCCGTGCCGAGCGCCGACCACAGCACCCAGGCGACTCGCCAGGGCACCAGCGCGAGCGGGGCCATGATCAGCGCGGTGGGATAGGGATAGTAGTAGGGATAGGGCGTAACGTTCAGCGCACGGACGGCCGCGTACGGGCTCTGGCCGTGCAGCACCGCATGCGAGGCGGTCCAAAACTCGATGATGGATGGGCGGTCGGCGGGGACCGCGAGCTGGTAGGCGAGACAGATGACGGCGCCCCACAGGGCCGCGGCGAGCGGGAGCCACCATCGGCGTCGAGACTCGCGGGGCGCTTTAGTAGATTCCCGAAACCGCGCAGGGATGGCAAGGCAGCGGCGGACGAACGGCAGGAGGGTCAATGGGCATGACGGGTAAGGGGTGGTCGGGCAGTTCGGTATGCGCGTGGATGCTGCTATCGGGCATCCTGTGCGGCCGCCGGCTCCAGGCCCAGACGGTGTATCCCGCGGATACCACGAGGCGAGCTCCGGCCTCGGGCCAGCAGCCCTTGGCCGGTTACGGCGACTCGGCAGCGAACGTGGGCTCCGATACCGGCGCCAAACCCGGCGCCACGCCCACGCAGGACAGCGCAGCGAAGCGACCTGAGTCGACCCGACCGGCCGTCGAAGCCGGGCCGGCGCCGGCGGATCCCTCGCTCGTCGCGGCCTGCAGGCCCGGCCCCGACGGCGCCCCGGTCGGCGTGCTGCTCGTCGTACGGTTCGCGCGGCAGGCGACCGACGCGGATCGAGCCGCGGCCGCGAAGGGGATCCGCGGGCGGCTCGCGGGCGACACGCCCGACGGCCTCACCTACGTCGTGCCGCCATCCGACCGCCCGCTGCGCGACGTCGAGGACACTCTCATCCGCGCACGGGGCGTCCGCGAACTCGGCGAGCAGCCTTGCCCGTAGGCCTCAGTACATGCCAGCCGTCATGAGCCGCGCGCCCACCAGGCCGATGATCATGAACAGCACGATGGCCACGATGATCACCACGACCGTGTACGATCCCGCCTTCTCGGCCGGCGCCTTCATCAGGATCGGCAGCCCGACGTACAGCAGATAGATGCTGTACAGGCCGAGGATGCCGAGGATCGAGAGCCCCGGCAGGATCGCAAAGATGCCCGCCAGCCAGGCCGCCGTGCTGGAGTAGGCTGCGACCTTGAGCGCCTGGATGCGGTTCTGCGTCCCCGCGAAGCTCGGCGCCAGCAGGTCGATGATGTAGGCCAGCACGTACACGCCCACCAGCGCGAGCACCCAGCTGACGACCGCGCCGATGATCCCGCGCACGATCGGCGTCCGATAGGTGATGTTGCTGAACGGCACGTGCATGCCGATCAGCGAGAACCCGATCAGCCGCGCGATCGGACCGATCGCGGCCAGCGG
>JAICJD010000202.1 GCA_025928645.1 Gemmatimonadales bacterium
ATCGGCAGCCCGACGTACAGCAGATAGATGCTGTACAGGCCGAGGATGCCGAGGATCGAGAGCCCCGGCAGGATCGCAAAGATGCCCGCCAGCCAGGCCGCCGTGCTGGAGTAGGCTGCGACCTTGAGCGCCTGGATGCGATTCTGCGTCCCCGCGAAGCTCGGCGCCAGCAGGTCGACGATGTAGGCCAGCACGTACACCCCCACCAGCGCGAGCACCCAGCTCACCACCGCGCCGATGATCCCGCGCACGATCGGCGTCCGATAGGTGATGTTGCTGAACGGCACGTGCATGCCGATCAGCGAGAACCCGATCAGCCGCGCGATCGGACCGATCGCGGCCAGCGGCATGATGTAGTGGGTGTACAGGTCGGAGACGGTGGTCGTCTCGCCGTCGATCACCTGCCACTCCTGCTTCGGCGCGAGCAGGATGCTCTTCGCACGCTGGACGAGGTTCATCAGGCGCTCCTTGTAGGCGGATCCGGCCGGCGGGTGCGAGATATAGTGCGACGCGAAAGGGAGATGGACAAGGGCGACGGCCGCCAGAAACCCGGTGCAGGCGTGGGGCGTAGGACCCCCCGGACACCTCTCTCGCCAACCCAACCTCGGAGAAATCCCTGCGCCGTCCGACGCCCCGACTCGGGTACGCCATCCTCCTGCTAGCCGGTTGCGGCCATCCGACGCCGCCGGCAGGAACGCCGGCACCGGCCGCCCGTCTCGGCGGCAAGCGTGCAGGCCGGCGGCGAGTCGTTCGCGCTCGGCAGGGACTTCATCCCGCGCGACCAGGGCAAGGGCGCCCGGCCGATCGACGGCGCTACCGTGATGGACGTGGGCACGGTGGACTTCAACAGTCCGGGGCACGCGTCGCCTCCCGCCGCGGAGACGGCGGCAAGCTGGTCGCGGTCCGGGTGGCGCCGCAGCCGGACGGCACGCCGGCCTGCAGCGTGAACCGGGCGGTCGTGACCCAGCACTTCGCGGAGGCCGCGGGGATCGCGGTGGTGACGCTCGACGCGATGAGCCGGACGGACCGGCTCTCGCTCGCCACCGCGGGCGGCCAGCTCGCCGTGGAGAAGGCGCCCGAGCAGCCGGCCTTCATGTACGTCTCGAGCCGCATGGCCGACGCGCTGGTGAAGGCCGGGACGGCCCATGGTACGATCGCGTTCATGGACGTGCCCGCCGCTGACTGGGACGCGAACGGGCACCCGGACAACTCGTACTGCCGGAGCGACCACTACATGTACGCGCGGTTCGGGATTCCGGTCGCGTTCTTCACGACGGGGAGCCACCGGGACTATCACCAGCTCACCGATGAGGTGCAGTACATCGACTTCGAGAAGATGGCGCGGGTCGCGGGGCTGGTGGAGGATGTCGCGGTGCACGTCGCGGACCTGGATCACCGGCTGGTGGTGGATAAGCCGAAGCCGGATCCGGAGGGTGTGCAGGCAGTAGGCGGGCGTGGAGTCATCCTGAGCGAAGCGAAAGGAGCCATGAGCTGACGAAATCGCGTTATGTTACCGAAAGAGAATCGCACGGAACGGAGCGATGCACCACCACTACCACACCTACAAGCACTGGCTCTGGATGTTCCAGCACCTGCCGTACAGCGTGCGGGTGGTGGTGCTGGTGTTCGTGGCGGCGTGGGTGGCGCTGCTCATGCACGAGCTGGCCCATGCGCTCGTCGCGCGCATGCTGGGGGTGCGGGTTTGGGGAATCTCACTGGGCCGCGGTCCCCTGCTCTGGAGCGGAACGATCGGGAGCTGTCAGGTCCGGGTGGGGCTGCTCCCGCTGCACGGGGAGGTGCGGCTGATGGACCAGGACGCCGAGGCGCTGGGCTACCGGAGGATCGGCTCGCCCAAGCCCGCCTTCCAGTGGCTCTCGGGCAGCTCGTGGCGGGCGCCGCTCATCACGGCCGCCGGGAGCGTCGCCAACCTGCTCACCGCCAAGGCGGTGGCGGCCTACTGGGCCGTGATCCCAGGGCCGATCCCGCCGCTGTTCTCGCTCTCGATCTGCTGCTTCGTGGTGAACGCGGTGATGTTCCTCAACCTGATGCCGATCCGCGGGCTCGACGGGTGGAGGATGGCCCTGCAGGCGGCGGCGTGGCGGCGCGGAAGGTTGGTCCAGACATAGCCGCTCAGGTGAGCGGGCGCCCGCCCGTTCTCACCTGTCCGTCGTCCACTCCAGTCCCGCTCTGGTATAGTGGCCCACCTCCGAGCCGTTCGCGCGCAGGATCAGCGTGGGGTTGGTGTCGTCGAGCATCGTGTTGCCATACGCCAGGAACAACTGGGTGAGCTCGTACTCGAGCGACGGGTCCATGAGGGCGGTCGCCGAGAGGTCCACCAGCAAGCGCTGGCCGCCGACCTCGCGGTAGCGGAGCAGGAGGCCCTTGCGGTCCATGTCGCCCACGATCCGCGAGAAGTTCGGGTTGGCGAGCAGCTCGTTGTTCGGGCGCGGCGGATACGAGAGCGAGTCGGTCAGGCTGAGCGGCGGCAGCGCGCCCAGCGACGCCTGGCCGTCGGACGCGGCCGTCCTGCGCCGGCTGACCGCGGCGCGAGCCGCGAGGGCGGCCTCGGTCTCCGCCCGACCCCTCACCTCATCCTCGAAGGCCTGCTCGAAGCGATGGGTCGTGGCGCAGTCGTTCACCTTGCGCTTCCCACCCAGGTAGGCCCAGGCCGCAGTGACCTTCACCGTCGAGCCCGAAGAGTCGCCGCGGACGAGGGCGTTGTAGCGGGCGACATCCGGGTACAGGAGGTGGCCGCTGGCCTTGCCGCAGTCGGCGAAATCCCGACCCTCGCTGCCGACCCGGAGCTCGTCGGTGACCACCAGCCCGGACGCGGGCTCGACCGTACGGATGGGAATTCCGCGGCGGGCGAAGGTCTCCATGACGGCATCCCAGCTCTCCGCCACGGGGGCTCGGATCTGAGTCGCATCGCGCGGGACCGGCTTGGAGGGGGGCGTGTACCGTCCGCAGGCCAGCAGGAGGATCGCGGGGGCCCAACGCGGAGCCTTCATCGCCTGCCCTGGAGGAGTTGAACTGATCGCGGGTCCCTCAAGCTACCGAACTCAAGGGGTAGCGGGCTAGGGCCGCTCCTCGCGACGCGAAAGGCCCGACGCAATGGCGGAGGACGTCACCTCGTGCAAAGTACGGGCGCTCGCGCCGCCCAACTGCGCACTCACGAACCGCGTGAGCTCGAGCGCAACCCTTTGCTTCCAGCCAAGTAAGCCCGGAGAGTCGGTTTACCAGCCGAGCCGGGCACACGTCGTGCTGATTCGACGCCAGCCTTCCCTCAGCCGTCCCCCGGAACGATACCGGAGACAGAGTCGTGGACCCAACCATCAGCCGGCCGGCCATGGGCGAGCGGGGGCAGGCCCTCGTCGAATACGGCGCGATCATCGCGCTGGTTGCGGCCGGTCTGATCGGCGGTCTGGCATTGCTGGGACGGGCCACCGGGAACGCCTACAGCCGGACTGCGGCGAAGATCTCGCAGGAAGGCGCCGGCCAGTACGGGCTTTCCGGGGGACCCGTTGGGGCGGCCCCGATTCCGGGGGCTCCCGTGGCGGCCCGTCCCGCCGACCCGCCGGATTCGACCGCCGACAATCCGGCGGACTCCTCCGGGCAGCACGTGGCGGCGCGATAGGTCGGTCCGTCCCACCGGCTGGCCGTCGGGAGTTCAGAGGTGCGCGGCTGGCCTTCTGCACTTGTCACGTAATCTCCGCTCTACCCGCTCGTCACGTAATCCTCCGCTCTACCACGGCCGGCTCCGTCCTACGCCCGACAGTTGGGTCTTGATACCCCACAGCGCCGTGGGCAAGCCACCAGCGACAGATGGGCGCCCGGGACGAACCGGCGCTCGGATGAGGGCCGGAATCCCTGTGGTGCCGGATCGAGCCGCCTGTTGCACGCGTGCTGCGGCGTGCTGCACCGGGGGAAGGCTGCGGGTGCCTAGGGCACCCACCGGCCCCTCACCGGCGCAATTCCCATAGTGGCCTGCCTCCCACTCTTGTGGGCACTCCGCTCGCTGTTCTCCGCTGACCGGCCTTACGCCCGCCCATACATGCGCTGATTTGGCCGCGTCCGGCCCGCGGATTGCTCCCGAGCCGGCGACCCCCTCCGTCCGTCTGGAGGGCCTTCACCCTCCGAGGACGCATGGGCGAAGCCGACACGACGAACCATTACGAGGTCCTGCAGGTATCGCCGCGAGCGGACCAGGACACGATCTCGCGCGTGTTCCGGCATCTGGCCAAGCGCTACCACCCGGACAACGCCGATTCCGGTGATGCTGCGCGATTCAAGCAGCTGCTTGACAGTTTTCAGGTGCTGTCGAACCCCGAACACCGGGCGCGCTTCGACGTGCACTACGCGGAGCGGGTGGAGCGCACCTGGCGCGTGTTCGACCAGAGCTCGTCGCGTGATGACGCCGCGAGCGACCGGCGGATGCGTTCGGCGCTGCTGTCGCTGCTGTACAGCGCCCGGCGAAACGATCCGGACCGGCCTGGCATGGGGGAGCTGGAGCTCGAGCGGATCCTCGGCTGCCCGGAGCACCATCTCAAGTTCCACGTCTGGTATCTGCGAGAGAACGGGCTCATCAAGCGCACTGAGAGCGGCACGCTGGCGATCAGCGCGGGCGGGGTGGATGCCGTGCTCGAGGCCGGCGGGCTGACGCGCCTGAACCTCCACCTGCTCGAGCCGGGCAATGAGGGGGCAGCATAGAGCGGCGCAGCGCGACGAGTACGCCCTTCCCCAACGTGTGACCCGCCTCAACATTACCTCCCGACTCCTGCCGTAACTTCTCGACATAATAGGGGGGTGGGCTCAAGCAGCGCGCCCGCCAGTGTGAGCGACCTCTTCTTCGCGAGGGACCCATGAGACCCCGAGTGACACCCCGAGCGCTCAGCCTGCTGGCACTGTTCGCCGCCGCCGCGTGCGGCTCGGGCCGGCTGGTCCCGGCCGACACCGCCGAGCCCGCGGGCGCGGGCGCACCGTCGGAGCCGGCCGCGGCGCAGCCGGCGCCGGGCACGACCACGGAGGGCGCGCCGGTGGCGCCCAACGCGCCGGCCGACCCCAACGCGTCCGGGTACGTGCCGCCGGCGAACGATACGACCGCCGGCGCGGGGGGACAGCCCACGACGCCGGGCGCGGCGCCGCTGGACTCGACCGTGCCGGCGCCGGTGACCGATACCGGCTCGGCCGGCGGGGCACCGACGTACGTGGCGCCGACCCCTGCCCCGGCGGCCGCAGCGGCGGCGGCACCGTCGCCCCAGCCCGCGCCGGCCGCGCTCGCACTCCGGCGGATCGGCCAGTGGAGCACGAGCAACGTCACCGCGCCTGCCCGGCTCCTCATCCGCGACGACAGCGCCTACGCGCAGTTCTGG
>JAICJD010000066.1 GCA_025928645.1 Gemmatimonadales bacterium
GGTGCTCGATGTGATGGACGAGCGGATGTCGTCCCTGCGGCTGATCGCGTACGTGCCGGCGCCGGGGACCGGGACGCGGGAGAAGATGGAGAAGCTGCTCGCGGTGAGGGAGGAGCTCGTCCTCGACTGATCAGCGCGGCGGGCGGGGCAGCACGGGGCCGGCTGAGGCTCCTCCGGGGCGCTGCGGAACGCTCCGGTACGGAGCCCGCGCAGAATACCGGGCGCGCGACTGCCTGACCGCCTGCTCGCCCGCCTGTCCTCACTTCTTTCCGCTCTCCCTGTCGGCCGCCACCTGCCCGTAGTTGAGCAGCGCCACCAGCAGTACGCCACCGATCGCATTGCCGATTACCGAGGGCACCACGAATCCGCCGAGCATGTGGGCCCAGCTCGCGCCACCGGATGCCGACCGGTAGAACGCCTCCACCGAGCCCGCGATCGAGTGCCGGAAGTGCAGCGCGGAGATCGGCGCGGTGCAGAGCCAGATGAGCGCGATCTGCGCGCCAGTCGCGTGGGTCGAGGCCAGCAGCCACGAAAGCAGCGCGATGAGCCAGCCGGCGAATATGGCGGCGTAGACGATGTGCCCGAAGCTGCCGCTCGTCGCCGTCGCCGCGAGATTCGTGAGCTCGGCGTGCAGCGAAGGCTCGACCATCGCCGTGCGCGCGAGGGTCCAGCCGAAGATCGCGGCGCCCGCGAGATTCCCGGCCAGGAGCAGCCCCCAGACCCGGAGCAGGTTCAGGAAGGTCCTGCGGTCGCGCCGCTCGAGGAACGGGATCACCGGTACCAGCGTGTTCTCGGTGAACAGCTCGCTCCGGGCCATGATCACCATGATGAAGCCGAGGGGGTATACGACGGACGCGGCGGCCTGCTTGCCGCCGTCGCCCACCAGGCTCGCGAGGTAGCCGCCGCCCACGAAGCTGAACCCGATCACGAGCCCGGACGCGAGGGACGACCAGAGGAGTGCCGCGGTCGGCCGCTCGAGCTCTTTGAGGCCGGGCTCGAGGATGTTGTGGTGGATCTCGACTGCGCTGAGCCGGGTGCCGGCCTGCGCCTGCTGCTGTTCTCCCATGGTCCGCTCGCCGCTTCACGGGTAGAGGTCGTCCGCGCTCAGAACATACCGGCCCGGGCGCGGCGCTCGTGTGACGGCGAGCACGACAGGGACGGGTCGGCTGCCTAGGTTGGGGGGTGCGTATTCATCCCACCGGCATTCCAAGGAGGACCGATACGATGCCGCCCGCTCCGTCCAGCTCCGACATCCCCACCCGCGCGCTCGGCCGCACCGGCGAGCGGGTCTCCGCGATCGGCCTTGGCGGGTGGCACCTGGCGCTGCCGCCAGTGGACGAGAAGCTGAGCTTCCGCCTCGTGCGCACCGCGATCGACCGCGGCATCACGTTCATGGACCACTCGTGGGATTACAACGAGGGGCAGAGCGAGGTCCGGATGGGAAAGGCGCTCCGGGACGGATACCGCGAGCGGGTGTTCCTCATGACCAAGATCGACGGGCGCTCGCGCAAGGAGGCCGGCGCCAGCTCGACGAGTCCCTGAAGCGGCTGCAGACCGACCGCGTGGACCTGGTCCAGCACCACGAAATTCTGCGCTACGAGGACCCGCATCGGATCTTCGACGAGGATGGGGCCCGCACATCCATCTCCACATGCTCGAGGTCGCCCGGCAGCACGGCTTCGAGTTCGATACCGTGCAGATGCCTCTCAACCCGATGGACGCGCACTACCGGAGCTTCGGCCGTCTCGTGCTGCCCGTGCTGGTGAAGGCTGGCATCGGGGTGCTCGGCATGAAGTCGATGGCCAACGGGGTGATCCTGAAATCGAACACGGTCACGGCCCAGGAGTGTCTCCGCTACGCGTTGACGCTCCCGACGTCGGTGGTCATCACCGGGTGCGATCGGATGGAAATTCTGGAGCAGGCGCTGGAGGCGGCGCGCACCTTCCGCCCGATGTCGGAAGCGGAGATCGAGGCACTGCTGCAGAAGACGGCGAAGGCCGCCGCGGCCGGCGAGCTCGAGCCGTTCAAGACCACGTCGATTCTGGACGCGACGGCGAGCCATCCGGAGTGGCTTGGCGAGGAGTCTGAGCGGGTGCGGCGGTTGATGCCGGCGTGAGGCCAGAGCACGAGACTGTCGCCGTGGGAGCGCCGCTCGCAACTGACGCGGAAACGGGCCTATTGCGAGCCCGGGCGGGCTCTTGGCGGCACGTTTTTCCCGCCCGCATCGGTCGCTCCCTACGCTCCCAAGTCGCTGCGAACACACGGGATCCGCTGCCGACGAAGGCCACGCCACCTAACCAGCCAAACTGGCCCGCTTGCTGCCCCCCGAGGGATCACCCCACACCCTCGAGGTCGGCATGCGCGCACCGCTTCATCTCACCCTCGCCCTGGCCCTCGGCCTGGCGGCAGTCGCGCCGCAGGCCGCGTCGGCGCAGGGTCACCCTCAGACTCGCCAGGGATTCTGGTTCAACGGCGGACTCGGCTACGGGAGCCTCGGCTGCCAGGACTGCGGCAGCCGCGAAGGCAGCCTGAGCGGCGGCCTCGCGATCGGCGGCACGCTGAGCCAGAAACTGCTGCTGGGCGTCGGCACCAACGGCTGGACCAAGAGCGAGGACGGCGCGACGCTGACCGTCGGCACGCTCACGGCCCTGATGCGGTTCTATCCGTCCGCCACTGGCGGCTTCTTCCTGCTCGGTGGGGTCGGTCTCGGCCAGGTTCATGCGGAGGTGTCCGGCTTCGGGAGCGGCAGCGAGACCGGCGTGGGCGCGCTGCTCGGCCTGGGGTACGACTTCCGCGTCGGCAACAACGTGAGCCTCACGCCGTTCTGGAACGGGTTCGCGATGAGCTCTTCGGAGACCGATGCCAACGTCGGGCAGCTCGGGCTCGGAGTCACCGTCCACTAACGACGGAACGTCGCCCGGGCTCTCCCGAGCACCGGCCTGGCACGGAGCAACCCTCGGAGGAGCCATGCGCGTCGCGCATGGCTCCTTTCGTTTCAGGCAGTTCGCAACCCGACGAGGAGTCATCCGGTGCCAGGCGAGGGAGGCATGCGTCGGGGGATGGCTCCTTCGCTTCGCTCAGGATGACTCCTCGCTCAGGATGACTCCTCGCTCGTGATGACGACGGTCTGAATCCGGCTGAGCCCGCCTCCGTAGGGTGAACACGGCCTCGTTCTCCACGTCCCGACCAGCAACGTTCAACCCTCTGGAGCATGCGACTCGCGCTCATGGCGACACTGCTCGCGGGCTTCGCCGCGCCCGCGTCCGCCCAGATCGAGGATGACGGCGCCCGGATGGAGCGGGTGGCCGACGGCGTCTACGCGATCATCCACGCCAATGCCACCGACGAGTGGCCTCACGGCAACACCGGCGTGATCGTCGGGAGCGACGGCGTGCTAGTGGTGGACGCGTGCTACCTGCCGTCGCGGGCGCGGGCGGACATCGCGCTCATCCGCCGCGTGACGCATCGTCCGGTCCGCTACCTGGTGTACACCCACTGGCACTTCGACCACAACAACGGCGCGAGCGAGTACGTGGCGGCGTGGCCCGGCGTCCAGATCGTGAGCGAGCGCGAGACGGGCGACTGGATTCCGCTCAACGCCACCTACTGGTCGCGCTACTCGACCCGGCCCGACTCTCCGCGGCGCGCCGCGCTGGCGGCGCTCGAGCGCGAGGTCACGACCGGCGCCGACAGCGCCGGCAACCCGCTCACGGCCGAGCAGCGCCGGATGAAGGCGACCGCGGTGGCGCAGCGGAAAGCCGAGCTGGCGGAGCTCGCGACCTTGAAGCCGATGACGCCCACCATGCGGTTCGACGGCGCCCTGACGCTCGACGTCGGCCGGCAGGTGGTGCTCCGCGACCGCGCCAGGGCCAACAGCCCGCACGACGTCACGATCTGGCTCCCGGCGGATTCCATCCTGTTCACGGGCGACATCGTGGTGCAGTCGCCGCTCCCGTTCGTGGGCGCCTCGTCGCCGGTGCCGTGGATCCGGGTGCTCGAGGACCTCGAGCACGAGCCGGCCCGCGCCGTCGTGCCGGGCCACGGGCCGGTGATGCACGACATGAGCTACGTGCGGCAGGTGCGCGCGCTCCTCGAGGCGGCCACGGCGGCAGCGCGGCAGGCGGCGCTCGACGGCCATCCGCTCGACTGGCTGCAGGACAGCGTGCGGCTCGATGAGGTGCGCCGCGCGACGCCCGCGTGGCGGGACCCGAGCCTGGACGAAGATTGGCGGGATACGATCCGGGCGCTGATGGAGCGCGCGTGGCGGGGGTGCGCGGGCAGAGTTGAACGGGGGCGGGCAGGCGAGCGGGCGAGCGGGCGAGCAGGCGGGCCGGGGATGCACGCGCATCCTTCATCCCGAGCGGAGCGAGGGACCTTGCCCGGGAATGTCTCGAACCACTCCGAGCAAGGTCCCTCGCTTCGCTCGGGATGAAGGATGGGCGCCCGGATACGCGCCCTTACCGCCCACTTGCGGCTCACCCCTGCCGCTCACTTGCGGCTCACCCCCGCCGCTCACTTGCGGCTCACCCCCGCCGCTCACCCCGCACCGCTTTTCACACGTCGAGCTCTTCGCTCACCTCGCCCGCCGCCACGCCGCCGCGTCCGAAGCTCCGCTCGACGAACACCACCTTCCTGTCTCTCCCGACCAGCACGACCGTGGACGATCGCGTCCCGTAGTCCTTCGTTGCGATGAACGCGGCGGAGAGCAGCCGTTCCCACTCCAGACCAATGCCGGTCTTCGGCAGGTGTTCGTCGGCGGCTTGTCGGGGATCGGCCAGCAGCGCGAACAAACCCGGCACCAGCGAGGCGCCGTCGCCGCGCACGAGCGCGCCGAGCGCGGTCTTGCTCGCGGTCACCTTGGGCCAGTCGGTATCGAGCAGGTGGTTGCTCAGACCGTAGATGCCGGGGCCGAGCGACCGGGCGCTGTCCTCGCGGTTGGAGAAGTAGACCAGCTCGTGCGCATCGCCGACCAGCAGGTTGAAACCGTTGTACCGGTCCGCCTCGTGCTTCACCCGCGCGACGTGGCCGCGCGCGTCCTGGTCGCCCCCGAGGTACTCGCTCACCAGGAGTCCGCGAGAGCGCGGCGCGGCCGCCTCGCGCTCGCCCTGGCGGTAGTTGGTGACGGCGGCGAGCCGGCCGCGCCGATCGATCCCGAGCCAGGTGCCGCCGGCCTCGAGGTCGCGGCCGGCGAGAATGGAAGGGTGGTCGGTCCAGAACGCGGCCGGCGCGGTCGGACGGTCGTAAAACTCGTCGCGGTTGGCCGCGACGATCAGGGCATAGTCGGGATGCGCATCGATGGCAGCGAGGATCAGGCACATGGCTAGGAGGTGTCTCTCGCGATGGCCGTGAAGGTCACCTTCCCGACGTTCGGCACCTCGGCATCCACCGCGTTGGGCCCTGCCAGAGCACCGAGGGTCCATGCCGCGGATGCGAAGCCATCGGCGTCCGTCATGCCGGTGACGGGATCGACGGCTCCGTCACCCGCCCGCACGACCCAGAGGACCGTCCGCCCGGACACCGGCTTCCCGGCCGGATCCAGCAGGCGGACGATGAGCGGGTCTGGCAGCGCCGAGCCGGCGGGGCCCTCCTGCTCGTCCCCCGCGATGATCTGGAGCCGCGAGCTGTCCGCAGTCGGGAGCGTCAGGTCCTCTCCGCCGCAGGCGCCGAGGGCGGCGGCGGACATGACGACGAGCAGGCGATGGATGCTCAGGCCGGCCATACGCGTACGGTACACCGCTCGAGTGTCGGCCGGATGGGGCGGGCGTCACACCGCACGAGCGTCGCCGGATCCCCCGGGTGCCCATTGCGTTGTGGCCCGGCTCACCGCAGGATCATCCTGGCCGGTCCACTTCGGAGGGGACCGGCTCTGGAGGAGCGATGGCCGACGAGCAGAAACAGCCCTGGTACAAGTCCGTCCCCGGTACCCTGACCGCGGCGACGGGGTTCATCGCGGCCGTGAGCGGCCTGGTGGCCGGCCTCAACCAGCTCGGCGTGTTCAAGCGTGAGCAGCCGGCGCCGCAGGCGGTAGTCACGGGTCCGTCAGGGGGAACGCCCGCTCCGGGCGCGCCTTCCAGCGTCGCGAGCGGGGGCAGCTCGAACGCGGGCGGGACCTCGGCCAAAGGCGAGGAGTCGTCCACGGCGCCGGCGGGCGCGGCGACGGGGGAGAGCCGGCGGAAGCCTGCGCCGTCCTCACCATCATCGAAGCCCGCCGCGGCGCCTGCACCCGACAGCGCGGCCCAGCCGCAACGCCTGCCCAGCGGAACCAGCTTCGAGCTCACGGTCCCTGGGCGTATCTGCGCGACCGGCGGGGCAGGGAAGCGCTTCGTCGCGCGCCTGGCCGCCCCGGTGAGAGTCGGCAACACGACGGTCCTGCCGGCCGGGACTACCGCGACCCTGCATCTCAGGAAGAGCGGGTCGGCCACGCCGGACATTCGGCTCGACTCGCTGGTCCGGCAGAAGCAGGCGATCGCGGTGTCCTCGGCGGACGTGAATGTGGCCCGCGGCGCCGACGGCGCGTGCCTGCGCGTCGGCGCGCGGCTCGCGGTCAAGCTCGGAGCGCCGGTGACGGTGAGAGCCGGGCCGCGGTAAGGGCCGGCGGAGCAGCTCTTCATCTCGAGCGTTACGCTTCATGCCGCCACCACTCACCATCAGTGGTTCTTTGACCCCGCCCCGCGGTCCAGGCTCGCCTTGCTCATGCTCTCGTCCGTCATGCGGTCATCGTTCATCCTGGCCGAGTCGGGCGCCATGGAGTCGGGTTCCATGGACCCGTGATCCATGGGTCCGTGATCCATGGCGGAGTCGCTCCCGATGGCGGAGCCGGGCCCCATCGCTGAGTCATGCTCCATCATGCCGCTGTCATGCCCCATCATGGCGGAATCCGCGGCCATCGCGGTCGAATCGTGCCCCATCATGGCGGAATCCTGCTGGGCGGCGAGCGGGGCGGCCGCGCAGAGCAGCAGCGTGGCCGCGAGAACGGTCGTACAATGAGACATCTGGCCTCCTGGCGCGTGAGTGGAATGCCTGCACGGACCAGGAAACGCCGCGAGCGGCGGATCGGATCTCCCGCTGCTTGACGGCCTGCCCTCCCGGCCCTAGCGTAACCGCACACCCGATCAATCATCAGCCGGCCAGCTACAGTCTCGACCGCGGGCGGCGGTGGGACCGCGCTTCACGACGGCAACTCTCTCCCCAGGCACCCCATGGCCGCGACCGTTCCGCTGACGCCGCCCGGCGTCATCACCCAGGAATTCCGTACGCCCCGGTCGATCCGCCGCGGCGTCATCGCCGGCGTCGTCGGCAACATGCTCGAGTGGTACGACTTCGCCCTGTTCGGTTTCTTCGCCCGCCAGATCGGCGAGCACTTCTTTCCCGCGCACGATCCCACCGCCTCGCTGCTCGCCGCGTTCGGTACCTTTGCCGCCGGCTTCCTCATGCGCCCGGTCGGCGGTGCGCTATTCGGCTGGGTCGGCGACCGCTACGGCCGGAAGCAGGCGCTCGTCTGGTCAGTGCTCGCGATGGCGTTCCCCTCGTTCTTCATCGGTCTCCTGCCGGGCGCCGAGCGGATCGGCGTGGTCGCGCCGGTGCTGCTGGTCCTGTTCCGGATGCTGCAGGGCGTCGCCGTTGGCGGCGAGTACATGGCCTCGGCGGTGTTTCTTGTGGAAGGTTCCGAGCCGGGCCGGCGGGGGCTCATGGGAAGCTGGGGGCCGATCGGGGCGTCGGCCGGCATCCTGCTCGGCTCCGCCGCGGGCGCGCTGGTGAACGCGGTGCTGCCCCCCGAGGCGGTGACGGCGTGGGGCTGGCGCATCCCGTTCATCGCGGGGCTCGCCGTGGCGCTCGGGGGGCTGGTGATCCGGCGGCACTACGTCGAGCAGGTGCCGCATCAGGCGCCGGCCAAGTCGCCGATCGGCGAGGCGTTCCGGGCGCACTGGCGGACGATGCTGCACCTCGTGGGACTGGTCGCGGGCCTGAGCGTCGGCTTCTACGCGGCGTTCGTCTATTCGACCACCTGGCTGGAGCAGGTGGCGGGCGTGCCGGCGAAGACCGCCCTCGGCCTCAACAGCGCGGCGATGCTGCTCACCCTGGTGGCGACCCCCACGGCCGGCTGGGCCAGCGACCGCTTCGGCCGCCGGCCCGTCATGGTGCTCTGCGCGGCCGCGCTCGCGATCCTGGCGTATCCCTGCATGGCGCTCATGGCGAAGGGACACGCGCTCGGCATCTTCATCGGCCAGGGCGCGCTCGCGCTCGCGATCGGGGCGATGCTCGGCGTCCTTCCGGCGACGATGGCCGAGCTGGCGCCGTGGCGGGTGCGGTGCAGCGTGCTCTCGATCGCGTACAACCTGGCCCTCGCGCTGCTCGGCGGCAGCACGCCGATGGTGGCGGCGTGGCTGGTGGCGCGGACCGGCCACCCGCTGGCGCCCGCGGTCTACGTCACGATCGCGAGCGCCATCACGTTCGTGGCGGCGCTGTTCCTGCCCGGCTTCGCGCGGCACAGCATGACGAAGGAGTTCCAGGCGGCGCGGCCGCGCTGACGCATTCCACCTACCGGAGCCCGGCATGCGCGAGCACGTGACTCTCGTGACCCCCGAGGCGCCGGGCCCCGCCACCCGTCCGATCTCCTCGGGCCTTCCGCTCGACCTGCTGGGCCGGGCCGCGGGGCGGCTTCGGACGCTCGCGCTGCTCTACGCGGCCGGCTACTTCATGGCCGGCGTGTTTCCCATGCTGCTGTTTCCGATGATGCGGGCCCAATTTTTCGGGAGCTTCCTCCAGTGGGGGCCCGCCGCCATCGGCATCTCGGTGGCCCTCGTGGTCGCGGCCGTGGTGCGGAGCCCGCGGCTGCCGCTCCCCGCGGCCATGAATCTCGGGCTCGTCTTCGAGGTCGCGAGCAGCTACGCCATCGCTGCCTCCGAGTTCGGGGACCTCAGCGGCTTCAACCCGCACTCCGGCCTGCTGGGGCTCTCCTGGGTCGCCGTGTGGGTCGTGCTGTTCACGATCGTCGTGCCCACGTCACCTCGGCGCGCCGTGCTCGCCGCGCTGGCCTCGGTCAGCGCGGTGCCGGTCGTCGTGGGCGCCGTGACCTGGTCCGGCGCGGCCCCGTTCCGGCACGGCGTGGCGGATTTCTTCTTCGGTTTCATCTTCCCGTATCTGCTCGTGGTCGGGATGGCGTACGTCGGCGCGCGCGCGGTGTACCAGCTGGGCACCGAGGTCAAGCGGGCGCGCGAGCTCGGGAGCTACCGGCTGGAGGCGAAGCTCGGAGAGGGTGGCATGGGCGAGGTGTGGCGGGCGCGGCACCGCATGCTGGCGCGGCCGGCGGCGGTGAAGCTGATCCGGCCCGTGCTGACCTCGAACGACCGCAACGGGGGGTCGGAGGAGGCGCTCCGCCGATTCGAGCGCGAGGCGCAGGTGATCGCACGGCTGCGCTCACCCCACACGGTGGAGCTGTTCGACTTCGGCGTGGCCGACGACGGCGCGTTCTACTACGCGATGGAGCTGCTCGATGGGCTCGACGCCGACTCGCTGCTCCGCCGATTCGGGCCGATCCCGGTCGAGCGCGCGATCTATGTCCTGCGGCAGGTCTGCCACTCGCTGTCGGAGGCTCAGTCGTGCGGGCTGGTCCATCGCGACATCAAGCCGGCGAACATCTTCCTCTGCCACTACGGCGAGGAATACGATTTCGTGAAGGTCCTCGACTTCGGCATCGTGGGCGCGGTGCGCGAGCAGGGCGGACCGAGCGCGTCGGCCGGCATGACCCGTGACGACCGCGTCCAGGGGACGCCGGCGTTCATCGCCCCGGAGCAGGCCATGGGCGGCCAGGTGGATGGCCGCGCCGACATCTACGCGACCGGCTGCCTGGCCTACTGGCTGCTGACCGGACAGTTCGTGTTCAGCGCCGATACGTCGATGGGGCTGGTCCTGCACCACGCCAGCACGCCGCCGATGCCGCCATCATCCCGGATCGGCCACCCGATCCCCGGCGCTCTCGAAGATCTGGTCCTCGCCTGCCTGGCGAAGGACCCGGCCCAGCGGCCCCAGAGCGCGCGCGAGCTGTCGTTGCGGCTAGCCGAGATCGAAGGCGCGGACGCGTGGACCCAGGACCGGGCCCGGGAGTGGTGGTGCACGCACCACCCTGCGGGTTCCTGAAGCGCGCAGGACCGATCATGGGTGCGGTCACGTCGTGGCAGCTGACGACACGGCAGCCGGGCAGTCGGTTGAGTCACAGTGGTCCGACCACCGGCGTCGGGGCGTCGTGCCCTTCCGTGGTGCCGTCCCCCAGTGCGCCGGTGAAGTTAGAGCCCCAGCAGTACGCGATGTTGGCGGTTGTTCGGCCGCACTGATGGTAGTTCCCGACGCTGAGTTGTCCGAAGAGGAGGCCGCCGGGGACAGTGGTCGGTGTCGTCCTATGGTCGCCCCAGCAGAACGCCTGGCTGTCGGGGGTCAGTCCGCAGGTTCCATCTTCGCCCGCGGTCACTGCGCTCCAGGCGACATTGCCCGCCACCTTTCTAGGCCAGAAGCTCAGGTACTGCTTGCCGTTGCCGAGCTGTCCCTGGCGCCCCTCGCCCCAGCAGAACGCCGTACTGCTGATCGTGACGGCGCAGACGTGATTTTCACCGGCCGCGACTTGGTGGAACCGATGGGTGCCCGACACGCGCGTGGGTGACAGCCGCTTTGCCGCCGAGGTGCTGTCGCCGATCTGGCCCTTGTCGTTGCGCCCCCAGCAGAACGCGACATTGTCGGTCGTGACTCCGCAGGTATGCCACAGACCGCCGCTGACCTGACGAAACCGACGGGAGCCCAGCAGCGGTACCGGCTTGAGGCGCGCGGCCGTGGTTCCGTCGCCGAGCATGCCGTAGAAATTCCAGCCCCAGCAATACACGCGGTCGTCCGGGTAGGTGACTCCGCAGGTGTGATTGGCGCCCGCCTCGATCTGACGAAACCGCAGACCTCCCTTGACCCCGACGGGCACCATCCGGCGCGTGGTCGTGCCATCGCCAAGCTGTCCACCCCAGTTATTGCCCCAGCAGAACGCCCTATCGTCCGTCGTCAGGCCGCACGTATGGCCCCAGCCCACCGTGACCACCCGGAAAGCATGGCCACCAGCCACCAGGGCCGGCCGTGTGCTGCAGCTCTCCTGGCCGCCGCAGGTCTCCGGGCCGTTCTCGATGCCGATCCCGAGCTGTCCCTGGAAGTTGCTTCCCCAACAGAACGCCCGGTAATCCGTGGTCACCCCGCACGTATAGGCGCCGTCTGAGCCACCGACGTTTCCACCTGCGCTGACCTGCCGGAAGAGTGGAGCGCTGGGGAGTGCGGAAGCCTGAGCGGAAAGAGCGGCGCTTGGATCCGCGGGCGACGGCTCCCCCGGAGAGTCGGCACGGCAGCCAAGCAGGACGGCGGCGATTACGGCGGAGCCCAGCACCGGGGCGGTCCCGATGTGCACCATGGCGCGCTCCTGTGAATGTGGACCCTCAGGGACGAGGACCCAAGCTGGGGCGCGGGCGTCAAGCGGACGTCAAGTCGGTAAGGTGGCGTGACCCTCACGGCACCGCCGCGGCTCGATACGGCGCCACCTGCTTCTCCACCGTCTTCTTGTCGCCCACCACCACGATCGTCATCCGGTCGGGCGCGAGATGCCGCTCGGCCATCGAGCGCACCTGCTCGGGCGTGACCGCGAGGAGGCGCTTCACGTAGCCGGTGAGGTACGAATCCGGCAGCCCTTGCACGTCGGCGAACGCGAGCTGCCCGATGATGCCATTCCGGCTGCTGTTCTGCACGGTGAAGATGCCCGCGAGGTTCCGCTCGATCCCCGCGAGCTCTCTCTCGGCAGGGGCTTTCTTTCGGAGCCGGTCGATCTCGCCGAAGATCTCCTTGAGCGAATTGCCGGTCTCGCTGGTGGTGACGTCGGCTTGCTCGGACCAGTAGGACTGGTGCCAGAAGTTGGTGACCGTGCTGTAAGGCGCGTAGCTGTAGCCCTTCCGCTCGCGGATATTGGTCGTGATCCGTGAGCCGAACGTGCCGCCGAGCAAGCCATCGGTCACCCTGAGCGCGACGTAGTCCGACTCGACGGGATCGGGCACGGGGAGTCCCATCACGATGGTGGACTGGGGCGCATTGGGCCGGTCGATGAGGGTGAGCGACCGGACGGCCTTCGGCTTCGGCACCGGCCTGGACTGCGGCCGTCCCGCGGCCCAGCCGCGGAACGCATGGCGAACGGCCGCCTCGGTGGCCGGCCCGTCGAACACGCCGGCCACGTACAGGTGCGCGCGGCGCGCACCGAAGTTGGCCGCGTGGAATGCGCGCACCTGAGCGACGGTGAACCCGCCGAGCGCGTCCTCGTTCGGGAACGGGCGACCGTAGGGATGGTCGTCGTAGAGGATCGAGCGGAACCGGTCCAGCGCGATCGCCTGCGGCTGGCTCTTCTGGATCGAGAGGTCGCGGACCTGGTCCGCCTTGATGCGCGGGAGCTCGGACGCGGGGAGCTGAGGGTTCCGCGCGACGTCGGCCACGAGCCGGACCATGCGCGCGGCATGCTCGCTCAGCACCTCGCCGCCGACGGTAGTGAGCTCATTGTTCGAGCTCACGTCGAGGCTCCCCCCCATCCCGGCGACATCCTCGGCGAGCTGCGCGGCGGTCCGGGTGCGCGTGCCCTCCTGCATGAGGGCAGCCGTGACCGAGGAGAGCCCCGTCTGGTCGGGCCGCTCGTTGATCCGGCCGGCCTCGACCGTGAGAATGACGGCTACCTTGGGCACCCTGCCGAAAGGCACCAGGGTCACCGCCATGCCGTTCGGCAGAGTAAATTCGCGCTTCTGGGGGAGGTGGAAGTCCTTCGGCGGCCCCACCGGTGGCGGCGCCTGCTTCTGCGCGGCGGCGGGCATTGCAACGCCGAGGGCCAGCGTCGTGGCAAGCAGCATTCTGCGGGTTTGCATCGGTAGCCTCCTGAGCGCCCGCGTTGACATCAGGCGTGCGTGCATGGCCGGTCCGGTGTTCACAGAAGCTACCGGCTGGCTCCGGGCGCCTGTCCGGACGAGTCGCGCGCCGCGGCGCCGGGACCGGCCGGCACGATCGTGAGAATCGTCCGGTTGGTGGGGGCCAGGTAGGTGCGCGCGGTCTCGAGAACCGTCTCCGGCGTGATCTTCGCAAACTCCGATTCCAGCCGGTTGATCCGGCCCGGATCGTCATCGAACAGCGCGAACGAGGCCAGCAGGTTCGCCCGGCCGAACCCCGAGAACTGCTCAATCTCCGAGTAGAAGCTCGAGCGGAGCTTGGTCACCGCCCGGGCCAGCTCCTCCGGGGCAAGCGGCCGGGTCCGGAGCGGCTCGATGGCGGCGTCGAAGGCGGTGATCAGCGAGTCCGCCGGCTTGTCGGCGTCATGGAACGCCGTCACCTCCCACAGCATCGGCCCGTTGTAGTCGTACATGCTGCCGAGGCCGGAGTTGATCCCCGCGCTCACGTCGCCGGTAAGTCCGCGCTTCCGGACCAGCTCGTCGTAGAACCGGCTGTCGCGGCCCTGACCCAGGATCTGGTCCAGCAGGCCGAAGGCGTACCACTCCGGGGTGTAGCGGTCGGGCACATGGTAGGCGAGCCCGATGGCAGGCCGCGGTGCGAGCGAGTCCACCTGCGAGAACCGCCGCTCCTTCGTCTGCCCGGGCTCGGTGAGGTCCGGCTTGGGCGGTTGCGGCGCCGGACGGATCGGACCGAAGTACTGCTGGACCCAGGGACGGACCCGGGCCGGGTCGAAGTCGCCGGTGACGACGAGCGCCGCGTTGTTGGGCGCGTAGTACGTGCGGAAGAACGACGTGGCGTCGTCGAGGGTCGCGGCGTCGAGGTCCTTGAGGTCGCCGTAGAAGTTGTGGGCGTTGTACCAGTTGGTGTTGGCCCGCATCGGCAGGTCGATCCAGGGGAAGCCGCCGTACGGCTGGTTCAGCACGTTGACCCGCACCTCATTCTTCACCACGTCGCGCTGGTTGTTGAGGTTGCTCGTGTCGATCGCGAGACCCCTCATCCGGTCGGCCTCGGCCCAGAGGATGGTCTGGAGCGCGTTCGAGGGGAGTACCTCGAAGTAGTTGGTGAAATCGAACCGGGTGGACCCGTTGAGCAGGCCGCCGTTCTGCTGGACCAGGTTGCTGAACTCGAGCTTGCCCAGGTTTCTCGAGCCCTGGAACATGAGGTGCTCGAACAGGTGGGCGAAGCCGGTCCGGTCCCTGGGCTCGTTGCGGAAGCCGATGTTGTAGTACACCGCCACCACGACCGTCGGCGTCGTGGTGTCGCGCGAGAGCACGACCTTGAGCCCGTTGGGGAGCTTGTAGTAGTCGATCGGGATCGTGAAGGCGGCCGGTGGGGGCTGGGTCGGAGGCTGCTGGGCGACGGCGGGCACGTTCCCGGCCGCGGGGAGCGCGAGCGCGGCGGCGAAGGGCAGGGCACGACCGACCATCGGAACCTCCGAAACAGTCCTTCCAGACAAGACTACCGACCGCCCTCCGCGGTTTCAACGCCGGTCGCCCGCCCGGAGGGTGCCGTTTCGGAGGGGTACCGTTTCACCTGCCCCCTTGCCGTTCCCCCGCCGGCCGGCCCAAAGTAAGCAGGGCCATTCTCGATGGGGGCAGAATGAAGCCGATTCCAGAAACCACCCGCGCCCTCGTGCTCCGGACCGACTTCTCAGACGACAGGGCCTGGGCCGAGGTGTGCGACCAGATCCAGAGGCCATCGCCCGACGACTTCCGGGCCAACGTCGACTGCGTGAGCGACCGCGCGTTCGAGGGCCTCAAGTCCGGGGAGGTGCCCGAGCTGCTCCGGCCCGCCTCCCGCCACACGTTTGTCTTCCTGGTGGACACGCGGACGATCACCGACCCGGAGCACCCGGTCGTGGTCGTCGACCTTTACGACGAGCCGGGACAGAGCTTCCGCGTGATCCCGTCGGAGATGTGGGGAGTGGAAAACAACCTGTCGCTCGCGAACATGGACTTCCACGAATTCGCCGAGGCGGCGGACCGGGATGGGGTATTTCGGGGTCTGGAGTAAGGGAAAGGACCCGCCGTCTTCTCCGTCCTCTCCGACCTCCCCATATTTCGCGGCACCCCTCCTCCATACCAGGCCAATGCTGAACTACATCTGGGCAGGGCTGATCGTCAGCAGCTTCCTGTTCGCGCTCGGCTATGACGCCAACGACCTCGCGCGCGACACCTTCCGCAACGGCCAGGCGCTGCCGGTTGCGCTCGCGTTTCCGCAGGGGTACGACACCGCGCGACAGGTGCCGGTCGAGATCCGCATCGACCCGAGCCGCTACGCGACCTTCTACGGGAGCCATGCCGAACCGGCCGCGGGGCCGGCCGCGAGCTATTCCGGGTACCTGGTGCGGAGCCGGGAGGGGGTTCAGCTCCGCTTCGGCGCCGATGCCAGGCTGCCCGAGCCGCTCGCCACGATCGCCAAGGCCTCGAGCTCGCGCGACAAGGAGCTGCAGGGGCGGCTGGTCGAGTTCGCGCCGCCGGAGGCGTCGCCCACGCCCGACTCGGCGGCGGCGCCGACGCCCCGCGTGTCCACCGCGGGCGTCGTGTTCGAGCCGGTGCGGTTCGTCCGCCTCAACGCGATCGCCGCGGCTGCGCTCGACTTCGCCAAGACCGCCGCGGAGATCGCGCTCGGGCTCATCGGCGTGCTGTCGCTGTTCCTCGGTCTCCTCAAGATCGGCGAGCAGGCCGGTATCATCTACGCCCTGGTGAAGCTGGTGCGGCCGGTCCTGCGCCCGCTGTTTCCCGAGATCCCGCCCGACCACCCGGCGCTCGGCCTGATCGCGCTCAACATCACGGCCAACTGGTTCGGGCTGGGCAACGCGGCGACGCCGTTCGGGATCAAGGCCATGGAGGAGCTGCAGAAGCTCAACCGCTCGACCGACACGGCCAGCAATGCGATGGTGATGCTGCTCGCGATCAACACCGCCGGCGTCCAGCTCGTGCCTCCCGTGCTGCTGCTCGCGCTGCTCGGGCTCCAGATCAACCGGCTCGTGCTGCCGATCATCGGCACCGGGGTCCTGGGACTCGTCGTCGCCATCTCCGCCGCCAAGCTGCTCGGCCGGCTTCCCGTCTACCGCGCGTCCGACCCCAACCGGTGAGGCCACGGTGAGCGACATCCGCGACGCGATCAACCTGATCTCCGTCTTCATCGTTCCGGTCATCCTGGTGGCGTTCCCGCTGGTCGGGCTCTACAAGCGGGTGCCGGTGTACGAGACCTTCGTCGAGGGCGCCAAGGAGGGCTTTCAGGTCGCGGTCCGCATCATCCCGTATCTCGTCGCCATCCTGTTCGCGATCGCGATGTTCCGCGCGAGCGGCGCGATGGACTTCCTCGCCCGCGCGCTGGCGCCACTGCTCTCGCTCATCGGGGTTCCGCCCGAGGTGCTGCCCATGGCGATCATCCGCCCGCTCACCGGCTCGGGCTCGGCGGGGATCGTGGTGGACATGATCAAGCAGTACGGGGAGGACTCGATCCTGGTGAAGATGGCCGCCGTCATGTTCGGCTCGACGGAAACCACCTTCTACGTGATCGCGGTGTACTTCGGGGCGGTGAACATCCGCAAGACGCGGCACGCGGTGCCGGTCGGCCTCCTGGCCGACGGTGCGGCGATGCTGGCGGCGGTCTGGACGGTGCGGCTGCTGTTCGGGTGAGCGGGGCGGGCGGAACACGACACAGGGCCGTCATCCCGACCCGGGATGACAGGTTACCGCTCTCCGCTCACCGCCTGGTACCACACCCGCCGGATCTCGCTCGCTCCCCGGGCATTGGGCTCGATCGGATTTCGGCTCCAGTACCACCGCTCCTTCTCGGGGGCGCCGGCGCCGTGGCCGAGGAAGTGCTCGTGGACGTCGGCGAGAAGGGCGCCCTCGGCCTCGTTGGCCAGCGAGCGCACGCGCGCATTGAAGCGGTCGAGATGTTCGAGCGGCAGGCGTCCCAGCCTTTCCATGCCGGGGAGCACTCCGGTGCCGTCGGTCGGGTCGTAGACGGTGGTGAGCAGGATGGTCGCCGCGGGCAGCTCCTCGCAGACGGTGGCCACGAGGTCCGAGTAGCGCCGCTCGATCAGGCGCAGCTCCCGGTCGAGCGGCCGGCCCGCGGCGAGGGCATCGAGCAGGTCGTTGCCGCCCGCCGTGAGGGTGATCAGGATCCCGGGATCGCTCGAGTCGCGTCCCAGCCGGGCCAGCTCTTCGGTGGTGACGTCGTCGATCATCGCCCCGTCCTCCGCCAGGTTCAGGAACTTCATGCCGGGGGAGACCTGCTCGAGGTCTCGTCCCCGGAACTCGGGCCAGCGGCGGTCGTCATTCGAGTGGAGCAGGGCAGCGGCGCCGAGCGGGTCGAGCCGGGCCGGCGGCCCGTCGAGGCCCCGCACGTCGCAGGTGGGGTAGTGGTCGGTGCTCATGGAGTCGCCAAGCGCGACATACAGCGAGAACGACATAGGGGCCTCCCCTACACGCGCCTTCGGGCCGCGTCTGCGCCGAGCCGCTCGAACTCCCGCCTTGCCTCCTCGGCGGCCGACGGGGCTCGGCAGGTCGCCAGCACGACCGCCCGCTCGAAGGGGCAGCCGAGCCGGGCCCATTCCTCCGCCGCCGCGCTCGCGTCACCCTCGATCTCCAGCGCGCACTGGCGCGGAATGTTCGCCGGCGCAACCGTCAGCGCCCCCGCCCGGTGCATCCACACCGCCAGGGAACCTCTCAACCACTCGCCGTCCTTCTCGAGCGACATCCGGTAGGTCGAGCGCGCCTCGGCCGCCGTGCGCTCGAGGTCACCTTCCAGCCAGGACGCCTCCGCGCGGGCCACCGCCACCGGCCCGAGCCGCTGGAGCTCCTCGGTCCGCTCGGCCAGGCTGCGTGCCTCGTCGAGCAGGGGCGATACGCCCGGGTCTCCGCGACGCGCCCGGATATGTCCCAGGACCGTGAGCGCGTTGATCCGCGACACCGGGCTGATGCCGGTCTGGCCCAGCAGCTCGTCGGCCTCCCGTTCCGCCTCCCGCCAGCGGCCCTGGTCGAGCCGGAGCTGCGCGCGCCACGATCGCAGGTACGTGGCCCAGAAGTCGAGATCGCGCGCCTCGGTGTACGCGAGGCCCTCCCGCAGCCAGCGCTCGGCCCGCTCGTGTTTCCAGGCCGACACATAGGACGGCACCAGGCAGGCGTAACAGCGCGCGATGTGCTCCTGATAGCCGGCTTCCTGCGCGAGCGCGAGCGCCTGCTCGAGCCGCCCACCGGCGGGCTCGATCGAGAGCAGCCCGAGGTCGGCGGTGCCGACGTTGGTGAGCGCGTGGATCAGGATCTCGCGGTTCCCGAGCTGCTCGGCCAGCGCGATGGCGCGGGTGCCCCAGGTCTCGGCACCGGCCCGCTCGAACGCGAGCATGTGCAGCTGCGCCAGGTTGCTGTAGGCGATCGCGAGCTCCGGTGTCGGGCCGAGCGGCTCGAGCACGGCGACGGCCTCCGCGGCGTGGCGCTCCGCCTCGCGGCGGCCGCCGTTGGTCCAGTGGAGCCGCGACACCCAGCGAAGCGCCGCGCCCTCGCGCCGGCGATCGCCCAGGCGGCGCCAGATGCCGAGCGCCTCTTCGCGCGCCGCCATCGCCCGCGGCACGCGGTCGATCAGGTACTCCTCGTACGACCGCCCCTCGAGCAGCTCGGCGCGGCGCTCGGGCGTGAGCTCGTGCGCCAGCCGGAGGGCGGCCTCGTAGTGGGCCGCGGCCTCGCGGTGCGCGCCGAGCGCCGACGCCTGCGCGGCGGCGAGCGGGACCAGCCGCAGCACCGCGGCCGAATCGCCCGCCGCCTCGGCGTGGTGCACCAGCCGAGCCGGCGCGACCGGCGCCGGCGCGCCCTCGAGCGCGGCGAGCACGCGCACGTGCAGCGCGCGCCGGCGCGAGGGCGCCAGACTCTCCTCCACGGCGCGCCGGGCCAGCTCGTGCCGGAAACTCACGCCGAGCGGGTCGCTGGTGAGCATGCGCGCGGCGAGGCATTCCTCCAGCCCGGGCGCGTCGCGGCCGAGCAGCGCGTCGAGCAGCCACGGCTCGGTCTTGCCGGGAACGACCGAGACCACCTCGCACGCCTCGCGCGCCGCCGCCGACGCGCGGGCGGCACGGCTCAGCACCGCGTCGCGCACCGTGGCGGGGATGCCCGGTTGGCTGGCCGCCAGCACCTCGGAGATGTAGAAGGGGTTGCCGCCGGTGGCCGCGTGGAGCCCGGAGCCGCTGCGCCCGGCGCGCCGGGCGAGCGCGGCGACGCCCTCCTCCGTGAGGGGCTGCAGCTCGAGCCGCCGCATGGCACCGCGAGGAAGGTCGGCCAGGATCGACCGGACCGGGTGCCGGCCGCCGATCTCGTCGTCGCGGGAAGTGACGAGCACCAGCAGGGGCAGCCGGGGCGCCCGCCGGCCGAGGAACTTGAGCAAATCGAGCGTAGCCTCGTCGGCCCAGTGGACGTCTTCCAGCACCAGGACGGCGGGCGGGCGGCCGGGCCCGAGCTCCTCGAGCAAAGCGGCGAAGATGGTCTCCCGGCTGGACGCGTTCCGCAGCGCCTCCTCCAGCGGTCCGCCGAGCTGGGCCGCGATGTCGTACAGCGGCCCGAGCGCGCGCGGGGTGAACAGCGCCTCGCACCAGCCCCAGAGCAGGCGCACGTGCCGCTGGGACCGGGCGAACTCCTCCACCAGCGACGTCTTGCCGATCCCGGCCTCACCCGAGACGACGACGGTCGTTCCGCTCCCGGCCACGGCCGCCACGAGCAGGCGCTCGAGCGTGTCGAGGAACTCGTCGCGCTCGACCAGCGCCGTCCGCCGCTCGGCCGCCACGGCCTCGACCGACCGCAGTGTGGGGGCGGACGACGCCCCGGGCTCGGCCAGCGCCTCGGCGAACGCCGCCGCGGTCGGGAACCGGCCGGCGCTCTCGCGGGCGAGCGCGCGGCGCAATGTCCCCTCGAGCCACGGCGGCACGTCGGCCCGGAGGGTGCGGACGTCGGGAGCCGACTCGACCAGTCGGCGGGCCATGAGGGCCATCGCCGAGGAATCGGTGAACGGCGGCCGGCCGGCGAGCATCTCGAACAGCACGCAGCCCAGCGCGTAGACATCGGTGCGCCCGTCGGTCGGCTCGCCGGCCGCCTGCTCGGGACTCATGTAGGCGGGGCTTCCGACCGTCGTTCCCTCGCCGGTGATCGCGCCGTCGCGCGGACCCGACACGTGGGCCACCCCGAAGTCGGCGACGAGGGCATGTCCCGCGCTCAGCAGGATGTTCTCCGGCTTGATGTCGCGGTGTACCACCCCGAGGGCGTGGGCATAGGCCAGCGCATCGGCGATCTCGCGGGCCAGCCGGACCGCTTCGGCCATCGGGAGCGGGCCCTCGCGCTCCAGCCGCCGGCGCAGCGTCTCGCCGGCCACATACGGCATGGTGTACCACGGCCGGCCGGCTGTGCGGCCGGAATCGAAGACCGGCAGGATGTTGGGGTGCTGAAGCCCGGCCGTGACCCGGATCTCGCGATCGAACCGCTCGGCGCCGTCGCCGGCGGCCATGGGCAGGATGACCTTGAGAGCGACCGGCCGCCCGTGGCGGAGGTCGCGAGCCAGATAGACCAGCGCCATGCCGCCGCGACCGAGCTCGCGCTCGATCACGTACCGGTCACGAAGCTCGTCGGCGAGGGCGGCGAGCTGGGGCGCGACGACGGGAATGGGAGCCACGCCGGAATTTCGTCGCCCCGGGGCGCGGCCACCAGCGGCCCCGCCGGGCTACCTTTCAGCCATCACCTGCCAATAGCCGACCGTACTCCGAGGACTCCGTGCCGCTCTGCCGAGGTGACCGATGAAACGACCGACCCGCCTCCTGGCCATCATTGGGAGTGTCATCGTCCTGCTGCTCGTGCTTCTGCTCGTGCTGCCCCTGCTGTTCCGCGGCACGATCGAATCGCGGGTGAAGGCGGCGGTCAACCAGAATGTCAATGCCAAGGTCGACTGGCGGGACGTCGGCCTCAGCTTCTTCCGCGACCTTCCCAACCTGACCCTCACGCTCGACGACCTGACCACGGTCGGCGTCGGCAAGTTCGCGGGCGACACGCTCGCCGCGGTGCACCGCTTCCGCGTCTCCCTCGGCCTGCCGAGCGTGATCTCGAACGCGATGGGCGGGAGCGGGCCGATCGTGATCCGGACGGTCGAGCTGGACCAGCCCCGGCTCCGGCTCCTCGCCCTCGAGGACGGGACCGCCAACTGGGA
>JAICJD010000035.1 GCA_025928645.1 Gemmatimonadales bacterium
CTCGAGCAGACGTTGCCGGAGGAAAAGGCGGCCGACGCCAAGCTGACCGAGATCGCGGAAGCGCGGCTCAACCGTATGGCAGCCCGGCACTAGCAACCAAGCGACGGCCTGCCGAGAGGCAACCGGCCGGTCGCGGCGCAGAGGATCGCGCCGCGGCCGGCCGTTCTCGTGTCCGGCGGAAGCGGGATGCCCACGCCGAGTGTATTCTCGGGCGTGCCTCGTTCCCGGTGCCTGCCCCTGCCCTGGCTTGCGCTCGCCGCGCTGGCCTGCGCGCCCCGTTTTCCCGCGCCGGCAACCGGCTCGCCCGCGCCGGCGGCGCCTGCCGCGCTCGCGCGGGCGGAGTCCACCTACGCCGCGGCGCGAGACGCCCGCGACCGGTATGACGTCGGGGTCGCGTCCGGCGAGCCGGCGCGTTCCCTGTCCGACCTCGCCACGACGTTCAACCAGCGCCGCGCTCGGCTCCGGGCCCAGCTCGCCGCGGTGGATGCGGCGGCGCTCGACAGCACCGACGGCCGCGCGCTGGGCACGATGCGGGCGACGCTGGCGCGCGACCTCGATGCTGTCGCTCCGCCCTCGCGCGGCGCGTCGGCCGCGGCCAGTCCACCCTCCTGCCGTGACGGTGACGCGCCCGCGCGGCTGGATTCTCTCCGCGCCTGGACGTACGCCTGCTACGGTTGGGCCCAATCGCACGTCGCCGTGGGCACGGATACGCTCGACCGGCTCTCGGTGCTCGGCATGGTGGCCACGACCGACGACCCGGCGCGGCGTCGAGCCCTGTTCCTGGCGCTCGAGCCGGTCTGGCGGAGCGTGAACGGGACCGACCAGCCGGCGAGCCCGTACCGCCGCATGATCGCGCTCGAGGCCGCCTCCCGTGGCGCACCCGGCGGGCCGGGGGCCGGACAGATCGCGGCGTCAGGCATCCCGCCCGACTCGCTCGAGCCGTGGCTCGAGGCCGTGCTCCGCGCGTGGCGCGACGCCACGTCCGACACCTGCATGGAGCCGTGGGACTGGCTGTACGAGAACGGACGCGCCAGCCGGGACCTGAGCCCACGCATCCCGCTCGAGCGGCTGGCGAAGCTCGACGCGGAAGTGTTCCGCGCGCTCGGTGCCGACCTGCCGGCGCTCCGCGTCCATTTCGATCTCGCGCCGCGCGCCGGCAAGGATCCGGTCGCCTACACGACGTTCGGCGCCCGCGCGCCGGTCATCGAGCCCTGGGTGTTCGCCACCTATCGCGCCGGCGGGCTCGACAACCTGAACGAGCTGCTCCACGAGACCGGTCACGCGGTTCATCTCGCGGCCATCCGCACGCGGCCCGCGTTCCGCGACTGGCCGGACAGCGACCCGTTCACCGAGGCCGTCGCGGACGTGATCGCGCTCGACGTGTACGAGCCCGCCTGGCAGCTTCGCTGGCTGGGCGACTCCGTCCCGCTGGCCGAGAGCCTGCGCGGGCGGTACGGCGGCATCGTGCTCGACGTGGCCTGGGCGCTGTTCGAGCGGCGGATGCTGCGCGCCCCGGCCGCCGATCCGAACCGCGTGTGGAGCGCCCTCACGAGCGAATACCTCCGCATCCGCCCGCATCCGGAGCTCGGCTGGTGGGCGATGCGGGGGCAGCTGGTGGACGCGCCGGGCTACATGATGAACTACGCGGCGGGAGCGCTGCTCATCGCGGCCATCCGGCAGCGGATCCACTCGCGTCACGGGCCCTTCGTCACCGGCGACTCGACCTGGTACGCCTGGGTCGCGCCGCGGCTCTATCGGTTCGGCCTCGAGCGGAGCACGCGCGAGGTCGTCGAGGACTTTCTCGGCGGGCCGGTCACGCCCGGACCGCTGCTCAGGGACCTGGCGCGCATGCGTCCGCCCTCACCCTGATTCCCGGCCCGCCGCCTCCAGGACTCTGCGTCGCTGCCCTGGCGTCACCATGTCGCGCTGGACCACCTGCCGGACGATGCGGGCCGCGAACGAGTAGCCCCGCGGCTCCGCCACCAGCCAGCGTTGCCACTCGAGCTCGTCGAGGGCGCGCTCGAGGGTGTCGGCATCCAGCTCGAGGGCGCGCGCGAGCACCGGTGGGGACGCGAGGTCGCCGAGCACGGCGGCGGACACGAGCACTCGCTGGGCCGGCGCGCTGAGCCGTCGGAACGCGATCCGGATCGCGGCCACGACCGCGTCCGGCAGATCGCCGGGGAGGCTCTGGTCCAGCGTGCGGAGGGGTTCCGGCCACGTGCCGGCGATGGTGCCGAGGTCCAGGCCGAGCGCGACGGCGCGGAGCAGCTCGACCGCGAGGAGCGGGAGCCCGGCGGAGTCGGTGGCGACGCGGCGCACCACCCGGTCCAGCGACACGGGGTCGTAGCCGGGCAGCATCTCCGCCGCCAGGCTCCGGAGCGCCGTGCGATCGAGCCGTCGAAGCCGAACCGCCCCGCCGTCGAGATCCCGGCCGACCCGGCTCCTGAGCTCGTCGAGCTCCGGCCGGGGCGGAAACGGCGCGGTGGCGAGCGCGAGGGTCACCGGTGAAGCCCTGAGGTCGCGCAGCATCGCGCCCAGCGCGAGCGCCGAATCAGGGTCCAGCCACTGCGCATCGTCTACGGCAAGCACGACCGGCTGCTCCGCCGCGGCGGCGCCGACCGCCTCGATGAGCGCTGGTCCGAGCGGTGCCGGCGGCGCTCCGCGCGCGCCCGGAAAGCGGTCGGCCCATTCGGGCACCGCCTGGGCGAACGCGGCGAGCGCGGACCCGCTCGCCGCTGCCAGACCTGGCGCCTCGATCAGCCCGCCGCGTGCGAGCGCGAGCACGCCGCTCCATGGCTGGGCCCGGTCGCCCTCGACCGCGCGCGCCGAGGCCACAGACACGCCGTCCAGCCGGAGCAGGGCCAGGGTCTCCTCGAGGAGCCGGGTCTTGCCGACGCCGGGCTCCCCTTCGACCAGAAGGAGCGCCGAGCGTCCGGTACGGCCCGGGCGCCCGGCCTCCTCCAGCATGCGCGCGAGCTCCTCGCCGCGGCCGGCGAGCGGCGGCCGCACGATGGCCGGCTCGTCCACCGGCTCAGCCGCGAGGGGCCGTGCGCGCCGCTCCCGGCCGACCCGCTGGATCATGGCGTGGGTTTCCGGGGCCGGCTGGGCGCCGACCTCGGCGAGCCGATGCTCGAAGCGATCGGCCAGGTCGAGCGCGCGGCTGCGCTCGCCGGCCAGCGCGAGGCAGCGGATGGCGGCGCGGAAGGCGGGCTCGGACGTCGGCTCGATGGCCAGTGCGCGGGCCGCCACGCCGGCGGCCTCCGACGCCCGCGCCGCGCGCGCGAGGCCGTCGGCGCAATGGATCAGCACCTCGACGCCGCGCCGCCGCCAGTGCTCGCGCTCGGTCGTGAGCCAGTCCTCGAATTCACCGGCATCCGGTACGCCGAAGCCCTCGAGGAACTCGCCGGCGACCAGCTCCGCGGCGTGGGTCCAGTCCTCCGCGGCTGCCAGCGCCTCGAGCCGGTCCACGTCGAGCTCCACGACGCCGGGGCCCAGCCCGACCTGCCCGACCGCCACCTCCACCGAGCCGGCTCCGGCGTAGCGCCGAAGCACGCGCAACGCCTCGCTGAGCGAGTGGCGGGCGGCGGCCTCCGTGCGGTCGGCCCAGAGCAGGCCGATGAGGTGCTCACGGCTGCGGGTCTGCCTCGGCGAGCGCGCGAGATAAACGAGGAGCGCGAGGTGCTTTCGCCAGAGCAGCTCGGGAGGCGCCGGCGCGCCGTCCACGGTGACTTCGATCGGTCCCAGCGTCCGGCAGAGAATCACCGGTAACGCTCAGAACCCGGCTGCACCGGTGATCCGACAGCTCGACATGTCCCAGCGGCCGGCGTTCCGGACGAACTCGGCGCGGAACAGCGGCTGGCTGCTGCGGGCGGCTGAGCCGTCGCGCCAGGCGAGCGGCACCGAGAACTCGAGCACGGCCGCCTCCAGCCCGACCACGGGCGGGCGGTCCATGCGGTCTCCCACCTTCGCCTCGGGCTGCTGGAGGATGCGGGTCAGCCGGTCGAGGCGCGCGTCGCCGCCCCGGTCGGGATGCCAGACGCCGCGCAGCCGATCCACATCGCGCGATTGCAGCGCGCCGTAGCACTCCTCCACCCCGGCGAGGAAGCGGGGATCGGTCCGTCCGATGCCGGATACGGTTGACAGACGCTCTGGGCGCGGCAGGACGGTCAGGCGGATCCAGTCACTCGCGCCGTCGGCCGTGGCGGTGATGTGGACCGAGCCGGGCGCGCGCCCGAGCACTGTGCCGGTGGCACCGTCCACCGTGGCCACCGACGAATCGCTGCTCGTCCAGGCCGCCGGCAGGGACGCCCCGCCGGCATCACGCCCGGGCGCGGCGACTCGAAGATCCAGCATTTCGCCGACGGCCATAGGCCTCCCGCCCAGGATCTGAATCGCCGCCACGCTCGCGGGCAGCACCGTGAGCTCCGCGAACGCCGTCTGCCTGCCGCTCCGCGCCAGAACAATCGTGGTTCCGGGTGCAATGCCGCGCGCCACGCCGCTCGACCCATCGACCGAGACCACGCCGGGGCGGCTGGCCGTCCAGCTCACGTCGGCGCCGGGGAGGGTATCGCCGCCGGCGCCAAGCGCCACCGCGCGCAGCGCGAGCGTGTCGCCGACGTGGAGGGCGGGAAACGGCACGATGTGCACCGCCGCCACGGCGGGTAGCCGGCCGCTCGCCCGGCGCACCGCGATCTCGAGGCTGTCCCGGCCGCCACCCCCTGCCGCCACGACGAACGCGCGACCCGGCCGCATGCCGCGCACGCGGCCGGTGGTCCGCTCGACCGCGACGATCGTCGAATCGCTCGTGCTCCAGGCGACGGCCGAGGCCGGCAGCGGACGCCCGGCCGCGTCCTTGACCTCGGCGCCGAGCACGGCGCCGCTGTCGGGCCGGAGCGAGCGGATCCGACGGGTGATGACGACGGAAGCGGGCACCAGCGTGTCGGCGACGATGGCGCCGGCCACGTACGGCGCGGGCGCCGGAGCCGCCGCCTCGGCCGGGGCCCCCGTCTGCCGGCGCCAGATCCAGACGCCGGCCAGGGCGAGAGCAACGCCCGCGAGGAACGCGGTCCGCCGCCGCGCGCGACGGCCGTGGCGGCGGGCCGGCCGCGGCGGCGGCTCCGCTTCCGGTGTGGCCACGACGGCGATACGCACCATCGCCCGCACGCCTTCGCAGGTGGCCGTCAGCATGACCGATCCCGGCTGGCGCGCGAAGATCGCGCCCTCCTCGGTCACCATCGCGACCGATGGATCGCTCGTGCCCCAGAGGATCAGCCGTCCGGGAAGCGGCGTGTTGTTCCCGTCCACCGGCCTCGCATGCAGCACGATCTTCTGCCCGACGGGCACGGCGCTCGGCGGGTCGGGGATGTCGATGGCGGCGACTCGGGCCGGGAGCACGGGGATCACGATGCTCGCACGCGCCTCGTCCAGCGCGGCCGTGATGCGCACCGTGCCGGGTGCGCGGCCGGCGATGGTCCCGCGCGGCGTGACCACGGCGACATCGGGGTCGGCGGAGAGCCACGCCACCGGGCGGTAAACCGGCCGCCCGCGCTTGTCCCGAGCCGTGGCGTCGAGCCGGATCTCCTCGCCGGACTGAAGCGGCCCGGTCATGGGCTCGATCACGATGTCGTCCGCGCGTGGCGAGGTGACCTCGAGCCGGAGGCCGCCGGTGATGCCGCCCGCGCTCGCGGTCACCGTCGCCGCGCCCGCTCCGACCGCGGTGGCCACGCCGTTGAGCGCGTCCACCCGCACGACGGTGGGCGCATCGGAGGTCCACTCCATGGCCTGCGGCGGGAGCCGCACGCCGTTCGGTCCCCGCGCGATCGCCGCCAGGGTGAAGCTGTCGCCCACCTCCAGGGCCGCCGGCGCCGGCATCACGGTGATGGCGCTGATCGGCCGGAGCGGGACGGCCGGGATCCCCGGCGCGCGCTGACGGGGCGCGGGGCTCGTCGGCGTCTGGGAGGCGGCGTCCGCGCCCGGGTCCGCGCTCGCCAGCCGGCTCAGCTCCTCGCGCAGCGGATGGTCGTCCGCAAGGACCTCGGCGCCGAGCGCGGTGAGCGCGTCGGTGAGGCGGGGCCATCGCGCCGCGGGATCCTTCTCCAGCATGCGATGGATGGCGGATTCGATTTCGGGAGGGCAGTCGGTCACCAGGTCCTGGATCGGGTGCGGCTCCCGCTCCACGTGGGACTGCATGACCGTGAGCGTCGAGCCCGAGAACGGCGGCACCCCGGTGACCAGCTCGTACGCGACCGCGCCGAGTGAATACTGATCCGAGGCTCCGGACACCGCGCCGCCCTTGCACTGCTCGGGGCTCATGTAGGCCGGCGTTCCTACCAGCGCGCCCGTGAGCGTCTGGTTCGGCCGCTCGGCCACCTTGGCGATGCCGAAGTCGGTGACGGCCGCGTTGCCGTCGCGGTCGATGAGGATGTTCGCGGGCTTGATGTCGCGGTGCACCACGCCCGACCGGTGGGCATAGGCGAGCGCGGACCCGACCTGATGGAGGATCGAGCGCACCGTCGGCGCCGGCAGTCGGCCGGCGCGGAGGAGGACCTGTTCGAGCGAGCGGCCCTCCACGTACCGCATGATGAAGAAATAGAGCCCGTCGGCGTGGCGCACCGAATAGGCCGAGACGATGCCCGGGTGATTCAGGTGGGCGACGGTGATCGCCTCGCGCTTGAACCGCTCGACCATGCCGTCGTCCAGCAGCAGGCCCGGCGACATGACCTTGATCGCGACTTTGCGGTCCAGGGCGATCTCGTGCGCCAGGAAAACCGCGGCCATGCCGCCATGACCCAGCTCGGGGCCGATCTCGAACTCGCCCAGGGTGGCCTGGCGCAGCCGCTCGGCGATATCCGCCAGGGCGCCCGCCGGGTCCCCGGTGCGGTCGTCGAATGCCCGCGCGACCTCGCCGCCGCACGCCGCGCAAAAGCGATCGTCGGGGGTCAGGTCGCCACCACAGTTCTGACACGCGAGAGTTGCTGCCATTGGCCCGCCGTCAGGGGTTCGAGCCAGAAGTGCGCTTCTATTGTGCAGACCGGGCTATCCCGGCGCAACGTGACGTGGGACACCGGGATGCGTTCGCTTGACATCGGCTTGACGTCCCCCGTGCAATCTGCAGCACCTTCGTTGGAGGCTTGGTGCCATGGATACTCGCCCGATGTCCCTCTTCGAAACCTCCCGGTCCGCTCTCCGGCTCAGGGGCCCGGCCGCGCCCCGAAGTCATACGCCCAAAGCGCTGCGACGGAACGACTTGTCACGGGGAGACGAGACCGGTCGCTTTCCATCTTCATCTCGCGCTGACGGACGCAAGCCGGAGCGGCCCGCATGGATACGCTGATGAACGCCCCGAGTACGGGCCGCCAGGCCGCGGAGCCCGCCATGCCTCCTGAACTGGCGCCGGAAACCTTCGTTCTCCGGCGCATCTTCGCGGAGCGTCTCACGTCGGCCCACCTGCCGATGCTTCGCCGCATGGACGCCAACGCCCGGATGATGGCGAGCCTGGGCGGCGTCCGGTCCGATGCGCAGACCAAGGCCTACCTGGAGCGGAACCTGGCGCACTGGTCTCGGCACGGGTTCGGGATCTGGATCCTGCGGGACCCGACCACGGGCCGGGTGATGGGCCGGGCGGGACTCAGACACCTCGACATCGAAGGGTCGCCGGAGGTCGAGCTGGCCTACGCGCTGCTTCCCGAATTCTGGGGCCAGGGCCTGGCGACCGACGTGGCCCGTGCCTGCGTCACCATCGGCCGCGAATGGCTCGGCCTCCCGAGCCTGGTGGCCCTGACGCGGCCGGACAACGTGGCGTCGCAGCGCGTGTTGATCAAGGCCGCCTTTGCCCCGGTGCGCGAGGTGATCCACAAGGAGGAGCCGCACGTGCTGTTTCGGACGGACTAGGAGGAGGGCGCGGCCTCCACCACATATGCTTCCATCGCGAAATACTCGGCCAGGCCGAGCCGGTCGAGCTCCGCGGCGGTCCCGGTGTTCCGCGCCTCGACCCGCTGCCAGAACTCGCGCTCGTCGGGCCCCGGGAACGGCGCCGAGTCCTTCTGGCTCTGGTGCTTGAAGATCGCCTGGATCTTGAGGCGGAGCTCCTCCTGCGAGAGCGGGACCAGCCACGTCGCCTCGGTGACCGGCCACTCCTGCCATGCGCCGCGGTAAAGCCAGACCTCCGGCCGGCGGCCGCCGGCCGCGGCGTAGTCGGCGAGCGCGCGGTCGATCGCCTCCTTGCACATCCGATGGGTGCCGTGCGGGTCGGACAGGTCGCCGGCCACGAAGATGAGGTCCGGCGCGACCTCCTCCAGCAGGTCGCGCACGATGGCGACGTCCGCCGGGCCGATGGGATCCTTCCTGACGGTGCCGGTCTGGTAGAACGGCAGATTGAGGAACCGGGCGGCGCTCTCGCCGAGTCCGAGCGTGCGGATGCCGGCGACCGCCTCGCTCTCCCGGATGATCCGCTTGGCGTCCTGCACCTCGGGGATGTCCACGTCGCCCGGACGCTTCGCCGCGAGAAAGCCGTCGACCCGGCGCCCCAGCGCCTCGACCGCATCGGCCGGCACGTGCCGCTCCAGGGCCAGGCGCCGAAGGAAGTCGAGATGGCGGCGGACGTCGTGGTCGAACACCGCCACGTTGCCGCTGGTCATGTAGGCGACGCTGATCTCGTTCTCGTTCTCGACCAGCTTGCGGAGGATGCCACCCATCGAGATCACGTCGTCGTCCGGATGGGGCGAGAAGCAGATCACGCGCTGGTCCCGCGGCAGCTTCGTCCGGCCCCGGATCTTGGCGCCGAGCGTGTTGAAGACGAGGCCGTTGAGCGCGCCCGGCGAGCCGTAGCGCGCCACCAGCGACGACAGCCGGTGCTCCGCGTAGTCCCGGTGGGTCAGCTTGAGGATCGCCTTGCCGGCCTGGTGCGACAGCCAGACGACGGCCCGCACCACGAGGCCCGGCGTCCACTCCACCGCACCCAGGAGCCAGGGCGTCGCCTCGCGGGTGAGCGCCGCCGCCGCCGCGCGGTCGATGTAGAACGTGGTGCACGGATGGCGCTGCAGGAACGTGGCCGCGACTTCGTGATCCACCTCGCCCTCGACGGCGCGGCGCACGATGAAGGCCTTGTGCTCGCCGGTGGCCAGGATCACGATCTCGCGCGCCTCGAGGATCGTGGCCACCCCCATCGTCAGCGCCTCGCGCGGCACGTTTTCCTCGCCGAAGAAATCCGCGGCGGCGTCCTTCCGGGTCACCGGGTCGAGGGTGACGAGACGGGTCCGGCTTTCCGCGCCCGACCCCGGCTCGTTGAACCCGATGTGCCCGGTGCGGCCGATCCCGAGGAGCTGGATGTCGATCCCGCCCGCCGCGCGAATGGCGGCCTCGTAGTCCCGGACCTCCTGGTCCACCCGATCGCGCGGCACGTCGCCGCGCAGGATGTGCACCTGGTCGCGTGGAACGTCGAGCGCGCCGAACAGGTTCTCCCACATGAACCGGTGGTAGGAGTGAACGCTCCCCGGGTCCATGGGGTAGTACTCGTCGAGATTGAACGTGACCACGTTCCGGAAGCTGAGGCCCTCGTCGCAGTGCAGTCGGACCAGCTCGCGATAGATGCCGATCGGCGTGGACCCGGTGGCGAGGCCCAGCACGGCGCGCCGGCCCTCCGCCGCGCGCGCGCGCACGACCTCGGCGAGCCGGCGAGCGATGAGGCGGCCGAGCTCGTCGTGGTCGTCGACGATGATCGTGCGGATGCGCTCGGAGGACATGCGTCCTCAAGATACCCCACGGACCGCACCCTCCGTCAACGGGAGCCGAAGCCCGGGCCGAAATCGGGCCCGAAGTCGCAGGTCGCGGCGCACAAGATCATCGGCGTGCCGACGATGAGGAGCATGAGCCCGATCGTCTTGCCCGCGTCGCCCTTTCGAAGCTCAACGCTGTCCACCTCGGCGATCGCCAGCGCCGAGCTGTCGCCGGGCGACGCGCTGACCACCGAGTCCGAGCGCAGCAGGGGCCGGCGGACCACGACCCGGCGGCCGTCGTGCAGCCTGAGTCGGACCTGGGACGGCGACGACTGGCCGAGCACCTGTGCCGGCGCGGCCGGTTGCACGCGCCAGCTGCTGCAGGCGCCCAGCACGGCCAGGAGGAGGGTGGCGCCGGCTCGGTAGGGACGAGGCCGGCCGGCTTCGCGAATCGACATGGAACGCTCCGGTGAGAGGCGGAACGAACCTGCCCGAAGCCGGTCAAGCGGGCCTCAAGTCGTCGGCCTCGCCGGGGCAGTTGCCGGGATCCCTGATGAGACGCACTATTGTCCTTATACCCCCCGAACCAGAATCGCGCCATGGATCAGCCCACGTCGGTCGTCCAACGGCTGCGCGCAGCGCTCGCTCCCCGGATCATCGTCGAGCGGGAGCTGGCTGCCGGAGGCATGGGCGCCGTCTTCGTCGGGCGCGACGTGGTCCTGGATCGTCCCGTAGCCATCAAGATCCTGCCGCCCGATCGGGCCACCGCGGTGCTGAGCGAGCGATTCCTGCGCGAGGGTCGTGCAGCGGCGCGGTTCACCCATCCGAACGTGGTACCGGTGTACGACGCCGGCCTGGCGGACGGCATCCCGTACTACGTGATGGCCCTGGTGGAGGGCGTGACGCTCGCCGAGCGGCTGCGCGAGGGGCCGCTCGAGCCGGTCCTGGCGGTCGCCCTCGCCCATGACCTGCTGGCGGCGCTGATCGCGATGCACGCCCAGGGCCTCATCCACCGCGACATCAAGCCCTCCAACATCTTCCTGCAGCGGGGCCGCGCCTTGCTCGGCGACTTCGGCATCGTGGCGGTGCGCGACGACGACGACCCACTCACCAGCCCGAACGAGCTGGTCGGTACGCTGCTCTACATGGCTCCCGAGCAGCTCGCCGGCCGGGATGCGACCGAGCGCTCGGACCTGTACGCCCTCGGGTCGGTGATCTACGAGGCGTGCACCGGCACGCACTGGGACCAGCTGCGCGGCGTGGCCCGGGCCGAGTGGTCGGCCGTGCCACGACGGCTTCGCGCGCCCCTTCAGCGGGCGCTCCAGACCGATCCCGCCGACCGCTGGACCGACGCCCGCGCGTTCCGCGCGGCGATCGACCGCGGGTGGCGCGCCCGGATCGCGGTGGGCGCGTTGCTCCTGGTGATCGCGGGCGGCACCGTGGCGTACATGGTTCGCCGCCCGGCGGAATCCGCCTACGACATCGCCGTCTTTCCGTTCGATACCGACGGCCTGGTGGACACCGGGGCCACCGGCCAGCTCACCCGGGCGACGCGGTGGTACTTCGAGCCGCTCCCGACCGTCCGGATGCCGCACACCTCGGCGATCGAGCAGGCCTGGCGTGCGTCGGGCGCGTCGCCGGTGACGCGCCTTCCGGCCGCCACCCGTGGCGTGGACGCCAAGTTCGGCGTATGGGCGGTGGTGGAGCGTCAGGGCGGGAACCTCGAGATCAAGGCCACGCTGGTGAGCGCGCGCAGCGAGACGCTGCTCCACGCCGCCGTGCAGGGCGACTCGGCCGATCTCCTCGCGCTGGCCGACCAGCTGGGCGGCCGTCTCGTGAGCGCCATGGCGGGCGCGCTGGATCCTCGCGTTCCGCTCGCGCCCGCGCGCCTTCCCCGGGAAGCCGTGCTGGAATACATGCAGGGCGAGGCGGCCGTCGAGCGGGACGCGTGGCTCACCGCCGAGCGGCACTACGCCAGGGCGCTGGCGATCGATTCGACGTTCCTCCTGGCGGCCTGGCGCCTGGGCAACGCCCGCCGCTGGATGCCGCTCCGCCCCACGCCGCCGTTCCCCGACAACTTCCGTGAGCTGTTCGCCCGATACGGGCAGGATCTTTCGCGGACCGACCGCCGGCTGATCCGGGCGCAGTTCGCGGCAGCAGGGCCGGCCCGGTTCGTCGAGTACGACTCCGCGCTCGCCGCCGACCCGACCAGTGCGACGGCGATGCTGCTCTACGGCGATGAGCTGTTTCATCGCGGACCGCTGGCGGGCCGGTCGCTGGCGGAAGCGGCCACGATGCTCCGTCGGGCGACGCAGGCGAACCCGACGCTGGCACCGGCGTGGGAGCATCTGACCTGGGCACTCATCCGTCTCGGCCGAGAGGCCGACGCGGCGGCGGCACTCGATACGCTCGCCCGGGTGGCGGGGCGTCCGGAGGAATCCGAGATCTACCTGCCCGATTTCCTCAGGGTGGCGTTCGCGGCACGGTTCCAACCGGCGGCACTCGAGTCGGTGGCGGGTCCGCTGCTCGGGGCTGCCGGCGCGCTCGGAATCGCGGCCCGCGGAGCGCTCGCGTTCGATCTCCCCGGATTCGAGCTCGAATTCGGCCGCCGTCTCGCCGGGCTGGATGAAGCCCCGCCGGCGCTTCGGGCGAGCGGTCATCTCGCCGAAGGCGCCGGCCTCATGGCGTTGGGCCGTCCGCGCGGAGCCATTGCCCAGTTCGACTCCGCGGCGGAGCTGTTTCCCAACCCGGCGAGGGCGCGGCAGCAGGCGGCCCAGTGGAAGGTGCTCGTGCCCGCGCTCGGCATGCCGGGGATCGGGGACGCCGAGCGGGAAGCCGGCCGGCGGCTGCTCGCGGCGATGGCCGACAGCAGCGCCGGTGCCGCCTGGACGCTCGGCGTGGACGCGCTTGCGCGTGGCGACTCGGCGGCGGCAACTCGCTGGCGCGGGCTCACCGCCGGCGAGGCCGGCGGCGCCTTCGGCCTTTTCCTCGACGCGATGAGCGCGGCGCTTCGCGGCGACTACGCCGGCGCGCTCCAGGTCAGCGCGCCGGCCCTGGCGGCGGACTCCGCGGGGGCGGCGCCGGATCCCTTCTTTCGCGCGGCGCTGCATCTGCTGCGCGGGCAGTGGCAGGCGCGGGCCGGCCGGGCCGCCGAGGCGGACCGGAGCTGGCTCTGGTATGAGAACACCGACGCCGTCGGCTGGCCGCAGGCGGAAGCGCAGCCGGCCGACGTCGATTGGGCGGTCGGGTCGTATGCCCGACTGCTCCGCGCCGAGCTCGACCGCCGGGCAAACCGGCGCGAGACCGCGTGCGCCCATGCGTCGAGGCTCGAGACGCTGTGGGCCGGTGCCGAGCCGGGGTTCGCGTCAGCGACGGGCCGGCTGCGCGCGATTAGCGAGTGGTGCCGCACATGACCACGGGCGACGCGTTCGGCTGGGTGCCACAGGAGCTTGCCCGCGAATACCGGCTCGAGCGGTTTGTGAACGAGGAGAACGGCCTCGTGCGCGTCCTGGCGCACGACCGGCGTCTGGACCGCCCGGTCCTGTTGATGATGCTGGCGCCGACCGCCGGCCCGGCCGACCCGCGCGGGGAGCGCTTCCTCGCGACCATGCGGCTGCTCGCCCGAGTGAGGCACGCGGGGGTGCGCGCGGTCCACCGGGCCGACGCCTACGGCAACTTTCCCTTTGCCGTGCTGGAGCACGTGCCCGGCACGCCGCTCGCCGAGTACCTCGCCCGCGGGCCGGTTCCGCGCAAGGAGGCGACCGGGTACGGGCTCGAGCTGCTCGACGCGCTGGCGGAGTCGCACGCGCAGGGTGTGGCCCATCCCGATCTCTCGCCGGCCGCCGTGATACGGCAGGACGGACGTCTGGTGATCGACGGGATCGGCGTCGTGCCGGCGGATCGCGACAGCGAGCGGGCCGGGCTCGAGGGCGTGGCTCGGATCGTCTACCTCGGGGGCGCCGGACGGCCATGGGACCCGGCGCAGCCCATCGCCAGGGCCTTGGGGGGAGTGCCGCTTCGACTCCGCCCGGTGCTGCGTCGCGCGCTCGCGTCCGACCCGGACGCGCGCTGGCCGGATGCGGCATCGTTCCGGCGCGCGCTCGCGCGCACCCGCGGGCGCTGGCCCGCGGCCGCGGCGGCCCTGGTGCTCGTGGGAGCGCTCGTCGCCGTGGCCGCGGCGAAGGTGGTCCGTCCGCTGCCTCCGCCCTCGAACGAGCTGGCGCTGCTGCCGCTCGACGGCGGCGCGGATTCCCTGCACCCCGACCTGTCCTACCTGCTCGGACTCACCCTCAAGGATGTGCCCGGCCTCGCGCTCACGTCGCCACGCCGGGTCGAACGCTGGGCGGCTCGTCATGGGCGGGAGGTCGAGGGGATCCAGCACCTGGCGCCCCGCGAGCTGGGTGTGCGGTGGGCCGCGCACGGCCTGGTCGCGCGGTCCGGTGACAGCCTGCTGCGCGTGCGGCTCACGCTCTATCCCTGGCGCGGCACCAAGGTATCGCTCCCGGAGATCACCGAATCGGTGCGCAACCTTCCTCGCCTCAGCGAGCGGCTGTCGCTGTCGATCCTGGAGACGGTCGCCCCCGAGCTCGAGCCGCGGGTCGGGGAGCTGCAGGACTTCGCGGGCGTGGAGTTCGAGGCGATGAAGGCCTTTCTCCGGGGTGAGGCGGCGTTCGACCGCGACGCGTGGACCTCGGCGCGCGAGCACTACGAGGCGGCCATCCGCGCCGACTCCGCGTTCGCGCTGGCCCGCTGGCGGCTTGCCAACGTGAGGCGCTGGGAGCGCAAGCCGTACGATTTCTTCGGCGACATCCGCCGGCTCGACGAGCGCTATGGTGCCCGCCTGCGCCCGACGGACCGCGCGACCGTGGAGGCGCTGCTCGAGCCCGACGTCGACCGCCGGATCCAGCGACTCGACTCGCTCGTGTCGCACTCCCGGCCCGACGCGTACCTCCAGTACCTCTACGCCGAGGAACTGTTCCATCGCGGACCGCTGCTGGGCCACGACATCGACCTGGCCGTGCGGGCGATGGCGCGGACGATCGAGCTGGATTCCTCGTTCGCCGAAGCGTACAACCACCTGTTCTCCGTTCAGCTGCGCGCCGGACGGCGAGCCGCCGCGCGGCGCATCCTCGACCTGCGCCGCCGGATCGCGGTCGACGCCTGGCCCGGAGATCTCGACAAGGTCAGGCTGATGGAGCTCGCCTACGACGAGCGCTTCGTCCCCTGGCTGGGCTGGCTCAAACTCCGCTGGCTGGAGCACGCCAGCGACTCGACGCTCCTCGCCGGCGCCGCGCAGGTGGCCCGGCTCGGTGCGCCGTGGTTCGACATCCCCGCGACCCAGGTGACCCTGTGCCGCATCCTGCTCGCTCGCGGAAGCAGCGACGATTCCATGCGGGCCGGCGCACGGAATGGGATGGCGGTGGGACTGTTCGCCCTCGGGCGCCCCGCCGAGGCGGCGGCACAGTTCGACTCTTCCCTCGCGGCGTGGCCATCCGTGGAGGCGCGGCTGCAGCGCGCCGAGTGGGCCGTGATGCCTTCGCTCGCGGGACTGCCCGTCGCGCCCGCCATCGACGCCTCGTGGCGCGCGCTCATCGACTCCCTGCCCGAGGATTCCCTCCCCGGCGCGTTCCCGCCGCGGATCCGGTGGGTGCGCGCCGCCGGCAGTCTCGCCGCCGGCGATACCGCGGGCTTCGCGGCCCAGGTGGACACGCTCGAGGCCCTCGCGCCCGGCTCGTCGCTCGCGGTGCTGCTCCGCGCGGTCGCCGCGGGCGCGCGCGGACGGCCGGCACGGGCCATCACCATCTCGGATTCCGTGCGCGCGGTCATGAGCGTGAACCAGCCGCTCGATCCCTTCGCGGGCGCGCTCTATCATCTGCTGCGCGCCGACTGGCGCATGGCCATCGGCGATCCCCGCGCGGCCGACCGCGAGTGGCGCTGGGTGGATGGCTCGGACTTCGACGGCTGGCCGGTCGGAGCGGTCCAGTCGGGCGAGATCGACGCGGCGTTCGGCGTGTACGCGCGCTGGCGCCGGGGAGACGCGGCGCTCTCCTCCGCGGCCACGCCGCAAGACAGTGCCGCCGCCTGTGCCATGCTCCGTCGGGCGGTCGAGCTCTGGTCGGGCAGCGAGCCGGCCATGCATCCGCTTCGGGACGCCGCCGCGCGGCGAGCGCGGGCATGCCACGGGTGATCGCGTGCCGCACCCTCGGCCCGGTCGAGCTCACGCTGGACGGCGCGATCGCCCCGCCCGAGCTCCTGTGGAAGAAGCACCTGGCGCTGCTGGTGTACCTCGCGCGCTCGGGCCCGCGAGGACGCGCACGGGAACACCTCATGGGGCTGCTGTGGCCCGAGAGCGAGGAGGGCAAGGCCCGGCATTCGCTCAACGTGGCCCTCGGCCACATCCGGCGGCACCTTGGCGAGGGCGCCATCGGTGGATCCGGCGGGCCGCTGCGACTGAGCCCCGGGCGGATGCGCCTCGACCTGGACGAGTTCGAGGCCCTGGCGGCGGACGAGGACTGGAGTGGGGCGGCCCGGCTGGTCACCGGCGATTTTCTCGAAGGCTTCGACCTGGGCGGCGCGTCGGCGTTCGAGGACTGGCTCGCCGCCGAGCGGACGCACTGGCGTGCGCGCGCGGTGGACGTGCTGGTCCGGAACGCGGACGAGCTCCTCCGGTCGGGACATGCGGCCGAGGCCGTGTCCGCCGCGCGCCGCGCGCTGCGGCTCGATCCCGGCGCCGAGCGCGCCTCGTGCGCGGCAATGCGGAGCCTGGCGCTGGCTGGCGACCGTGCCGCGGCGCTCGAGGAGCACGCGCGCCTGACCGAGCGGCTCGCCGAGCTCGGCGCGGTGCCCGAACGCACGACCGACCAGCTCGCCGAGCGCATCGCCAAGCAGCGACTGGTGCGTCCCGGACGGGGGTCCCGCGACGTTGCCGCCCTGCCGGACCGGCTGCCTCTGGCCGGACGTGAGGCCGAGCTGCGGCGCCTGCTCGACGCCGCCGGGGCCGCCGTCGTGGCGCGCCGCGCGGCGGTGCTCGTCATCGAAGGCGAGACCGGCTCGGGCAAGACCCGGTTGAACGACGAGCTGCTCGCGCGCCTGCGCCTCGACGGGGCAGCCACCTCCGCCACCCGCGCCGTCGACGGCGACCGCGCCGAGGTGGAGAGCGGCATCCTGGCGCTCGCCCGCGGCGGGCTGCTCGACGCGGCGGGCATCGCCGCGGCAAGCCCCGATGCCATCGCCACCCTCGCCAGAGTCCTGCCCGAGTGGGCCGAGCGGTTTCCCGCGGTGGCACCCGCTGGCGGATCGCTGGGCCGCGCCATGACCGAGGTCGTGCGCGCCGCGGCGCAGGAGCAGCCGGTGGTGATCGCTGTGGACGACGCACAGTGGCTCGATGAACGCTCGACCGCCGCGCTCGTGGCGCTGCTCCGGGACATGGCCGCGGAGCCGGTGATCGCGGTCCTCACCCTGGCGCCGCACGTGCCGCGCGCCGATCTCGACGATCTCCGCAGCCGCATCGGCCGCGACCTCGGCGGCACCGTGGTGCAGCTGGGGGCGCTCACCATCGCAGCGCTCCGAGAGCTGGCCGAGCGGCTGCTGCCCGGGTACGACCCCGTGCAGCTCGATCGCGTCGCCCGGCGGGTGGGCGCCGACTCGGCATGCCTGCCGCTGCTGGCGGTCGAGCTGTTGCGCGCCGTGGCCCTGGGTCTGGATCTCGGGACGTCGTCGGGCGCGTGGCCCGACCCGGAGCGGACGCTGGATCACAGCCTGCCCGGCGATCTGCCCGACGCGGTCGTCGCGGCGATCCGGATCGGATTCGGCCGCCGCTCGCCCGACGCGCAGCGGGTCCTCGCGGCCGCGTCGGCGCTGGGCGAGCGCGTGGCGGCGAGCCGCATCGCGGCCGCGCTTGGCGAGCCGCTCGAGCTGGTGCACCGTGCGCTCGACGAGCTCGAGTGGCACCACTGGCTCGTGGCCGAGCCGCGTGGCTACGGCTTCGTGGCGCGGGTGGTGCGGCAGGTCGTCGAGCGGGACATGCTCACCCCCGGACAGCGGCGCCGGCTCCTGGAGGCCGCCAGGAACACTTGACCGCCGCTTGAGCCTGCCGCCGCAGCGTGCGCTCCGACACTTACCAGGATGCGCGCATGTGGTGCCTGCCGCTGCTCTGTCTCCTCGCCGATTCCACCGTTCGGCGCACGATCCCCGTCACCCCGGCCGAGTCGCTCCAGGTGACCGTCGCCGGCTCAGGCAGCCCGGTGGTCTTGATCCCCGGCCTGTTCGGCGCGGCCTATGGATTCCGGAAGGTCATCCCGCTGCTCTCCGAGCGTCACCGCGTCATCGTGGTCGAGCCGCTCGGGGTGGGGACCTCGGGCCGCCCGGATCGCGCCGACTACTCGCTCGACGCTCAGGCCGAGCGGCTGGCCGCGGCGCTCGACTCGCTCGGCGTGCGCCAGGCGACGGTGGCGGCCCACTCGCTGGGCGCGGGCATGGCGTTCCGGCTGGCCTACCGGCGGCCCGATCTGGTGGCCGCGCTGGTATCGCTCGACGGCGGCCCGGCCGAGCGCGCGTCGACTGCGGGACTCAAGCGCGCGGCCGCCTGGGCGCCGTGGGTCAAGGTTTTCGGCGGCGTCAGGCTCGTGCGACGGAAGATCGGCGAGTCGCTGGTCCGCGCCTCGGGCGACACCAGCTGGGTCAGCGAGGACGTCGTCGACGGCTACACGGAAGGGGCCGCGAGGGACCTCGACGGCACGCTCAAGGCGTACATCCGCATGGGCGAGTCGCGGGAGCACGAGAAGCTCGCGCCTCACCTCAAGGAGATTCGCTGCCCGGTAGTGCTCGTCCTGGGGACCGCGCCTCACCCGGAAGCGGTGTCTCCGAAAGAGATCGCGCTCCTCCGCTCGAGTCTGGGCGATCTCCGGGTGGACTCGATCGCCGGCGCCGGCCACCATCTACACGAGGAGCGGCCGGATCTGGTCGCCGCGGCGATCGAAGCGGCCGCCGGGTCCGCGCTGGCCGGCCGATGATGCCGCTCGGGCCCGCCGGCCGCATCTACGGGTGCGAGACCTCACGCGCTCACGCGCTCACCCGCAACGACCTCGGGCCCGAGATCCGGTCCGAGATCAGGCGGCTGCAGCGACTGGAGCCGGTGCGGAATCTGCGGTTCCTGCTGCTCCTGCCCGTGCTCGTGGCCGGAGCCGCCGCGGCCGGCTGGTCCCCCAACGTGCTGCTGCGGGCCCTGGGGACGATCGCGATCGCGGCCGTGATGATGTCGCTCGTCGTGATCATGCACGAGGGCGTGCACCATCTGCTGGTCCGCTCGCGCGGGTGGAACCGCGTGCTCGCGGCGGCGTGCGGCGTGCCGGTCCTCGTCGCCGCCGATGCCTACCGGGCTCTTCACCTCCGCCACCACGCCTTCGAGCGGACCGCGCAGGACCCGGACGACATCGAGACGCTCGCGAGGCGAGGACGCCCGCTGGTGGCGGTGTACTACGTCCTGGTGCTGTTCGGCACCTACTTCTACATCCCGCACGTGGCCATGGCGGGGTATCGCGCGGCGCGAGGCACCGGGGACCGGCTCGCCGTGCTGGTCGAGTACGCCCTCGCCCTTTCGCTGCTCGGCCTCGGGTGCCGGTGGGCGCCGCACCTGGTCGTGCGGCTCTGGCTGTTCCCCATGCTGGTGGCGGCGCAGCTCACCAACCTCCGCAGTCTCGCCGAGCACGGGCTCACGACCAGCGGCAACCCGTTCACCGCGACGCGATCGGTGCGCACCTCGCCGGTGATTGCGTTCTTCCTTTGCAACCTGAACCTGCACCTCGAGCACCACCTGTTCCCGGCGGTGCCGTGGTATCACCTGCCCGCGGTGCATCGGCTGCTCCAGCCGGCCTATCACGCCGCCGGCGCGTCGGTGTACGACGGGTACGCCGAGTTCTTGACCGACTTCGTGCGGACCACCTGGACCGGGCTCGTGCCGGATCTGCGCCTGCTGCCCGTGCACCTACGCGAGGACCTCTGCGGCTAGCCGCCTTGACCACCCCTTGACCCGATCACGGCAGGTTCGATCCACACTCACCTGGAGACGGTATGCGCGCGGTGGTCACGGGCGGAGCCGGTTTCATCGGAAGCCATTTGATCGAAACGCTGGTGGCGCGCGGCGACGAGGTCCTCTGCATCGAGCGCCGTGGCGGCGCTCGTGGCTGGGTCGCTGGGCAGCCGATCGAGTTCGCGCCGGTGGGCGTGGACAGCCCGGACGCGCTGCGGCGCGCGTTCGAGGGGGCCGCCACAGTCTTCCACCTGGCGGCACTCACCGAAGCCCGCACTCCCGCCGAGATGTACGCGGTCAACACCGAAGGAACGCATCGCGTGCTGCAGGCCGCGGCCGCGCTTGGAACGGAGGCGCCGAGAGTCATCCTGCTTTCCTCGCTGGCCGCACTCGGGCCGTGCCGCAACGGTGAGCCGCTGTCGCCGGACAGCGTGCCCTGCCCGCTCTCGCATTACGGCCAGTCGAAGCTGCTCGCCGAGGCCATGATGCACGCATACGCCGACCGGGTCCCCACGACCATTCTCCGGTTTCCTTCCGTGTATGGACCGCGCGAGCGCGGCGTGCTCACGTTCTTCCGCCTCGTGCGACGCGGCATCGCGCTGTCCATCGGGCGCTGGGACCGCGAGGTCAGCATGCTCTACGTGGACGACGCCGTCCAGGCCCTGCTCGGGGCGGCGGACGCGCCGGCCGCGGTGGGCCGCACCTACTGCGTCGCGCATCCCGACCCGATCACGTGGAGCCGCTTCGCGGACGCCGCGAGTGCAGCCCTCGGCCGCCGAATCGTCCGGCTCTCGGTGCCGGTCCCGCTCGCGCGCCTCGTCGCCGCCGGCGCCGAGGCCCAGGCACGACTCCGCCGGCGCGCCGCGATCCTCAACCGCGAGCGGATGCGCGAGCTCACCCAGGCTCGCTGGGTGTGCGATCCCTCGCGCGCCATCGCGGAGCTCGCGTTCCGTCCCGGCTTCTCCATCGAGCGGGGCACCGCCGCCGCGGTGGCGTGGTATCGGCAGGCAGGGTGGCTATGAGCCCCCGCGTCCGCACGGTCGATCTGCTGGTGGCGGGCTACAACCTCGTGCTCGCCGCGGTCTGGGCGAGGCTGGCCGGCCGTGTCGGCCCGGCCGTCTGGCTCGCGACCGCGCACGCGCTGGCGGCGGCCCTTCCGCTCGTGCTCGCGAGGCACTCCGGCCGGCGCGGACTCTGGCGCGTGGCCCGCGAGCTCTATCCGCTCGCCGGGATCCCTCTCTTCTGGACCGAACTCGGCCGACTGCACGCGTGGAGCGTGCCGCCCCGCTACGACCCGTTCGTCGCCCGGCTCGATCTCGCGCTGTTCGGGCGGCACCTCAACCTGCTCTGGATGCCGGCAATGCCCTGGCCCGCATTCAGCGAGCTCATGCACCTGTTCTACGCCGCGTACTACCCGATCATCGTCCTCCCGCCGCTCGCGATGTGGCTCATGAGGCGCCGGGAGGCGCTCCGCGACATGATCCTGCGGCTCACGGTCACGTACCTGGGCTGCTATCTGCTGTACCTCCTCTTCCCAGTGATCGGGCCTGCGGAGCTGCTGCCCCACTACGAGGGCACCCTTACCGGCGGCTTCTTCTACCATCTCACCCACGCCGCCCGCGCCGCGGGCGATTCCCTCGGCACCGCGTTCCCGAGCTCGCACGCCGCGGGCGCGGTCACCGCCGCGATGCTCGGCTGGCGGTGGCTCTCCCGTCCTGCGCGATGGCTCCTCACCGTCCAAGCGGTGGGAGTGCTGCTCGCCACGGTCTACACCCAGAACCACTACGCCGTGGATGCGCTGGCTGGTCTGATGTGGGCCCTGGGGCTGCAGCTGGGACTCGTGCCCGCGCTGACCGGAGAGACCGGGGGCCCGGTGCCACCGCTCCCCATCCGCTGGGAGACGCTCGCGCCGGAGCCCGTCACGGGAGCCGGCACATGACCGGCATCACCGTCGTCACCGGCGCCACCGGCCTCATTGGTCGCCACCTGCTCGAGCGGCTCGTCGCCCGCGGGAGCCCGGTGCGGGTCCTGGCGCGTGCGCCGGACCGCCTGGGCGTGCGCCCACCGGGGCTCGAGGTGGTCGCCGGCGGACTGGACACGCGCTCGCTCACCCGGGCATTGGACGGGGCGGAGGTCGTGTTTCATCTGGCCGCGTGTGCCCGCGCGTGGAGCAGGGAGCCGGGCGAATTCGCCGAGGTGAACGTCCGCGCGGTCGATCGGCTGCTCCGGGCCGCGCGCGCCGCGGCAGTGCGCCGCGTGATCCACGTATCGACCGTGCTCACCCTTCCTCCCTTTCGAGCCGGCACGGCGTGCATTCCCTATGTGGTGACCAAACGTCGGGGCGAAACGCTGGTAGCGGAATACGCCGCCGCCGGTGGAGACGCCGTGGTCGTGCATCCGACCCGGGTCTACGGGCCGGGGCCGCTCAACGACGCCAACGGCGTCACCCGCCTCGTTGCCCAGTGTCTCGCAGGCCCGGTGGTGTTCCGGCTCGACGATGGAGGGGTGCAGGCCAACTACGTGCACGCCGGTGATGTCGCGGACGGCCTGGTGCATGCCGCGGAGCGCGGCACCTCCGGAGCGCACTACATCCTCGGCGGGGAGAACAGCTCGCTGGGGGACCTGCTGCGCCTGGCGGCGCGGCTGGCGCACGTGAAGCCGCGGATCGTGCCGCTGCCGCGGCCGGCCGCGCTGGCCGCCGCACACGCCTCGATGCTGTGGGCCAGGCTCGGCGGAACGGCGCTCATCACCCCAGCATGGGTGCGCAGCTACTTCGACGATCAGCGCGTGGACGTGAGCGACACCTGTCGCGCGCTGGGCTACCACTACCGTCCACTGGCCGTGGGCCTCGAGGAGACGATCCTATGGTTGCGCCGGAACCTGTCCGCGGCCTCCTGAAGCCCGGACCCGAGTGGCTGCTCGCCGCCGCCACCGCGCTGCTGGTGCTGTTCCACTACGCGGCCCGCGCGGACAGCGTGGGCGTGCTCGGCGCCGGCCGCGCGTGGTACCCGCTCACGCGGAGCCCGCTTCAGCCCGGGACGCACTTCGCCCTGGCCGGCGTACTCCTTGGCGTCTGTCCGGTGCTGCTCGCGCGGTTCGCGGGCGGCATTCCGCTCGCTCGGCTTGGCCTGGGGCCGGGGCGGCCCGCCCGAGGGTTCGCGTGGCTCGGCGTCGGCGTTCCGCTCGCGATTCTCGCGGGCTCCATCGGCGCGGGGTCAGCGTCCGTACGGCAGGTCTATCCGCTCGATGGCACGCTCACCACCGCGCCATCTGCCTTCGTTCCGCACGCGCTGCTCCAGTTTCTCTACTTCGGCGCATGGGAGGTGCTTTTCCGGGGCGTGTTGCTGTTCGGGTTGCGCGACCGTCTCGGCGCGGGCCCCGCGAACCTGGTGCAGACGGCGCTCTCCGTCGTCGCGCACTTCGGCCGGGCGTGGGACGAAACGATAGCGGCCCTGCCGGCTGGCCTGCTCTTCGGCTGGGTGGACCTCCGAGTCGGGTCGGTGTGGTACGTCGCCGTGGTGCACTGGGTCGTGGGAGTAAGTCTGGACTGGTTCATCCTGACTCGATGACTTGACGTGTGCTTGACCGGCCGGTCGGAGGTTCGGAGCGTCGCATTCGGGCGCCCAACTTCTCACGGAGCATGCCATGTGGCCCGTACCATCCAGTCGCACCCGCCTCATCGTCGCGCTGATCATGGCTTGCGTGATCACCGCCTGTGACGGCGACCAGCTCGCCCCCGACCCCGCGTCGCCGGCCTTCTCGGCGGCCGCCGCGCCGCCACCCGGCCTCGTGGCGCTGCCGGCCGGCACCGGCTCGCTTTCGTTCTGGCCGTACACGGGGTCCGACTTCTCCGGCACCCCGCAGGACCCGATCAACCTCGTCTTCAGCGGCCGGGCGGATCCCCGTGCTATCCGGGCGGCCCTGTTCGCCTTGTCCGGCGACCGGAGCGCGTTCGGCTTTCCCGCCGTCGCCCCGTTCACCTGCACCTGGACCGATGCGATCGGAGACCTCCAGACCGGCTACGGCGCCGAGCGTGGCTGGGTGGGGAGCGCCGTGCAGCTCGCCTGCGGCGTGTTCGGCCCGGTGCGGTTCCACGTCCGGCTCTTCCAGGCCGGCCCGCTCACGCTCGGCAGCGCGCACTTCGAGCTGCTCATTCCCGGCACGACCGATCATCAGGTCCTGAGCTGGGAGCTGGCCGAGCAGCTGGTCACTGCCGACCTCGCTCGCAGCGGCCTTCTCGGCGCGGCACCGGCTCCGACCCCGCCGATCAACGCCGTGCCCGCGTTCCGCGAAATTCCACCCACGATCTACAACCTGCTCCCGGCCGACCTGCGCGCGGCGATCGGTGGCCCGGCCGGCCCGGTGAGCTCGCCTGTCGGCATTTCGACCGACGGCCGAGCCACCCGGTTCGATCTCGCCGGCAGCGCGCCCGCGGCCGGCGGCACCGGTCAGCGGTTCGTGATCGACTTCGACCAGATCATCCCGCGGCCCTTCTGCGCGGCCGGGGGTGAGTTCCTGCATGCGGAGGGGCCGGTCGAGCTGCGGAAGGATGTGCGGGTCAACCCCAGCGGCGCGCTGGTGAGCGAGTTCCAGGCGTCGGGCCGGCTCCGGCTTACGCCGGTGGACCCGGCGACCGGCGCGCCCGTGGGCCAGCCGTACGAAGCCGAGGTCTCGGACCATCAGGTCACCCGCTATGACGATGGGGGCGGTCAGGTAGAAGGCTTCGCCATGCAGCATGAGCTCCCGCAGGACGTCGCGGGACGCGGCCGGAAGACGGTGCGGCTCAAGGTGGGGCCCGGCGCGGTGGCGCGGTACGACCAGGACATCGTCTGCCACCCATAGCCGCAGTCCCCCTGAGCGCGGGGAAGGGGGCATGACCCAGGTCATGTCCCCCTTCGCCACGTTCGGGTAAGGCACACACGACGACCGCACGGCTACGGCGCCACGTAGATCTCCCCGCCTCGCGCCCGGAACTCCTCCGCCTTCGCCGCCATTTCCGCCGCGTAGTCCCGCACGTCCTGCGTGATCTTCATCGAGCAGAACTTCGGGCCGCACATCGAGCAGAAGTGCGCCACCTTCGCCCCGTCGGCCGGCAGCGTCTCGTCGTGAAAGGCGCGCGCCGTCACCGGATCGAGCGCCAAATTGAACTGGTCCTCCCAGCGGAACTCGAACCGCGCCTTGCTCAGCGCGTCGTCCCAGGCGCGGGCGCGCGGGTGTCCCTTGGCCAGGTCGGCCGCGTGCGCCGCGATCTTGTAGGCGATGACGCCGGCCTTGACGTCGTCGCGGTCCGGCAGGCCGAGGTGCTCCTTCGGCGTCACGTAGCAGAGCATGGCGGTCCCGTACCAGCCGATCATCGCCGCGCCGATCGCGCTGGTGATGTGGTCGTAGCCCGGCGCGATGTCGGTGGTGAGCGGGCCCAGCGTGTAGAACGGCGCCTCGCCGCACCACTCGAGCTGCTTCTCCATGTTCTCCTTGATGAGGTGCATGGGGATGTGCCCGGGGCCCTCGTTCATCACCTGCACCCCGTGCTCCCAGGCGATCCGGTTGAGCTCGCCCTGGGTCCGGAGCTCGGCGAACTGCGCCTCGTCGTTCGCGTCCGCGATGCTGCCGGGCCGGAGCCCGTCGCCGAGCGAGAAGGAGACGTCGTACGCCGCCATGATCTCGCAGATCTCGCGGAAGCGGGTGTAGAGGAAGCTCTCGCGGTGGTGCGCGAGGCACCACTTGGCCATGATCGAGCCGCCCCGGCTCACGATGCCGGTCACCCGGTTGGCCGTGAGCGGCACGTACCGGAGCAGCACGCCGGCGTGGACCGTGAAGTAGTCCACCCCCTGGTCCGCCTGCTCGATCAGCGTGTCGCGGTAGATCTCCCAGGTGAGGTCCTCCGCCGCGCCGCCCGCCCTTTCCAGCGCCTGGTAGATCGGCACGGTGCCGATCGGCACGGGCGAGTTGCGGACGATCCACTCCCGCGTCTCGTGGATGTCGGCGCCGGTCGAGAGATCCATCACCGTGTCGGCGCCCCAGAGCGTGGCCCAGCGCAGCTTCTCGACTTCGTCGTCGATCGACGAGCGCACCACGGAGTTGCCGATGTTCGCGTTGATCTTCACGTGGAACGCCCGGCCGATGCCCATCGGCTCGAGCTCGGGGTGGTTGATGTTGGCCGGGATGATGGCGCGCCCGCGCGCCACTTCGCTGCGCACCAGCTCCGCGGGCAGGCCCTCGCGGAGCGCCACGAACTCCATTTCCTCGGTGATCTCGCCGCGGCGGGCGAACTGGATCTGGGTGACGGGGCCGGCGCCGCGCAGGACATTCCGCCGGAGTCCCTCGGGCACCAGCGCGGGATCGCCGGCGGTGCGCCGGCCGGTATCCTCCACCGCGCGCGCCTGAATCCACCGACGGCGGAGCGGCGGCAGGCCTTCGCGCACGTCGCAACCCTGGGGCCCCGTGGCGTCGTACACCCGAAGCGGGGGCTCGCCGCCCGAGAGCGCGATCTCCCGCATGGGCACGCGCACGCCGTGCGCGCCGTCCAGGTGGACTTTGGTGGACCGCGGGAACGCCTCGGCGTAGTCCACGGGCGAAGTCGGCGGCTCGGAAGAACGGACGCGGGGGGGAGGTGCCGTGCGGGTGGCCATGCTGTCGCTCCATGGATCGGGCGGAGCGGAGGGCAGCGCGGGCGCGGTGGCGCGGGCGCCGCACTCCCTTCGCCGGTATCAGCCGGATCAGGTTCCAAGGGTGATCTCTCAATCGGACGGCAGGCGCCGGGCCGATACCCCTGGCGGCAGATGAACAGTAATCGATTCGCGCGAGAACCCGTGGGCGGACTGTCGCCAGGTTGACATCCGGTCCGGCGCGCGCTAGCGTAGACCGTATGATTATGCGCTCCACCGTATCCGCCGTCCGGTCCGCCGCCGCCCCCGCCGGGGCGATGGCCTGTTGTTGTATGCCGCTCCACCCACCCGACCGGACGACCTGACGGCTCGACGTTCACGCGTATCTGTGTGAAGCCCGCAGGCATCGTCCTGCGGGCTTTTTCGTTTCCGCTCCTGCCGAAAGCGACCGGGAATGCACGCGCTGGAATCGACATCGACGACCGAGCTCACCGACCTGTCCACGCCCGAGGAGATCGTGGCCTGGACCCTCCGCCGCTACGCCGGCCGGGCGCTGGTCGTCACGACGTCCTTCGGGATGGAAGGCTGCGCGCTCATCGACATGGTGGCCCGGCACGGCGTGCCCCTCCCCGTGATCTACCTGGACACGATGTTCCTCTTCCCCGAAACGTACGCGCTGCGCGATCTGATGGTCGCGCGCTATCCGCACCTCCGGTTCGAGAACCGCGGCACGACGCTGACCCCCGAGGCGCAGGCGGAGCGCTTCGGCCCCGAGCTCTGGCGCCACGAGCCCGACCGCTGCTGCGCGCTGCGCAAGGTCGAGCCGATGCGCCAGGCGCTTGCCGGGGTCGAGGTCTGGATGACCGGCCTCATGCGGAGCCAGGGCGGCGAGCGCGCCGCCATCCGCGCGCTGCAGTGGAACGACGCCTACGGCCTGGTGCAGGTGAACCCCCTGGCGGGCTGGGACCGGCGCCGGGTCTGGGACTACGTCGTCGCCCGCGACGTGCCCTACAACGCGCTGCACGAGCGCGGCTACCCCACGCTCGGCTGCACCCACTGCACCGCACCCGTCGCCGGCGCGGGGCCCCGTGACTACACCCGTGCCGGGCGCTGGGCCGGCACCGACAAGACCGAGTGCGGCCTGCACTACGCCGCGCCCGAGCCGATCGCACGAAAGGCGTGATCCCGATGACCGGACAGCCGGAATCCAAGGTCGAGCTCGCCAAGCGGCAGGGCCGACAGCTCCGCGGCACGATCGCCGAGACGCTCGCCTCCGGACGCAGCCACTTCGGCGGCGACGACGCTTCGCTGCTCAAGTTCCACGGCAGCTACCAGCAGGACGACCGCGACGCCCGGCGGGTGCTCGAGGCCGCGGGCCTGGAGAAATCGTGGCAGTTCATGGTCCGCGTGGCCATCCCCGCGGGCACGCTCACGGCCGACCAGTATCTCGCGCTCGAGCACATCGCCGAGGAGCACGGGAACGGCACGCTCCGGGTGACCACCCGGCAGGGAATCCAGTTCCACGGCGTGCTCAAGGGCGAGCTCAAGCCCGCGATCGCCGGCATCAACCACGCGCTGCTGACGACGATCGCCGCGTGCGGCGACGTGCAGCGGAACGTCATGGGCTGCGCCGCGCCGCTGGGCGACGCCGACCACGCCGCCGTGCGCGCCGTGGCCGACGCGCTCGCGCGCGAGCTGCGGCCGCGGACGCGGGCGTACTACGAGATCTGGCTCGACGGCGAGAAGCAGGCGTCGACCGAGGTCGAGGAGCCGTTCTACGGCGACCGCTACCTGCCGCGGAAGTTCAAGGCCGCGGTCGGGCTCTCGACCGACAACTGCGTGGACATCTGGGCGCAGGACGTGGGCCTGCTCGCCGTCGTGGCCGACGGCCGGATCACCGGCTACAACCTGCTGGTGGGCGGCGGTCTCGGCATGACGCACCACAAGGCCGACACGACCGCGCGGCTCGCGGAGCCGCTCGGGTTCGTGCCGCGCGAGCACGGGATCGAGGCCGTGCGCATCGTGGCCGCTATCTTCCGCGACCACGGCAACCGGAGCGATCGCCGCCACGCGCGGCTCAAGTATCTGCTGGCCGAGTGGGGCACGGCGCGGTTCCGCGAGGAGTTCCAGCGGCGCGCGTCGTTCCGGCTGGCCCCGCCGGCGCCGCTGCCCTCGCTGCCGTTCCATGACCACCTGGGCCGGCATCGCCA
>JAICJD010000144.1 GCA_025928645.1 Gemmatimonadales bacterium
CCCTGCCCGGCGCGCGACCGTCGGATGGCCTGCTCCAGCAGAGCGAACGACAGGTTGAGGTAGGGCACCGCGCCGCGCTCGGTGCCGAATACTCGTGTCTGCAGCCCGTGGTTGGTGATGTCGTCGACGGACGCGCTGTCGCCCTTGAAGATGATCCGCGCCTGCTGGACCGTGCGGCCCTTCACGCGGCCGCTGTCGGCATTCTCGCGGACCGTCACCTCGATGAGCGCCACCGACGCGTCGGGCGCTACGACCGCCTTGTAGGTCTGGGCCGTGGCCTTGGCGTTCCGGACGGCGAGCGTGCCCTCGATGGTGGTCTGGGAGCGCACGAACTGTTCGGTCGCGACGGTATCGCCGGCGTGGCGGATCACGAACATCCCGCTGTCGCTCGGCGCGAGGACTGTCTTGGCGGCCGCCTGCGCCTCGAGTGAAGGGACAGCGAGACAGGCGACCAGCAGGGCAGAAAACAATCGAATCGATCGGGTCATGGTGTTGTCGAGAGGGTCATGGCGTGGAGGATAAGGGGCACGCCGCGCAGCGTCCAGCAGCGTGCGACGGCGATCCCCGTCGCGGGGGAATGATGGCGGCTCTCGGGCCCCGCTGGGCTAGGCTCGCCCGTGCCTTCGACCGCCCTGCCCGGATCGGACCTCGCGGCGCCGCTCGCGCGGGTCACGACGCTCGAATCCCTGCGCGCGCTCGTCGCGGGCTTGGGCCACGAGCCGCTGCTGGACCCGGTGCCCGACCTGGCGCTCGCGGTTGGCCGTGTGGGCGAATTTCCCTGGCTCGCTGTGGAGGGCCCGCGGCCCGAGCGGCTCGCCCGGCGCCTGGCCGGCCGGCTGCTCGCCCGTGGGCGCGTGGCCGGGGTGCTCGCGCTGGACCCCGCGCGCCGCCGGCTTGGCGTCGCCGTGGCATTCGGCGGGACGCCGGTCCTGGGCCTGGAGCTGGACCAGCCGGGCAATGCCGCCCTGGCGGCGCTGGCGCGGCTCGTCGGCTCGGCCGATGCTTCGAGCCCGCTCGCCTATGCCGCCCGCGCGGCCGACGCGCTCAGCAGCGAGCCGGTGGGCCGGCGTTTCTTTCGTGAATTCCGGACCACGCTCGAGCGTCTGACCGACGGGCTGTCTGGCCGACTCCGCCACGAAGACCGCCGCAGCCTCGCGCTGCTGCAGCTCACTCGCGTGCTGTTCCTTTATTTCATCCAGGCCAAAGGCTGGCTGGCCGGCAGGGAGCGCTTCCTGGCGGATGGCGTGGACGGCTGCCTGGCCCGCCGACGGCACATCCATCGCGACTTTCTCCGCCCGCTCTTCTTCGGGACGCTCAACCGGCCCTGGGACGGCCGCGGCCGCGGTGCCCGCTCGTTCGGCGCGGTGCCGTTCCTGAACGGCGGCCTGTTCGAGCCGCACGCGCTCGAGCGGGCCGCCCGCGTGGACCTCCCCAACCACCTCTGGCGTGACGCGTTCGACCTGCTGTTCGAGCGGTTTCACTTCGTCGTCACCGAGGGCGGGGCGGCCGGCAGCATCGCGCCGGACATGTTGGGCCGCGTCTTCGAGGGCGTGATGGCGCCGGGCGCGCGGCGGTCCTCGGGAACGTACTACACTCCGGCAGGGCTGGTCCGCTCAATGCTCGACGCGGCGTTCGCCGCGCTCGTGGCCGGGCGGCTCGGCTGCTCCGAGTCCGAGGCCGAGCGGCGGCTCGAGGATCGCGATCCGTCGGCGCTCCTCGTGCTCGACCACGTCACCCTGCTCGATCCGGCCGCCGGCTCGGGCGCATTCCTGCTCGGGGCGCTCGAGTGGCTCGCCGCCCACGCGCCTTCCGATCCCGGCGGCGCTCGCCGGCGCGTGCTGCAGCGCAACCTGTTCGGCGTGGACCGGAACGCGGCCGCCGTGCGGCTCACGGAGCTCCGGCTGTGGCTCGCCGTCATCGCCGACGATCCGGCCGGTCGCCCCGACCAGGTCCAGCCGCTCCCGAATCTCGACTGTCTGGTTCGCCAGGGCGACAGCCTCCTGGACCCTGCCGGGTCCACGGTGCGGCTCGCCCCGGGCGACCAGGGGCTGGCCCTCGCGGTCGCAGCGGCGCGGCGCCGGCTGATCACGGCGAGCGGCGCCGCGAAGGCACCACTCGTGCGTGAGCTTCGCGCGGCGGAATGCCGCGCGGCGGAGGCCGCCCTCAGGGTCGGAGAAATGGAGCTCGAGCGTCGGGTCCGAGACTGGGTCGAGACGGCCCGCGGGCCGGATCTCTTCGGCGCGCGCCGCGGCGCCGACCGGCAGCTGCGGGCCGCCATCGCCGTCGCCCGGGCCGAGCTTCGGACCGTGCGCGCCGCGCGCCGTACGGTCGTTCGCGAGCGCGAGGTGCCCTGGTTCCACTATCCCACTCACTTCGCCGACGTGTTCGCGGCCGGCGGCTTCGACCTCGTGGTGGGCAACCCGCCGTGGCTGCGCGCGGAGCTCATCCCCAGGCCCACCCGCCGCCGGCTCGCGGGCCGCTACCGCTGGTGGCGCGGCGCCGGCGCCGGCTTCCGGCACCAGCCGGATCTCGCGGTGGCGTTCGTGGAGCGGGCCGTCGAGCTGACGCGTCCCGGAGGCGTGATCGCACTGCTCGTGCCCGCCAAGCTCGCGTCGGCGGAGTACGGCGCCGCGGCGCGCCACGATCTCGCCGCTTCCACCACTCTGCTGCGCGTGGCCGACCTCACCGGCAGCCCCCAGGCGGAGTTCAACGCCACGGTGTACCCGCTGGCGCTCCTCGCGCGCAAACAGCGGCCCCCCGGCGGACATCGGGTGCGCACGGCCTTGGGGCGCGGCGCGCCCGCGCTGCCGCAGCAGGGCCTCGAGGGTGGCGGCCCCTGGATCCTCAGCGCGCCCGGCCCGCTCCAGGTCGCCGAGCGCCTGCGGCGCGACCATTCGTCGCTCGCGGAACGGCTCACCGGCCAGCTTGGGGTCAAGACGGGTGCGAACCGTCTGTTTCTGGATCCGCCGGATCTGGTCGAGCCGGATCTCATCCGCTGGGCCGTGCGCGGCCGCGACGTCCGTCCGTTCCGCGTGCGGCTGGTCCGGCGGCTGCTCTGGCCGTACCGCGCCGACGGGAAGCCCCTCGAGCGTCTGCCCCCCGGCGCCGCCGCGCATCTGGAGGCGCACGCCTCGGCGCTTCGGCTTCGGGCGGATTTTGTCGGCGGCCCACCGTGGACGCTCTTCCGGACCTCGGCGGCCGGCGCACGCCACAGGCTGGTTTGGACCGACCTGGCGCGACGGCTCACGGCCTGCGCGCTGACCGGGCAGCGTGACGCCGGCCTGATCCCGCTCAACACCTGCTACGTCGCCGTCGCGGCGGGTGCCGCCGAGGCGGCACGTCTCGCCGCGTGGCTCAACTCAACCTGGGTCCGCGCAATCGCCACGCTGGGCGCGGTGCCCGCTTCAGGCGGGTACCGCCGCTTCAGCGCGGCCACCGTCGGCCGGCTGCCGCTCCCAGCCGGCGTGCTGTGCGACGACGCGTTCCGCGAGCTCAGCGAGGCGGGGCGACGGGGGGAGCCGGTGCAGGAAGCCATTGATGATGTCGCAGCCACGCACCTCGGGCTCACCGCCCGGGATCGGTCTCGCCTGGCCGGGCTGGTGGCCGGCAGCGCCACGGATCGTCGCTGAATCGCTGGCCGCCGCCGATCCGCTGCGCGCCGGCCTCGCGACGGGAGCGCCAGCGCCGCCCGCCGAGGTCGCGCGGGCCATCGCGGCGCGCCTGGTCCCCGCCGAGCGCGAGGCCGTTGCCCCTGCGTGGCTGCTCCCCGGGCAGGCGCGGAGCTATCGCCGGTCGCTCGCCGCGCTCGAGCAGTTTGGCGGCGCGCTGCTCGCCGACCCGGTCGGGAGTGGAAAGACGTACGTCGCGCTGGCGGTGGCCGCCGCCTTCAACGCACCCGCGGTATGCCTGGCACCCGCGGCGCTCGTGCCCCAGTGGCGCGCGGTGGCGGCCGCGCTGAGCGTGCCCATCGAGCTGGGCTCACACCAGCAGGCTAGTCGCGGCAGGTTGCCGCGGACCGGCCGCGGCCTCGTGATCGTGGACGAAAGTCACCATTTCCGCAATCCGCGCACGAGGCGTTACCGCCACGTCGCGCCCTGGCTGCTGGGACGGCGAGTGCTCCTCCTCAGCGCCACGCCGATCGTCAACCGCCTGGACGATCTCGCGCACCAACTGCTGCTCGGAGTGCGCGACGATGCGTTGCTGCCCGACGGTATTCCGTCGCTGCACGCGGCGGTGGCGTCGGGTACCAGCGGCACCGCGCTCGGCCGTCTCGTACTCGAGGAGTCGAGAGCAGCCGGCCCCCGGCCGGCGCGCACCGTCGACGTGAGCGCTCCGCACGCTTCCGAGAACGATGACGCGCGCACCTTCCTCGACCTTCTGGCTCGGCTCCGGCTTTCGGCGCATCCGCCGACGGCGGCGCTGGTCCACGGCGTCCTGCTCCGGGCGGCGGCTTCGAGTCCGCCGGCGCTCGTAGGTGCGGTCGCCCGATACCGCAACCTGCTGCGGCACGCGGACGACGCGCGCCGGGCCGGCCGTCGTCTGAGCCGCGCCGAGCTGCGGGAATTCGTCGGGGTCATGGACGAGCAGATGGTCTGGTGGGAGCTGCTGCCGGATGGCGGCGATGGCTGCGTCGAGCTCGCGCTCGACGACACGGGCGCGATCGACGAAGTGCTGGCCGAGGCCGCTCGTCTCGCGCAGGGTTCCGACCCCAAACTCGAGCGCCTGCGCGCGCTCCTCTCCGACGGCCGCCCTACGCTCGTGTTCGCCACCCGGCGCGAGACAGTGCGACACCTGCGGCACCGGCTCATCCCACCCGTGGCCTGGTGCACCGGCGATCGCGCGGGCCTCGGCCACGCCTCCGCGCCGAGAGCCCAGGTGATGGGGTGGTTCCGCGACGCGGTAGACCCGCGCCTTCGGGCCCGCGTGCCCTATTGCCTGGTAGCCACCGATGTGGCGGCGGAGGGCCTGGACCTCCGTCGAGCCGATCGGGTGGTCCACTACGACCTCCCCTGGACTCCGATGCGGCTGGAGCAGCGCGAAGGCCGCGCGGTTCGGCTCGGCTCGGCGCACCAGAGCATCGAGGTGGTGCGGTTCCCTCCTCCACCAGTGCTCGAGTCGGCACTTCGCCTCGGCCCGCGGCTCGCGCACAAGGCCAGGCTCCCGGGCCGAGCCGGGCTCGGAGCGGAAGGAGTGCGTCTCTGGCGGTGGCGATCCATCCTTGCCGATCGGCTCGGCGGGCCGGGGATCGTCGGGACGGCACTCGTGGCGGACTCCGGCGCCGAGGGCGTGCTGGCCGGGTATGAGCTGTGGGTCCGCCGAGGTCCCAGAGACTGTGCGCTCGCCGCGACGGTCGGCTGGCTGGATGAGCATGACCGCTGGACCGAGGACAGCGAAACGGTCGTCGGCCGCATGCTCGAGGCCGGGGAGTACGCCCGGCTCACAGCGGCGACGCCGTCTGCGGTGCGCCGCGCGCTCGACCGGCTGGCCGTCGTCATCCGGGACCGACTCGCGCTCGCCGCCGGGCGCAGGTGGAGCGCCGCGGAGCCGGCGTCGGCCGCGCGCCGGCTGGTCGAGCGGCTTGGGCAGGAGATCGCCCGCGCGGCTCGGCAGCGTGACCAACGCAGGCTCGAGCGATTGGAACGGGCGCTCGCATTCGCCGGCGGCGGACACACGGCGGGAGAAGCGATGCTGGTCGAGAGGATGGCGGAGGCCGATCCGGAGACGCTGTCCCGATGGGTGGAGCGCGCCCCCGCGGCGACGCCCCGGTGGGAAGCAGTCGACGTCCGGCTATCGGGCCTGATTCTGTTCGAGCGGTGAGGTTGTCTGACGGTCGGGCCGCGTGGCGTGGCGGCCGGACTCAGCCGCCGATTCTGCCGCCCTTGAGCCCGGCCACACCGCGGAACTCGAAGTGCTGGTCGTCCAGGATGCGTTCGGGCGGCGGGCGGTCCTCGCCCTCGCGCAGGAAGCGGCCCAGGAGGTGCTCGGCCAGCGTGGCCGCCGTGTACCAGACCTCGGGCTCGACGCCGGGGTACAGGGCGGCGAACTCCGGCCGGAGCCGGGCCTCGCGGACCAGCCCGTCATCGCTCACGGCTGCAGGGGGTGCTGGTTCAGGTCGCGAGTGCCCGTATCGCTCCACTCGTCCATGGCCAGGTGCCAGAGGTGCCAGGCCTCCTCCACGGCGGTCTGCCGGGTCTCGGCGTGCGGGCCGTCGCCCTCGCGCCGGCCGCTATATATGATCGCGGCCATGATAGCCACGAGCTCGGTAGGCTGCATCAGCTTGCTCCGCCGCCGGGGACACTGCACGGTCTCAAAAAGGAGAGCATAGGGATTGCCGGTCGGACGCGCAACCCGACAACGATCCGGCTACGTTTCCGCCCATGCCGGCACCCACCCTCCAGACCTTCCTGTTCGATCTCGACGGTACCCTGATCGATTCGGTGCGGCTCATCCTCGACAGCTACCACCACACGCTCGCCGAGCACGGGCTCCCGCCGCGGAGCGACGAGGAGTGGCTGCGCGGCGTCGGTACGCCACTCGCCGCGCAGTTCGCCGAGTGGGGAGGCGAGCCGGCAATGCTCGAGGACCTGATCGCGACCTACCGGCGCTACAACCTGGCCAACCATGATCGGATGGTCACCGTGTATCCCGGCGTCGTCGCCGCGGTGGAGGCCATCCGGCGCCGCGGCCGGGCGACCGGGCTCGTCACCAGCAAGAACCGGTCGGGCGCGGTACGCGGGCTCACCCTCGCGAAGCTCGAGGCGATGATGGACGTCCTGGTCTGTGCCGACGAGGTCACCAACGCCAAGCCCCACCCGGAGCCGGTCGAGAAGGCGGTCGCGTTGCTCCATGCCGACCGGGCGACGACGGTCTATGTGGGCGACAGCATCCACGACATGCTGGCGGGGCGGGCGGCGGGCGTTCGCACCGCCGCCGCGTTGTGGGGACCGTTCGGCCGGGATCACCTGGCGGGAGCGTCGCCGGACTACTGGCTGGAGTCCACGGCGGATCTGCTGGCGTTGCTGGATTGACCGAGGGCGGGCGGCTCGGTGCGCCCGACCGGCAGGGGGGCCCCTGTTTCCTTTCAGTGGTCCAGAACCTCTCACCCGTCCAGAATCTCGCGGGTCCGCCGAACCAGCTGCTCCGCCGTGAACGGCTTCTCCACGAAACCCGTGCCGGGGGGCATCGTTCCGTCCGTGGTTACCGCCCGTTCGCTGTAGCCCGACATGAACAGGACCTTGAGCGCGGGGTGGCGTTCGCGCAGGCGCTCGACCAGTTCGCGGCCGCCCATCTCGGGCATCACGAGATCCGTGACCACCATATCCACCCTGGCGCCGCTCTCTATCAATCGCAGCGCCTCCTGTCCGTGGCGCGCTTCCATGACCGTGTAGCCCTGGCGCTCAAACAGCCGCCGCACCGAGGAGCGGACCGCCTCCTCGTCCTCGACCAGCAGCAGGGTTTCCACGCCCGCGGGCAGGCCGCGTCGATCGGGCCGCTCGGGCCCGGGGCCGGACGGCCCGGGATCGTACCTGGGCAGGAAGATGGTGAACGTGGCGCCCTGACCGGGCGCGCTCTCCACGGCGATGTGCCCCCCGCTCTGCTCCACGACGCCATAGACCGTCGAAAGGCCGAGACCGGTCCCTTTGCCCGCTTCCTTGGTGGTGAAGAACGGGTCGAAGATGCGGGCCTGGGTCGGCACGTCCATGCCGGCGCCGGTATCGCGCACTGATAGCGTGACGTACGGCGCATCGACCTGGAAGTTGGCGGTCGTGATGGTCACCACGCCGCCGTCGGTCATGGCGTCGCGCGAGTTGACGACCAGATTGACCAATACCTGTTCGATTTGTCCCGGATCGGCTCGGACGTACCACAGGTCCGGCTGGAGCACGGTCTCGAGCGTGACGTTCGCGTCGAGGAGCCGACGGAGCATCGTGTCGAGCTCGGTCACCGTCGCGTTGAGCGACAGTAACCGCGGCTGGAGGACCTGGCGCCGGCTGAACGCCAGAAGCTGCCGCGTCAGGGCCGCGGCCCGCTGCCCCGCCTGGCGGATCTGCTCCAGGTCCCGGCGCAGCGGATCGCCCGGGCGGAGGTCCTCCAGCATCAGGTCGCTGTAGCTCAGGATGCCGGTGAGCAGGTTGTTGAAGTCGTGCGCGATCCCGCCGGCGAGCTGCCCCACCGCCTCCATCTTCTGCGCGTGGCGGAGCTGCTCCTCGCTCCGGCGCAGCGCGGCCTCCGCGGCGCGCTGGTCGGTGATGTCCTGGTTCACCACGATCGCGCCGACGATCTCGCCCCCGAGGCTCCGCAGTGGAACCGCGGAGCCGAGGATGGTCCGCTGCGCGCCATCGAACCCTTCGATGTGCATCGCCTCGTTGAGCGAGGTCTCGCCCCGGCGGATCGCGCGCGCCGCTCCCCACTCGTCGGGCGCGACCGGCTCGCCGGTCTCCGCCCACCATCCGCGATAGGCGCCGAGCTCGTCGAGCCCGACGTAGCGGGCGCCGCCCCAGATGGCCCGGCCGGCCGGGTTGCCGAACATGATCCGGCCGTCGCGGCCCAGCACCCAGACACCCACCGGCAGGCTGTCGAGCACCTGCTCGAGCAGCTGCACGCCGCGCGCGAGCGCGTCCTGGTTGCGGTCGCGCTCGATAGCGATCTCCGCGAGGTGGCCGGCCCGCTCGATCAGGACCCGGTCCGCGGCTCCGGGCTCGCGCGGCTCGCGGCAGTGCACCTCGACGGCGCCGAGCAGCGAGCCGTCGGTGGCGAAGAGCGGTGTAGCCCAGGCCGCACGGATGCCTTCCGAGACCAGCGGCCCGGCCCACGCCGGAGCGCCGGCGGCGGTCAGGTCGGGATACACGACCCGCGTCCGCCGGGTGGCCGCCAGGGCGCCAAGGCCGGCGTCCGGCTCGAGCGGCAGGCGAGCCAGAACATCCCGCAGCGCGGGCGGCAGGCTGGGGCCGGCGGCGAGCCGGAGCTCCCGCGACTCGGAGGCGACGACCAGGATCGCCGCGGTGAGCCCGTCCTGTCGCATCTCCGCGACCCGCACCACCCGCTCGAGCACGGCGCCGAGCTCGAGTCCGGCGGCGATCTGCTCGAGGAGCTGGCTCTGGCCGGTCGCGAACAGGTCCTCGCCGGTCTCATCGCTCGCGTCCACGACGGAGCCGACCATGCGGACCGCGTCACCCGCCTCGTCGCGGACGATCGCGGCGCGGTCGCGCACGTGCGCGTAGC